>JAKFCC010000121.1:0-146646 GCA_036676795.1 Gemmatimonadota bacterium
TGTGAAACGGGTTCTCTTTGTTTGCGTCGAAAACTCCAACAGAAGCCAGATGGCCGAGGCTTTCGCGCGCATGCATGGGGCGGGGAGGATAGATCCTTTCAGCGCGGGATCACACCCCTCCGGTCGCATCAATCCGAAGGCCATAGAGGCGATGAAGGAAAAGGGCTACGACCTGTCCACTCATTTGTCGAAGAGCCTCGCAGAAATTCCGCAGGAAGGTTACGACTGGATCATTACAATGGGCTGTGGGGATGAGTGCCCGTTCATGCCTGCGGCTCATCGGGAAGACTGGGATCTTCCCGATCCCCGCTTTCTCGAGGGGGATGAATTCAACAGGGTGCGCGATGAGATCGAGAGTCGTGTCCTTGGTTTGCTCGATCGTCTTTAGCCGACAGGCGCTGCGCTGAATCTTCGGCCCGTTGTTCGCAATATGGTGCGGCAGTCAAATGCCGAGAGCCCGATGAACTACAGGAACATACTTACCGCAATTTCCCTTCTGGTCCTCTTCGCCTGCCAGGGGAATGATTTCAGGACCAAGGCAGCGCTCAACGAGCTGGAACAGGATACGTCGCTCGCGCGCGACCTCGCACTAGCCGGCGATGATACTCTTCTTTACGCCGAAGCGGCCGACGTAGCGATGGATGAGGACACCGTAACGCGCGTCGTCACCCGAGGCGAACCTGCAAAGGCTCCCGTTCGAAACGCACCGCCGGAGCCCGCGCGACAGCCATCCGTGGACCCAGCCACGAAGGGAACCGCGGCTCCGCGCAGAGATGCGGGCGCGTGCAGCTCGCCCGCGGCCCCGGATCAGAGGCGATGCCTGATGCAGTATCTCGCCAGGAGCGACGCATCTCTCAACCGTACCTATCAGCGCCTTGTTGGGCAGCTGGGTCCCGCGGAGGAAGAGCGTCTCCGTACGGCGCAAAGGGCCTGGCTGGTTTACCGCGACACCGAATGTCGTCGAAAGACCAGAAGCAGTGAGGGAGCGTTGTGGGCACCAGTGCGCGCGCGCTGCCTTGCGGAATATTCAGCAGCGCGCGAGCGCGAATTAGCAGCTAAGCTCCAGTAATGCCCAAGGCGTTTCGAAAGACCGGATCACAATCGGAGTCCCTCTGGAGCGGCCGCGCCGGCGCGCTTCCTCTTGCAGCGCGCATGCGCCCTCGAAAGCTGGAGGAATTTGTCGGGCAGCAACATCTCCTTGCCCCCGGGAAACCGCTCCGCGTTTCCATCGAGGGTGGCAAGATTGGCTCGATGATTTTCTGGGGACCGCCCGGGACCGGGAAGACAACGCTGGGTCGTATGATCGCCGAGTATACCGATCGGGAATTCGTCCCATTCTCGGCGGTGACCGAAGGGGTTCCGCGCATTCGCGAGGTCATCGCGGCAGCCGAGTCACGGCTCGAGATGGGGCGGCAGACAATCCTGTTCGTGGATGAGATCCACCGGTTCAATCGTGCACAGCAGGATGCGTTTCTTCCTCATGTGGAAGCTGGAACCATCACACTCGTGGGCGCTACAACCGAGAATCCCTCGTTCGAGCTGAACAACGCACTGCTGTCACGTGCGCGGGTGTTCGTGTTGAACCCGCTGACGCCCGACGATCTTCGCAGGGTAGTTCAGAGTGCGCTCGATGACGGCGACCGAGGGCTGGGCGGCATGTCGCTCACTGTGGACCCGGATGCAATCGAATTTCTCACCGTCCAGAGCGACGGTGATGCACGCCGGGCGCTCACGGTACTCGAGGCGGCGGCCGCGCATGTGGGTGAAGGCGGCCGCATCACGCTGGACGAAATTCGCGGAGCGCTTCAGAAGCGGTTCGCCCACCACGACAAGAGCGGCGAAGCCCATTTCAATCTGCTGTCTGCGT
This sequence comes from Gemmatimonadota bacterium, assembly GCA_036676795.1. Classification (GTDB taxonomy): domain Bacteria; phylum Gemmatimonadota; class Gemmatimonadetes; order Gemmatimonadales; family Gemmatimonadaceae; genus UBA4720. The sequence continues at coordinate 1,868 of JAKFCC010000121.1, forward strand.
TCCACAAGTCGCTGCGCGGCAGCGATCCCAACGCGGCACTCTACTGGGCGGCGCGGATGGTGGAGGGAGGGGAAGATCCAATGACCATCTTCCGGCGGGCGATAGCCATGGCGGCAGAGGACGTGGGGCTGGCGGATCCAAATGCCCTTCAGCTTGCGATTGCGGCAAGAGATGCGTTTCACATGCTCGGTCCGCCGGAGGGATTCCTGCCGATGGCCGAGATGATCATCTATCTCGCCACCGCCCCGAAATCGAACAAGGCCTACATGGCGCTCAATGCGGCATTCGAAGCTGCGCGGGAGACTCCAGCTGAGCCGCCGCCACTACATATAAGGAATGCTCCGACCACTCTCATGAAGGAGCTCGGGTATCACCAGGGGTATCAGTATGCCCACTCGGTTCCTGAGGCATACATCCCGCAAGAGTACCTCCCTGATCGGCTGCGCGGCAGCGTGTTTTATGAGCCTGGACCCTTCGGATTCGAGAAGGAGGTGGCTAAGAGGCTGGCGTGGTGGGCTGATCTGAGGGCGAAGGTGTCCGGACAGGTGTCAGAAAAAGTGGACAAAGATGCCGGCGAAGGACCCGAATAGAGCTCCGAAAAACAATCACGGGAAATGGGAGGGGCAGGTCATGAAGAAGAAGTTGATCGCAGTATTCGCGGCGGTGCTGGCGGTTACCGGCTGTGCGACGCTTGGCGCCCTGGGTGGATTCAAGGAGCCCGTCGTGAACTTCAAGAATGTCGAAATAAAGGGGCTCGGCCTGACCGGCGGCTCTGTGGACATCGTCCTGAGCGTGTACAATCCCAACGGTTACAAACTGGAAGGCACGCGTCTCACGTACAATCTCCAGGCAGGGGATGGAGTTCAGGTTGGAACCGGCTCGCTCGATTCCCGCTTTACTGTACAGGACAATGACTCGACCATTATTCGCCTGCCGCTGGATTTCACCTATTCCGGAATCGGCTCAGTGGGACGCTCGATTCTGAATACCGGCAGCGTGAACTGGCGAGTACTGGGAGACCTGACTGTATCGACGCCAATCGGTAACTTTACACGTCCCTATGACAGGACGGGAAGGTTCACCGCGAGCGGCACGACCCAGACGAGGTAGGTAGAGAATTTCTAAAGGCGAAATCATAGAGCTGTCGTCCCCGGTCGAGCGTGTGGTGCTCGTCGGGGCGCCGCTCAAGCGCTCTGACGCGCGGCATCATGTGGGTGAGCACCTGGAAGAGCTCGCCCAGCTGGCGGATACTGCGGGGGCGGTTGTTGTCGGTGAGATGGTGCAGAACATCGACAAGCCGAACGCCGCGACATACCTGGGCAAGGGGAAGGTCGAGGAGCTGAGCCGCTTCATCGAGGAAAAGGATGCCTCGCTGATCATCTTCGATGATGAGCTTTCGCCCTCGCAGGGAAAGAATCTCGAGGACGCGACAGGGAAGCGCGTGATGGACCGCGCTGAGCTGATTCTCGACATCTTTGCGACGAGGGCGAGATCGAAGGAGGCGAAGATGCAGGTGGAACTTGCCCAGCTTCAGTACATGCTGCCCCGGCTCACCAGGATGTGGGCCCACCTCGAGAAGTTCCGCGGTGGCATTGGAGTCAGAGGCCCTGGAGAAACACAGCTCGAGACGGACAGGCGTCTCATCAACCACCGGATCAAGATCCTCAAGCAGCGTCTGGATGAGGTTCAGCGTGCGCGAGAGGTCCAGCGGCAGGGGCGGCGGAATGAGTTCCTGGCGTCACTGGTTGGTTACACCAACGCTGGAAAATCGTCCATACTAAGATCGATCTCGCGCTCGCCGGATGTCTTCGTGGAGGACCGGCTTTTCGCTACGCTGGACCCGTTGACGCGCGAGATCTCGCTGGGTGAGAACTACAAGGTTCTCCTGAGCGACACCGTAGGGTTCATCCGCAAGCTCCCTCACAACCTCGTTGCCAGCTTCCGGGCGACGCTCGAGGAAGTGGTTCATTCCGATCTCCTTCTGCACGTTGTGGATGCCAGTCATCCCCGATGGGAAGAGCAGAGGTTTGTCGTTGATGAAGTGCTTGCGGAGCTGGGCGCGGCCGAGAAGGCGAAGCTTTACGTCTTCAACAAGATTGATTTGTTGAGCGAGGAAGATCTGGCCGGAATGCGGGAGCGAATTGGAAATCTGATTCCGAACGCGGTCTTTGTTTCGACTGTATGGGAAGATGGGCTGGATCCGCTGAAGCGTGCGCTGCTCGCGAGTGCACGGAAGGACCGGAACCTGTCGGAAATAAGAATCCCGTCCAGTGAGGGCAAGCTGCTTGCTGAAATTCACCGTTTTGGTGAAGTACTGGATCAAAGGTCGGACGACGGGGACATTATCCTGACGGCCCGCATCGGTGAAGCGACCATGGGCCGGCTCCAGCGCGCAGGAGCAACCGTCAGCAAGGTGCCCTAGCGGAGAGTTGGGATTTCGGCCAGTGTCGGGGGTGTGCAGGGATCGACGCCTCAGCGACTGGCGAGAACAAATGATTTTATCTTTGCGATGACCGGGGTCTTGTCGTCAGCCAGGGCTCTGCAGGAGTTAGGTGTTTACTTATTAGAAAAGCCGTAACATATTCAAGGCAACGTACTTGGCTCACCTCACTGACCACTCGGATTGCACCTGCCTGACCGACAAGCACATACGTTTTGAACGCTAACATTCAGCAATATTCGATCGGTTTTCTGATCGCGCTCGTCAGCTCGCTGAGTCTGACCCGCTTTGTCGGTTCCCATGCTCGCAGAATTGGTCTCGTGGACCCGGTCGATGACCGCAAAATCCACACGGAGCCGATCCCGCGGCTCGGCGGCGTTGCACTTTTCATCTCCGTCATCCTTGCCGTCGCAGCGCTGTCAGCGAAGGACATTTTTCACACACTGCCGATTGGCAAGGCACTCTTCGCAGTGCTGCTCGGCGGCGGTGGAATGTTCGCCCTTGGGCTTTATGATGACCTGAGGCCGATGCGTGCCCGCTACAAGCTGCTCGTGCAGGTCACCATAGCTTTTGGCGTCGCGTCTTTCGGTGTCAGTTTCAATGCGATTACGCTGCCATTTCTGGGCACGTTCGTGCTCGCGCCATGGCTGGCTATTCTCGTGACAGTGTCCTGGCTCGTTGGAATCAGCAACGCTTTCAATCTCATCGACGGACTGGATGGGCTTGCCGGGGGAGTCGCACTTTTTGCCCTTACGACGCTGTTCACCGTCGCCGCACTCTTCGGACATATCGACGCTGCCCTGATGGCAGTCATTCTCGCGGGCGCGACAGTTGGATTCCTTCGGTTCAATTTCCATCCGGCGCTGATCTTCCTTGGCGATTCGGGCTCTCTCTTCGTCGGTTTCATGCTGGCTGGTCTTGGTCTGGTCAGCGCACAAAAGATTCCGGGTGAAGTCTCGATCGTGATTCCTGTCGTTGCGCTCGGTCTCCCGATCCTGGACACTGCACTCACGATCATCCGGCGCTTCCTGCGTCTCCAGCCTATTTTCTCGCCTGATCGCGGTCACATTCACCACAGGCTGCTCGGCAGGGGTCATTCTCCGCGCAACGTTGCCTTTCTTCTCTACATCGCCTGCGGATTGTTCGCCACCGGCGGTGCATTCCTCGCATATCCGGCCGACTCCGTTGTGCTGCTCGTAGTGCTTATCTCGATGATGAGCCTGGTTGGCCTCGGATTGCTCATCCAGCGTCTCGGCTTCATCGAGTTCCAGGAATTCGGCCGACTTGCGCGGGGCGCCATCAGCCCGCGTGAAACGATCGGGCGTAACGTGCGCTTCCGTGAAGCGAGCACGCGCCTGCACGAGCTGGAAGACGTACGTGAGATTTTCGAGGCGCTCGGCCAGGTGTTCAACGAGGAGAATATTCCCCGGGCTGAAGTTCGCCTGCAGCGGTGGTTCCTGAATCGTCGTCCTTCGGTCGTATCCGCGGATGGGCGCGGTGATGATGAGCTTCCAGTGTGGTCGCTCAATCGCACTGACCATGAGTCGGAAGGCTGGTGGGAAATTGTGCTTCCGCTCAATGCAGCCGACGAGCGCCGCATGGGTTCCCTCGTCATCTGGGAAGAGGGTCAGTCGTATGCGGCATCGCTTTCACACCTGCACGTCATCAGCGAACACCTGCGGATCGAGCTGCAGCAAAAGCTGCAGCTGCTTGGCTGGCCGGCCGCAGAGGAGCTCGCGCGCCATGCCGAGGCGATCGACATCATTCCGCTTGGAATGGCTGTGGGTGGAGGGAGAACGCCCAGTGGCGGAATGCCCATCGTGACTGAGCCTTCCCGCAGCACAGGCTCGTTCAGCGATCTGCACAAGCGCAAGTAGCCCGTCCCGGGCATTCATGCCCGGCACTGCTCACACATCATGACTAGCGCACTCGAGCCCGGCATTCCGTCGCGCTCCCCGCTGCGGCATACGCCATATGCCGACATCGACCGCACAGTCCCGATGGACTATCACAACCACACCACCTGGACAGATGGCACCGCGTCATCGCGGGACATGGCCGGCGCAGCAGCGGGTGCGGGGATTCGGGAGATGCTGTTCAGCGAGCATGTTCGCAGAACGAGCACCTACTTTCCGGATTTTGCGGCCGAGATAAGAGCGCTGCGAATTCCCGGGCTCACCACTTTTGTAGGTTGCGAGGCCAAGGCCCTGGATACGAGCGGGACTCTCGATATGCCGCCGGCAGTTGCGGAAATCTGTGACGCGATCGTCGGAAGTGTCCACAGCCCGCCAAATGCGGATGGCACCTCAGGTTCATGGAAGGACTACTCGCCGGGAGACGCGCTAAAAACCGAATTGGCTCTCGCGCTCGCAATTGTAGAAAAGAGCCGGGCACACATTATCGGTCACCCACTTGGAATGGTGATAACAAAGTTTCATCTTCAACCGCGCGACGAGCTGCTGCAAATCGCCCGGGCGTGTGCCGAATGCGGGAAAGCGTTCGAGCTGAATCCTCGCTACTCCCTGCAGCGGGAGATGATGATCGAAATCGCGGCGACTGCCGGATGCAAGGTGAACATTGGGAGCGATGCTCATTTCACGGATGCTGTGGGAACTTCTTGGAAGCATTTCGTGAGCGGCGATAAATGAAGGGAGCGTACTCAGAGTGAAGATTGCGGTGACGGGCGCCGGCGGCGGCGTTGGGCAGAGCATATGCAAGGCGCTGAGCATTTCTTCGCTCAGCGACATCGAGCTCTACCCGGTTGACGTACAGCCGTTGTCTGCCGGTCTATTTCGCGGCAAGGAAGGGCTCGTGCTGCCCAAAGGGGAAGACCCGGGAAGCCTCGAGCGCTGGCGGGAAGAGTTCGAGCGCCGCGGAATCGAAATAGTGTTTCCGGGCTCGGACTACGACGTTGTCTCCCTTGCAGCCGTCCGCGACGAATGGGCCTCCACAGGCGGTCCGCAAGTTCTGGTGTCCGACCAGGAGCTGGTAAGGGATTGCCGTGACAAGGCGCGCACGTTCCAGCGGCTGACGCGCGAGCAGATCGACGCGCCTAAATGTGTGTGGGACAAATCCCTGGAAGAGTCTCTGGCTTTCGCAGAGGCGACTGGCTATCCCGTTGTCATAAAGCCCCGTTCCGGATCTGCGTCCAGAAACGTCGTCGTCGCAAAGGATGCCGAGGAACTCGCGTTCTACTTCAGTCGCACGCCATCCCCAATCATCCAGGAATACCTGGAGATTGATGGTGCCGCCGAGGAATTCACCTGCGCCGTGTTCGTTGATCGCGACGGTGAGCCGGCTGCGACCTTCATGGCCCGGCGAACTCTTTCCGGTGGTACCACCTTCCGGGCCGAGGTGGGTTACTGGCCGGAGCTGCAGCCCTTCCTGGAGAATATCGGGCGGAAGCTGCGCCCACGCGGACCGTTGAATGTGCAGCTGCGCATGACGAATCGCGGGCCGGTTCCGTTCGAGCTGAACATCCGCTGCTCCGGAACGACTGCGATTCGCGCTTACTACGGATACAACGAGCCGGAGATGTGGATACGGAACCATCTTCTCGGGGAGTCGGTTTCTCAGCCCGAGCGAAGAACCGGTTATGCGCTCAGGTACTGGAACGAGGTGTTCATTCCCGGTCTAAATGCAGGCGACTTGAAGGGATCCTCGATCACCAAGCGCGGAGAAATTCTTCCTTGGCCCTAGACGTGATGGTCACCGGTGCGTCAGGGGCACTGGGCAACAGTGTCGTCCGGGAGTTGAGGTCGCGCGGCAAAAGTGTGGTCGGCTGCGCCCGCTCTGCCGGGATGGCCGACGCCGTCTGGGATGTTTCGCTTGCCGATGGACCCTCGGTGAGCGCCGTGCCCCACACGATTGTGCATGCTGCCGCGAGGCGCGCCTCGCTCGACAATAACCAGCGCGACGAAGAGCTCTGGAACATCAACGTGGGCGGAACTGCACGCGTAGTCGAATGGGGAATCCAGAGAGGCGTGAAGCGAATCGTGCTCACGTCGGGTGCGCTGGTGTACGGGGAATGGAGCCATCCGCGCAGGGAGGATGAGGAGCCCAATGCGGCCGCGGCGGGCTATTACGCTCTGTCCAAGTGGGCATCGGAGAAAATCGCGCTGACGGCGTGCCAGGCAAACTGCGAAGTGTCAGTCCTCAGGCTGTCATCGCTGTACGGGGGTGAGTACAAATCGGGCTTGATCCGGCATTTCCTGTCACAGGCTGCGCTGGATGGCCGAATCCGCGTGGATCCCCCGCTGGATGATGCGTTCGATCTCCTGCATTTGCGGGATGCCGCTGCTGCCGTCGCGAATGCCGTTGGTCACGCGGAAGGCGGTTTGTGGAATATCGGCGGTGGTGGGTTGTGCTCGCTGCTTGAAATCGCAGAAACCTGCGCGAAGGTAGCAGGTGCCACGGTCGAGCAGTCGCGGAGAAGGCCGAGGCGAAAGGCGAGGATTCTGAACTGGGTCGATGACTCGAAGGCACGGCGGGAACTCGGGCACCGGAATACAGTGACACTGATGGAAGGGGTGAGGGAGATTTCTTCCTCTCAGGTGCGCTGAGACCGTCGAGCCTTCACTGATACTTCTGAGTCGATGAAACGCCGGATTACCGAATTGAGCGGAACTGCATAGCCAAATGCTATTCAACAGCATTGAATTCCTGATTTTCTTCCCGGTGGTGACGGCGCTGTATTTCCTGCTGCCGCACCAGTTCCGGTGGCTCATGCTGCTCGCCGCGAGCTGCCTGTTCTACATGGCGTTCGTGCCGGTGTACATCCTGATTCTGGCGATCACCATCATCATCGACTACGCCGCTGGAATTCTCATCGAGAATTCGGTTGGTGGACGCAGGAAGACATGGCTGGTCGTAAGCATTGTTTCAACCTGCCTCGTCCTCTTCGTCTTCAAGTACTACAACTTCTTCAACGCCAACTTCACCGCATTCGCGCACTTCATCGGGTGGAATTACTCGGTCGAGACGCTCGGCCTGCTTCTGCCGATAGGACTTTCATTTCACACGTTCCAGTCGCTCAGCTACGTCGTCGAGGTTTACCGGGGCCACCAGAAGGCCGAGCGGCATTTCGGGATTTACTCGTTGTACGTGATGTTCTATCCGCAACTCGTGGCGGGACCCATCGAGCGGCCGCAGAATCTTCTCCACCAGTTCTACGAGAAGCACTCGTTCGACGACCAGCGCGTGGCGGACGGGCTCAAGCTCATGGCCTGGGGACTCTTCAAGAAGGTCGTCATCGCTGACAGGCTCGCGATCATGGTCAACAACGTGTACAACAATCCTTCGCAGTTCGAGGGAATTCCGCTGATCATCGCGACCGTATTCTTTGCGTTCCAGATATACTGTGATTTCTCGGGATACTCCGACATGGCCATTGGTGCGGCCCAGGTCATGGGGTTCCGGCTCATGGACAACTTCAATCGCCCGTATTTTTCCCGCACCATCTCGGAATTCTGGAAGCGCTGGCACATCTCGCTCTCCACCTGGTTCAGGGACTACCTGTACATCCCGCTGGGCGGCAACAGGGTCGGAAGGTCACGCAGGAACTTCAACCTGTTCTTCACCTTCCTCGTAAGCGGCTTCTGGCATGGCGCAAACTGGACATTCATCGCCTGGGGCGCGCTGCATGGTGCCTATCTCGTAATCGGAAATGCAACGCGCCAGCACCGGGAGCGGTTGAAGAAGTCGGTTGGGATCGAGCCCCGCGACAATCTCAACAGGGTCATCCAGACCGGTTTCACCTTCGCGATCGTCTGTTTTGCATGGATCTTCTTCAGATCGCGCACGATGCATGAAGCCAGCTACATCGCCACGCATCTCTTCAGGAACATTCCGGAGCAGATCGGCCTCGCGATTTCCAACGCAAATGGCGCGCGGGACTCGCTGATCTATCTCGGTGCGGGAAAGTATGTGTTTGGACTGGCGATACTCGGCATTCTTGCCATGGAAGCCGTTCACATGATGCAGCGGCATGGCCGGATGCGCCACATGCTGGCGGAGAAGCCTGCATGGGTTCGGTGGCCCGTCTATTACGGGCTGGTACTGGGAATTCTGTTCTTCGGGGTGTTCAACAAGACGTCGTTCATTTATTTCCAGTTCTAGGCGGGATTGGAACCCGTAAGTCGTTATTCCGCATCACATTCTGGGCGAAAGTGGCTATAATTAGGGCTACTTTATGAAGACAGCCCTAATAACCGGTGTAACGGGTCAGGACGGCGCGTATCTGGCGCGGCTTCTACTCAAGAAGGGGTATGAGGTCCACGGCATTAAACGCCGCTCATCCATGTTCAATACCCAGCGCGTGGATGGGATCTACAAGGATCCGCATGAAGTCCATTCCCGCTTCTTTCTTCATTACGGGGACCTGTCAGATGCCACGAATCTCATCCGCATCGTGCAGGAAACCCAGCCCGACGAGATATACAATCTCGGCGCACAGTCCCACGTGCAGGTTTCATTCGAAACGCCGGAATACACGGCCAATTCGGACGCCCTCGGAACGCTGAGACTCCTCGAAGCGCTTCGCATCCTGAAGATGACGGACAAGGTACGCTTCTATCAGGCATCGACGTCGGAGCTGTACGGAAAAGTTCAGGAAGTTCCGCAGACCGAGCGCACGCCTTTTTATCCGCGTTCGCCATACGGAGTTGCAAAGCTGTATGCGTACTGGATAACCGTGAACTATCGCGAAGCGTATGACTTGTATGCGTCCAACGGAATCCTGTTCAATCACGAGTCGCCCATTCGCGGTGAGACCTTCGTAACGCGAAAGATCACCATGGCTGCTGCCCGCATTCGGGAAGGGCAGCAGGAAAAGCTGTTCCTCGGGAACCTCGATGCCAAGCGCGACTGGGGATTTGCAGGAGACTACGTGGAAGGAATGTGGAAGGTGCTCCAGCACGACAAGGCGGATGACTTCGTGCTCGCCACAGGCGAAATGCACACGGTTCGCGAGTTCTGCCAGCTGGCATTCGAGCGCCTGGGCTTCAAGATCGAGTTCCGCGGCAAGGATGAACGCGAGGCTGGATTCGACGCCGAAACAGGGAAGGAGCTCATCGCTGTGGATCCGCGATATTTCCGTCCGACCGAAGTGAACGAGCTGCTCGGTGATGCTACGAAGGCCCGCGATCTCCTGGACTGGACTCCGCGAGTGGGGTTCCAGGAGCTGGTTCACATGATGGCCGATGCGGACCACAAGGCTGTGATTGCCGGCGAGCCATTTACGCTCGAGCCGGCAATGGAAGACTTTCGCGCGGTGATAGTGTGACAGCAAGGAACAAGCGCGTATTCGTTGCGGGACACAGGGGACTCGTAGGCTCGGCGGTATGCCGGGAGCTGGAGCAGCGCGGATACCGGAATGTTGTCGTACGGACCCGCTCGGAGCTGGACCTGAGAAATCAGGCCGGCGTACAGTCGTTCTTCCGCGAGGAAGCACCGGAAGTGGTTTTTCTCGCTGCAGCGAAGGTCGGGGGGATTCACGCCAACAATGTGAACCGCTGGGAATTTCTCCACGAGAATCTGGAGATCCAGAGCAATGTGCTCGGCTCGGCTCTGCAGCATAAGGTTGAGAAGGTTGTTTTCTTCGGAAGCTCCTGCATCTATCCAAAGCTTGCGGAACAGCCGATCAAGGAGGAGTACCTCCTCACGGGACCACTCGAGCCCACGAACGAGCCATACGCAATCGCGAAAATCGCAGGGCTGAAACTGGTGGAGTCCGCGAACATTCAGTACGGTCGCAGCTGGCTCTCCCTCATGCCCACGAATCTTTACGGGCCCGGCGACAATTTCGACCTGGTCAGCTCGCATGTGCTGCCGGCGATGATTCGCAAGTTCCACGAGGCGAAACTGAGGCGGGCCGAGGGCGACATGAAGCCGGTTCTGCTCTGGGGAACGGGCAAGGCTCTTCGCGAGTTTCTGTATGTTGACGATCTCGCGCGCGCTGCACTGCACCTTATGGAGACAGGCGCGACAGGGTTGTACAACATCGGCTACGGTTCGGATCTTCCCATTCAGCAGCTCGCGGCAAAGGTAGCCGGTATCGTCGGCTATGACGGGCCCATAGAATGGGATACATCCAGAAGTGACGGCACACCGCGCAAGTTTCTCGACTCCTCCCGCGTGCGCGCAACGGGTTGGGAACCGCAGGTTACCCTGGATGAAGGAATTCGCTCGACATATGAGTGGTATCTGAAACAGTCGGCGATCGCGAGCCTGATAGAAGGACGATCTTGAGTACGGAAGCAGTCCCGACAGTTGTTATAGAGCCTTCGGAAGGATGGGTTTCACTCAAGCTTCGCGAGCTCTGGCAGTACAGGGAACTCCTGTATTTTCTCACCTGGCGCGATGTGCAGGTGCGTTACAAGCAAACGGCTTTGGGAGTTGCGTGGGCAGTGCTGCAGCCGCTGCTGACGATGCTGATATTCAGCGTCGTGTTCGGCCGGCTTGCGAATCTCCCGTCGGACGGCCTGCCTTATCCCGTTTTCAGCTTCGCCGCGCTGCTTCCCTGGCAGCTCTTTTCGGGAGCACTCACCCGCGCAGGAACCAGTCTTGTGGGAAGCGCCAACCTGCTCACGAAGGTCTACTTCCCCCGGCTCATCATTCCATTTTCTGCGGTTGCCGCCGGCCTCGTGGATTTTGCAATCGCATTCCTTGTGCTGATTGTACTGCTTGCCTACTACGGAATCACCCCGGGAGTCGAGATCCTCTGGGTTCCGGTCCTGGTGCTTTTCGCGCTTGCCAGCGCGCTCGCTGTAGGATTGTGGCTGTCCGCTTTGAACGTCAAGTACAGGGATGTCCAGCATCTGATTCCGTTTCTCGTGATGGCATGGATGTATGCATCTCCCGTTGCGTATTCGGCCAACCTGGTTCCCAGCGGACCGTGGCGCCTTGTTTACGCACTTAACCCGATGACGGGCGTTATTCAGGGATTCCGATGGGCGCTTACCGGGGGCCCCGCACCGGGCCAGATGATTCTGGTTTCTGCTGTTGTTGTCATCGTCCTGCTGGTTGGCGGTCTGTTCTATTTCCGCAGGATGGAACGCGTTTTTGCGGACGTAGTATGAGCGAGCCGGTAATCACAGCAACGAACGTCGGGAAACGGTACCGCCTTGGCGGCTCACCCAGCGCCTACAAAACCCTGCGCGATACACTTGCCGGAGCAGTGCGCAACGGTGTATCGCGCAAGGGAGAGGCGTCGGCTGCCCCGATCCTGTGGGCCCTCAGGGATGTCAACTTCACTGTGAGTCCGGGTGACGTTCTGGGGATCATCGGCCGAAACGGCGCCGGCAAGAGTACGCTGCTGAAAGTTCTTTCGCGGGTTACGACGCCTACCGTGGGCCGGGTAGAAATGCACGGACGGGTGGGGTCGCTGCTCGAAGTGGGCACGGGATTCCATCCCGAGCTGACCGGCCGCGAGAATGTCTTTCTCAATGGCGCCATAATGGGTGAAAAGCGCGCCGACATTCGCCGGAAGTTTGACTCTATCGTCGCTTTCGCCGAGGTGGAGAAGTTCGTGGACACGCCGGTGAAACACTATTCGAGCGGCATGTATGTGCGCCTCGCGTTCGCAGTGGCCGCATTCATGGAGCTCGAAATTCTCATCGTGGATGAAGCGCTCGCCGTTGGAGATGCGGCGTTTCAGAAGAAATGTCTCGGCAGAATGGGCGAAGCAGCGCGTGAGGGTCGCACGATCCTGTTCGTGAGCCATTCGATGCCTGCCCTCGAGAATCTCTGCAATCGCGTGCTCTGGATCGACCACGGCTCCGTCGTGGATGACGGTGATTCCAGAAAGGTGATCGCAGCCTATGTGGAAAGTGCCAACAAGAACGTGGCTCCCCGCGAGGTGGGTGTGTACAGCTGGGAAGGGCACCGCCGCGGAACCGGTGAGGTTCAGTTCGGCGCATTCCGCCTGATGAACGACAGTGGCGAAGAGACCCACGAATTCCGGATGACCGAGACAATCGTCGCTGAAGTCGAGTTCGAGGCGCATACCGAGGTCGAGAGCGCCGTGTTCAGCTTCAGCCTGCTGGACGCCACCACGCAATCAGTCGTGACTACCTGGGTTGGACGGCGGCAGGTGACTCCGCTGGCCGCCGGTGAACGAGGCACTTTTCGCATCGTTCTGCCGGAGAATTCGCTGCGCGCGCGCAAGTACTTTTTCAACCTTGGCGTTGCAAACGAACAGAACAACGACGTCCCATACGACATCTGGGCAGGCGGCGGGACGGAATTCTTCGTGGGATATCCCGACGAACTCGAGAATCTGGACCTGCTCGTGGGTCATGATTCCGCGCTGGTGACTTTACCCGTTCGCACCGAGATAGACATTCATGCGTGATCCGGCCGGGAGCGCGGGTGGCTAGCCGTTTGCTCGCGGTGATTCCGGCGCGCGGCGGGTCGAAGCGTGTCCCGGGAAAGAACACGAGAATGCTCGCAGGAAAGCCTGCGATTGTGTATTCGATCGAGGCTGCAATTTCCTGCGGGTTATTCGACGCTGTTGTTGTCAGCACTGACAGCGAACACATTGCCGACATTGCGCGTGCGGCTGGCGCTGCCGTGCCGTTCATGCGGGATGCTTCGCTATCGGGGGATCACACAGGAGTATCGGAAGTCACCCTGGATGCACTGAACCGCCTCGATCCGCACAAGGCGAATTATGACAGCGTCTGCCAGCTCATGGCCAACTGTCCGCTTCGCACGGCCGACGATATCCTGGCGTCGCACGCACAGTTCGCTGCAACGGGAGCGGATACACAGATATCGGTCACCAATTATGGCTGGCTCAACCCGTGGTGGGCAGTCACCATGGATGAAGAGTTCTCGCTGACTCACATCCTGCCGGAATCACTGGGCAAGCGGAGCCAGGATCTTCCCGCAGTTTTTTGTCCCACAGGAGCTGTGTGGTGGGCGAAGGCGGAAGTGCTGAGGGCAGAGCTGACTTTTCATGCTGCCGGCAAGCGCGGATGGGAGATGCCCTGGTATCGGGCCGTAGACATCGACAGCGAAGATGACTGGAAATTTGCGGAAGCAATAAAAAAGGGGATGGCGAGTTGATGACGGCGATAGAGATAAATGGGCGCAAGGTCGGTCCCGGCGAGCCTGCCTACATCATTGCGGAGATCGGGGCCAACCATAATGGCGACATGACGCTGGCTCGTGAGATGATCTCCGCGGCCAGTGAGTGCGGCTGTGACGCGGTGAAGTTTCAGCTGTGGGGGCGCCATACAGCACACACAGAATCGTACATCCAGAAGCTGAGCACACAGACAAAGCTGGGCGACGTGGACCTGGCGTCTCCGGAACTGGGGCTCAGGACTGTCGCCGACCAGCTTGAAAAGTTCCAGTGCACCCAGGACCAGCATGTCGAGCTCAAGCAGTACGCGGACAAGGTCGGGATCGACTTCTCGTCGACCGCGCTGACCGAGCCCGACATCGATTTTCTCGCGGAGCTTGGTGTTGCGTTCCTGAAGGTTGCTTCGCAGGACACGGATCACCCGCACTTCATCAGGTATATCGCCGGAAAGGGACTGCCCACGATTCTTTCCACGGGACTGTCGGACTGGGCGGAGATCGAGGAAGCTGTCCGGTGTTTCGCGCCAGACCAGATGCACAACCTGTGTCTGATGCATGTTGTTTCGCTGTACCCGCCGGAGGACAGGCTGATCAACCTGCGCAAGATGGAAACGATGCGGCAGGTGTTCGGCGTTCCGGTTGGCTACTCTGACCACAGCCTGGGCTTTTCAATCCCGCTCGCAGCAGTCACGCTCGGCGCAGTTGCAATTGAAAAGCATTTCACGCTCGACAAGTCGATGCCAGGGTGGGATCACAAGGTTTCCGCGGATCCCGCGGAGATGCGGATCATCTGCACAGAAGCGAAACGGATACACGAGGCGCTCGGATCGCCCAGGCCCACCTTGTCGGCCGCGGAACTGAAGAAAGCCGAACACTTCCGCCGCAGCATCGTGACTACAGTCGCGGTGAAAAAGGGTGAGACCCTCACCATGGACAAGCTGTTCTTCAAGCGTCCCGGCACAGGCATCAAGCCGAACGAGATCAAGTATGTGGTGAACCGCGTCGCAAAGCGTGACATTCCGGCCGACGAGCTGGTGAATTGGGAAGATCTCGTCTGACCAGCCCCGACTGGATCCCACACTCCCGGCCCACACTCGATGAGCGTGACGCGGACGCTGTGCGTGCGGCAGTCGCGGGCGGCTATGTCGGATCGGGCCCGCTCGTTCGCGAGTTCGAGCAGCAGGTTTCCGCCCGGGTAGGCCGGACATTCGCTCGCGCGACGACGACCGGGTCGTCCGCACTCCATCTCGCACTGCTTGCGGCCGGTGTCGAGCCGGGAGACCCGGTGCTCATCCCCGCTTTCGTTTGCCGGGCCGTCCTGAACGTAGTCCTGGCTTGCGGCGCGAATCCGGTACTGGTGGACATAGATCCGGCCACACTTTGTATCACTCCGGATGCGGTGAAGAGGCAGCTGCAGGGTCTCACCAAACAGCCTGTGCTGGTGCTGGTGCACAGTTTTGGTTTCGCGGTGGACGCGTCCGAATTCCAGGATATTGGCGTCACGCTTGTTGAAGATGCTGCATCATCCTTTGGCGCGCGCAGCGGCTCGAAGGCAGCCGGCGGCAATGGGCTCCTGTCCATTCTTTCCTTCGCTTCGACGAAGATGATGACCACCGGTCAGGGAGGGATGGTTCTCACCTCCGATACCAGGACCGCCGCTCGCATTGAAGCTCTCATGGATTACGACAGCGACACCCGGCCGACACCGGGTGCCGTGCGGGCGGCATTCAATTATGGATTCGTCGAAGGCTCCGCCGCCCTCGGGCTGTCTCAACTCGCTCGTCTCGACGAATTCGTAAAGAGACGGAACGAAATTGCGGACAGGTACCGGGCTGGCATCGAAAGCGGCGACGCACTGGAGCTTCCGGCCAAGAACGCCGGCCGCACTTACTATCGTTTCGTTGCGATGACCGCGCGGGCAGAGGCAATTGCCGCTGACCTGCAGGCCCATGGAGTGGATGCGCGAACGTCGGTGGCCCATTTCCTTCATGATTATCTGCCGAACAGCGGACGTCATCCTGGTGCGGAATACGTACGCAGCAGGATTCTCTCGCTTCCTATTTATCCGTCGCTTTCCGACGGGGAAATCGAACGGGTTGTGTCGGGCACGCTTGGCGCCATCAAAACGCTAACGTGAGAGCCGTTGTTCTGGGGTCGTGGGGAATTGGAGAAGCAGTTCTCCGTGGGGCGTTGGAAACAGCGGGAGTCGAAGTCGCAGCCGTTTTCACGAGACCTCGGGACGACAGCAATACCGATCCCTTCCGAAATCTTGTCGCGGACCTTGCCGCGGCAGCCAAGGTCCCGGTGTTCAGTTCCAGAGAGGCATCGGGGAGAGATGGTGTGCGCCTGCTGCAGGACATTGCGCCAGACGTGGTGCTGAGTGCGGCCCACCCGACACTGTTGACTCGCGATTTCCTTGCAGTTCCGCCGAAGGGTCTCCTGAATCTGCATGGTTCGCTGCTTCCGCGAAATCGTGGGACATCGCCGGTGAACTGGGCATTGATCCGCGACGAGAGGGAAACCGGTCTCACCATGCACTACATAGATGAAGGGATGGACACCGGCGATGTGATCTTTCAGGAGCGGATACAGATCGATGACGACGATTATCCGTCCACGCTGGCAGACCGGATCAGGGCGCTGGCTGGGCCGATGATTCGTCGCGCCATGCTCGATTTGCTGGAAGGCAAGTCGCTGCCGCGCAGAAAGCAGGATGACAGCGCGGCGACCTTTGCGCCCCGTCTCCGCGCGGAGGATCTGGTGATCGACTGGAACAGGCCGGCCCGGGAGGTCTGGAGTTTTATTCGCGGAACGTCACAGCCAAATCTTGGCGCGCGTGCACCCATAGCGGGCCGGAACGCGATAGTCTGGAGGGCCGAAATCGAGCATGGTGGTGCGCTCGCAGCACCCGGCACTGTTACAGCTCACGGCGATTCATTTGTTGTCGTTGCGTGTAAAGATGGGGCAATCCGGATATCACACTCTGCGATTGACATCGTCCAGTGACGCGGCGGATCGACATCTGGGTGGAAAGCGCGGGCTTGGGCCATGTGACGAGGCAGATCAACCTGTTCGAGCATCTGCGTGCATGCGGCGCTGACCTTCGCGCGCGTTTCATCATCGATGACAGGCCCGCTACAGCCGAAGCGCTGAGGCGCGCCGGGCACGACTTCGTCACCCGAGACGCGAATCTTGAGCTGGCGCTGGAAAAGCTCAGGGATGAATGGGTGCAGGAGCCTCCGGGAGTCTTTGTAATGGATTCCGTGGATCACGACCTGTCGCCCAAGGCAAAACAGCTTCTCACCAGTGAGAATGTCACTACCGTAGTATTCATGGATGATCCCGGGGACCGCGACGTCGAGTGCGACATTCAGGTAAATGCGCTGCCGGCAAGGAGTGAGGCAAGCCAGAAAACCGGCTCCTCACGTTCGCTCCGAGGGGTCGAGTACCTGATCTTGCCGCCGGAGTATGCACACGCGCGGAAAGCGCGCGAGTCGAGACCCGTGGGGAAATGCGAGCGGGGATTTGTGTTTTTCGGAGGAGCGGATCTCGAGAATTTCACGACGGTCTTTCTCGATGCGGTCGCACGGACACCGCGGTCCGTCGAGTGGACGCTGCTTATGGGACCGGCTTTCGAGCATTCCGCGATGGCGGAGAGACGCGCCCGGGATCTCTCCGTTTCCGTGTCTCGCCATGTGGACAGCATGGCTGAAGCGCTCCTGCGCTCGGACATTGCAGTGCTCGCCGCAGGCAATACTCTCAGTGAAGCAGCCGCGACTGGAACTCCCGCAATTGCGCTGAGCCAGAATCCGGTTCAGCGTGAGAACGCTCTTTTCTTCACGGAGACTTGCGGGGTTCTCGATCTTGGGGGTCCGGCCGCCGACCTGGCTTCGCGCCTTGCTGTCGCGATCGAGCAGCTTGCCGGCGATGTGAAGACACGCAGCGAGATGTCGGGCAGGATGCTCCGGACCGTCGATGGTCTTGGTGGTCGACGGGTTGCGGATGTGATTCTGGCGGAGATGAACAGGCGAGCATGATCGTTTCAATCCATCAGCCCCAGTACATTCCGTGGCCCGGGTATTTCTTCAAGATCCTGAAGAGCGACGTCTTCGTCCTGTACGACACGGTCCAATATCCCCGCGGAAAGCATTTCGGGAACCGGAACCAGGTGAAGACCGCCAATGGAGCCGCATGGCTTACCGTTCCGGTGCTTCGCCGCAGCGACATGCTGCCCTACGTAAACATTCCGGTGGAGCTGCCGGCAAAATGGGCGGGGAAGCACTGGCGAACGATCGAGCTTTCCTATGGCCGCGCGACCAGCTTTTCCCTCGTGGGCGATACGGTGCGGGATCTCTATCTGCGCCCCGAGTGGCCGAACATCGCGGAACTCGACTTCACCTTCATGTGCAGATGCTTGAGCGCGCTTGGCGCCAGCACGAAGGTGGTGCGTGCATCGGACATGGAGGCATCAGGTGCCGGTTTGCGAGGCGCTGACTATATCCTTGCCATTCTCAAGGAGCTCGGCGCGACGGATTACATCTCGGGCCAGGGTGAGGGGTCCCTTCGCTACATAGAACCGGAGAAGTTCCAGGATGCAGGTGTAAAGTTGAGCACCTACCAGTTCCACTCGCCCAGGTATCAGCAGTTATGGGGTGAGTTTATTCCCGATCTGTCCATCCTCGACATGCTGGCCAATGTGGGACGCGAATCGGGTGCTCTGATAGAATCCAGCGGTTCGCTTTCTCATTGGACTGGACGCTAAGCAGCAACAATGGCACCTTTGTCCCCAATGAAACGTGTCCTCGCAATATCGGCGCATCCAGACGATGAAACCCTCGGCGCCGGAGGAACCCTGCTTGCTCATGGAGCGGCGGGCGACCTGGTTCACTGGGTTGTTGCGACGCAGCCATTTCCTGAATGGCATTCTGAGAAAGTAGTCAGCAGGGCGGGGGAACAGGTCGATCAGGTGGCGGCGGCCTACAACACCGCTTCCCACCGCCGGCTGGGATTCCCAACCGCACGGCTCGAGACTGTTCCGCAGGCCGATTTGATCAAGAGCCTTGCAGACGCACTCACCGAGATCAGGCCACAGATCGTGTATCTCGTGCACGGCGGAGACGTGCATTCCGATCACGCGGCCCTGTTTCGCGCAGTGATGTCCGTCCTGAAGCCGTTTCACATGAAGAAGTTTGGAGTGGAGCGCGTGCTCGCGTATGAGACTCTTTCGTCCACCGACGCGGCGCCGCCAGGTTCCGGACCTGTGTTTCTTCCGACAGTGTTCAGCGACATTACCGGGCATATCGAAAAGAAGATCGAGATCATGGGAATGTTCGAGACTGAACGACAGTCGGATCTAATGCCACGCGGCGCGTCGGCAATCCGCGCGCTGGCGAGATACCGTGGCGCAACGATCGGCGTTGAATACGGCGAGGCTTTTCAGCTAATCCGCGAGACAATCAACTAGCTTGCTGAAGCGCGCCGCACGTCTTCTCAACGCGTTGCTGCGAGTGTTCGGGCTGAACATAGCTCGCATTGTGCCTCCGCAGCCGCTCCCGGTTGCCGAGGACATCGATCCGCGCATCCAGGACATCATAGATTCTGTGCGCCCGTTCACCATGACATCGCCGGAAAGAATCAATGCGATGTGCGAGGCGATCCACTACATCGAGCGGCGCAGGATACCCGGGACGATTGTGGAATGCGGAGTGTGGCGGGGCGGAAGCATGCTGGCCGCGGCAAAGATGCTGAAAACGCTGAACAGCGAGTCCCGCGACCTTTACCTTTTCGACACATTTTCAGGCATGAGTGCGCCTACCGAATTTGACGTCGCACGCGACGGTTCGACGGCGCAGACCCTCCTGGAAGCAGAATCGCGCGTGGAGGGGGACTCGGTATGGGCCTGGGCTTCTCTCGAGGACGTCAAGAAGAACATTGCGACCAGTGGCTACGCCCCGGAGCGGATTCACTTCGTGGAGGGGATGGTCGAGCAGACGGTGCCCTCACGGGCACCCGAGCAGATTGCACTGCTTCGCCTCGACACCGACTGGTACGAATCCACGGCCCATGAGCTGAGACACCTGGTTCCGAGGATGCCACACGGGGCGGTCATCATCATCGACGATTATGGGCACTGGCAGGGTGCCCGCCGGGCCGTTGACGAGTTCTTCTCGACCTTTGATCCCCCCATCATGCTTCACAGGGTTGACTATACTGGCCGGGCCGCGATAGTAGATCGATCCTGAGTCATCGCCTGCCGTAATGGTTGTGCGCGAAGTGACTAGATTCCTGATCCATGAAGCCATTGCCATTTGACCACCCAGACATGGTAGCGAGGCTGGAGCGAGTACTCGTTCCGCCCACTATGCCCATCTCAGAGGCCGTCGATGTGCTGGACAAGGGCGGCGCTGGAGTCCTCCTCGTGGTTGACGAAGACAGGCGGCTTCTGGGTGTCCTGACGGACGGCGACCATCGCCGGGGGATATTGAGACACGTCCCGTCCCACGATCCCTGTATCAGCATCGCCACGAAGGACCCGGTTGTTGCGCCCTGCAACATTTCGGCGGAAGAAGCGCTCGAGATGATGGACCGCCGCAAGAACTTCATCGTCAACCAGCTTTCTCTTCTGGACGACGAGGGCAGGGTTGCCGGGCTGCTTCTGCGCAGCGACCTGGTGCACGCGGACGAAAAGGGTGTACACGCCATGGTGATGGCCGGCGGCTTCGGCATGCGTCTTCGTCCGATGACTGCGGACACGCCGAAGCCAATGCTGGCGGTTGGTGACAAGCCGGTGATGGCGCATATGCTCGATCATCTCAAGCAGGCGGGCATCAAGCGGGTGAACGTGACGACCCATTATCGTCCGGAAAAAATCACGGAGTATTTCGGCGACGGACGTGACTTCGGCGTTGACATCAACTACGTCTCCGAGGAACGCCCGCTTGGAACGGCCGGGGCGCTCAGTCTGGTGAAGGAGCAGAAGGAGCCCATGCTCGTCATCAACGGCGACATTCTTACGCGCGTGGATTTCGGGGCCCTTATCGCCTTCCATCGGGAACACAAAGCCGACATGACTGTCGCGGTGCGTAAGTACGACGTGCCGGTCCCGTTTGGAGTGATAGAGTGCGAAGGTGCATACGTCAGCAAGATCTCCGAGAAGCCCACTCTCAACTTTTTCGTGAATGCGGGCATTTACCTTCTCGAGCCGACGGTCCACCAGTACATCCCCGACGGTGAGCGGTTCGACATGACGGAGCTGATCGAAAAGCTGGTGGCGGCTGGCCGGCCCGTGGCGAGTTTCCCCGTGCATGAGTATTGGCTCGACATCGGGCAGCATTCTGATTTCGAGCAGGCGCAGCAGGATTTCGCGAAGGCGTGACAGTTGATGTAGTCATTGTCGGCGGAGGCATCGTCGGCCTCGCCACGGCGCATGCCCTGTCGGATTCGATGCACGGGGCAAAGATCCTCGTCCTGGAAAAGGAAGCACAGCTCGCCGGCCACCAGTCGGGACACAACAGCGGCGTCATTCACAGCGGCGTCTACTACAAGCCGGGCTCGCTCAAGGCCCGGCTCGCTGTAACAGGAAGCCGGCGGATGGTCGCCTTCTGCCAGGCGCACGGCATCAGTCACGACATCTGCGGCAAGGTCATCGTCGCGACGAAACCCGCAGAAGTTGAAGGTCTGGAACTTCTTCAACGGCGGGGCGCAGAAAATGGTGTCACCGTCACGCGGCTGGACTCGCGGGAACTCCTGGAGTTCGAGCCTCATGTCAGGGGTCTCGCTGCACTGCATGTTCCGGATGCCGGGATAGCCGACTATCCGGCGGTCACCCGGGAGCTTTCCCGGCAGCTGACGGCGCGCGGCGGTGAGGTTCGGATGTCGGCCCCTGTGACATCAATACGCACGCGGGGCAGGGAGAAAGTGCTGGTTGCCGGCGGGGTCGAGATCAGGGCCCGGATTCTCGTCAACTGCGCCGGCCTTCAGAGCGATCGGGTGGCCCGGATGGACGGCGTGGATCCCAGGGTGCGGATCATCCCGTTCAGGGGTGAGTACTACAACCTCGTTCCTGAAAAACGGCACCTGGTCAGGAACCTTATTTATCCCGTACCCAATCCGGATTTCCCCTTCCTCGGTGTACATTTCACCCGGATGGTGAGTGGTGAAATTCACGCCGGACCCAACGCCGTATTGAGTCTTGCGCGCGAGGGTTACAAAAAGGCGGCACTCAACTGGGCCGACGCCGCAAGCATTGCTGGTTATGCAGGTTTCTGGCGGCTGGCTGCGGTGCACTGGAGGGAAGGGATGAAAGAAATGGCCCGGTCCGCCAGCAAGGCCCAGTTCGTAAAAAGCCTTCAGGAACTCATTCCCGAAGTAAAGGCGGCGGATATCGTTCCGTCAGTACCGGGAATCCGGGCCCAGGCTGTCATGCCCGATGGAAAACTTTGCGATGACTTTGTCATGGTTGACGGAGAGCAGGCTCTTCACGTGCTCAATGCTCCGTCCCCGGCTGCAACAGCATCACTCGAAATTGGACGCGTAATAGCGGAGCGAATTCAATGAAGGTTCTTGTAACTGGTGGCGCAGGATATGTAGGATCGACCCTGATTCCCATGCTGCTCGAGAAGGGGCACAAGGTCCGCGCGGTGGACTGGCTCGCATATGGCGGTCAGCCGCTGCTTCCGGTCTGGTCACACCCGAATTTCGAGTTCATCAAGGGAGACCTGCGTGACCAGCAGGTTGTCTCCGCCGCGCTCGAAGGCGTCGACTCGGTTGTCCATCTCGCTGCCATCGTGGGAGATCCTGCCTGTGCTCGCGAACCGGAGCTGGCGAAGAGCGTCAACCTGGATGTGTCGCTGGATCTCCTGAAGCGCGCCCAGGCCGCTGGAGTAAAGCGTTTTGTATTCGCTTCTACCTGCAGCAACTATGGCCGCATGAAGGACCCCAACGGCTATGTCGATGAGACGGCCGAGCTCGCGCCAGTCTCGCTGTATGCTGAAACCAAGGTTGCCGTGGAGAACGCAGTTCTGGCGGCTGGAAAAGAAAAGGGGTTCTGTGCGACCGCGCTGCGCTGTGCAACCGTGTTCGGCGTGTCGCCGCGGATGCGCTTCGACCTCACGGTGAATGAATTCACGATGGAAATGGTCGCCAGGAAAGAGCTGACAGTGTTCGGAGAGACCATGTGGCGGCCTTATATCCACGTACGCGACATGGCTCGCGGAATCATCGCTGTGCTCGAGGCACCTGAAGCCAAGGTAAAGGGCGAGGTGTTCAACGTCGGGTCGACCGATCAGAACTACCAGAAACAGCAGCTTGTGGAGCTGATCAAGGAGCACGCACCCGACGCCAGGGTGAAGTTCGTTCACAAGGCGGAGGACCCGCGCGACTACCGCGTGACCTTCAAGAAGATCAATGATGCGCTCGGTTTCCAGACGACTCGATCTGTTCCGGATGGGATCAGTGAAGTCGCCGATCTCGTTCGCAACGGCGTGATCACCGACTTCGAGGACGCTCGTTGGCGGAACTGAACGGCGCGAGCCCCGGCGGGCTGCGCGATCTCCTGCGGAAGCATGCGCCGCAAGGGCTGAAGCGGCTTTACCGGAGCCTTCGCGGAATCGAAGACCAGGAAGCCATGTGGGACCGAATCGCGGCTATGCGAAAGCGGTATCACAGGGGCAACCCGGTGCGTCCCGCGGCGAAGCCAAAGAAGGTTTTGTTCAACAGCCAGTTTGGATGGCCTTATGGAATTGTGGAGTACACGCTGGCCGCTGCGTTGCGGGAGCGCGGGCACGACGTAACAATGTTTGCGTGCGGGGGGTTGCCCAAATACTGCGAGCTGATGACTTCGACGCAGGACCGCCCTCCGTGCGGAGAGTGTCACGCCAGCGTTGCCAGAAGGTTCGATGCCTTCGGATTGCCACATGGCGCGATGAAGGATTACCTCACCGATGCTGACCGCCGTGAAGCTGTCCACATCGCCGAGAATGCCGAGATTGGTCAGCTTCGCCACCTCGTCGAGGACGGAGTGCCTGTTGGCCAGTTGGCGTTTTTCAATCTCTTTCAGTACTTCAAGGGATTTCCATTCGACCTTTCGGGAAAGGTCGGAGAAGTTTTCCGGGACTGTGTCAGTTCGGCGATCCTGACGAGTCGTGCTGCGGGACGAATGCTCGACAAGCTTCAGCCCGACATTCTCTGCACCGCGAACGGAAAGTTCCTGCAGTGGTCGCCGTTCATCTACCACGCCGTAAAGCGAAACATCCAGTACGTGACCTGGGAGGACTACCAGATAAGTCCGGCCGGGGTAGTGTTTGCCGTGAACGATATCGCCCACGAAACACGGCACACGGCGGTATGGCAGAAATTGCTTGACACGCCGCTCACGCCCGATGAGCTGAGCGCACTGCGCGAGCACTTCAGTCTCTGGTCGAAGGGTGAGGTTACACCCTGGGCCGGATACGCAGCTGGAGGGGCGAACAATGACCAGGAAATTCGCGCCGAGCTGGGGCTGCGGGCCGGGGTTCCAGTGATTGTTCTCTTTCCCAATCTTTCCTGGGATGCGTCGTCAGTGGGATTCGAGACGGCCTTCACAAGCATGTACGACTGGCTTTACCAGGCAGTCGATTATGCAGCCAGTCATCCCGATGTCGAACTGGTAATTCGAGCACACCCCGCCGAGGCCAGGCTACCCGACCACTTCAAGCCGCCGGTGCCTGTGTGCGAGGCGATTCGGAAACAGTTTGCCGATGTTCCGCGCAACGTTCACCTGATTGAAGGCAGTGCCACCGTGAACAGTTATGCACTGGCGAGCCTTGCGAACGTGGCGATGGTGTACACCTCGACTCTCGGAATCGAGCTTCCACTGCGCGGCATCAAGCCCTGGGTTGCGGCCGGTCCATATTACGCTGGAAAGGGTTTTACAGTCGATATTCAGTCCGGAGAGCATATGCGCGCGCTGCTGGACGCGGGCACTTTCCAGAATCGGCTCGCGCCCGAAGAGATCGCGCGGGCGGAGCGGATGGCATACCTGATCCGTTTTCGCGGTATCTTCGAATTTCCACTCATGCCGAAGGCCGGCGAGTTCGGAGCTACGAGCTGGGCAGATATCGGACCGGAAGGAAATGCCACTCTCGACGCACTGTGCGAGCGACTGATTGAACACGAGCCATTCATCGACCTTCCACCCGCGGGTGGTGTGACCCATCAGGGTTCGGAGACCGGAACACACTGATGTCGGCGCCAGGGGTGTCGCTCTTTTCCCGCGTTATGGGGCGGCTGGTTCGCGCGATTCCCATCGGCCTTCGGCGTCCGGTTGTTTGGGGAACGATGCGGCGCAGGGAGCCTGTCAGCCGCGTGTTCGGAATGGATCGAGGGCTGCCGATCTGCCGGTACTACATCAACAGGTTTCTCGCCGAGCATGCGGCGGACATCCGGGGAAACACCCTCGAGATTGCGGACGCCACCTATACGCGGATGTTCGGGGGCACCAACGTCACGCGCGCGGACATCCTCCACCTTTCGGAGGGGGCGCAGGGCGCTACGATAATCGGCGATCTTACCGTAGGCGATACGATCGAGTCGGACCGGTTTGACTGTGTCATCCTCACGCAGACTCTGAATACGATCTATGACGTCGAGGGAGCGGTGCGGACTGTGCACCGAATCCTGAAGCCGGGCGGAGTAGTGCTCGCCACGCTCCCGGGGATTTCGCAGATCTCGCGGTACGACATGGATCGTTGGGGCGAATACTGGCGATTCACGACCGCGTCGGCTGAGAAGGCGTTCGATATATTCGCGCCCCGCATCGAAGTTCGTTCTTATGGGAACGTGGCGGCGGCTGTCGCCTACCTGCAGGGTCTTGCCGTGGAGGATCTCGGCGAGGACCGCCTTCAGCACAACGACGCGGACTACCAGCTGCTTATCACAGTACGCGCCGTCAAAGAATGACCTTTCGAAAGCGATTCCACCTTGCATGCCTGTAGTTACGGACTGAGGCAGGCATGAAGAGCTGGCTCGCTGCGCTGCTCGGCAAGCGGGAACCAGGCGGCCCGCGCGTGCTTCTCTACCACCGGGTGTTTTCGCCCGGAATAGACCCGCAGCTCCTGTGTGTCTCTCCAGAAAACTTCAGGTCGCAAATGCAGTGGCTAAAGACTCGCTGCAATGTTGTTTCCCTGTCGGATATGGTAGCTCAGGCGGGACTCGGCCTGCCGCCAGATTCCGTAAGCGTCACCTTCGACGATGGCTACTTCGATAATCTCCTGTTCGCGAAGCCGATTCTTGAGGAGAGCGGTATACAGGCCACCGTTTTTGTGAGCTCCGGTTTCGTCGACTGCAAGCGGGAAATGTGGTGGGACGAGGCCGAGCAGATTTTTCTGTCCGGATCGCAGGCGGCATGGGACGTTACCCGGCCGGCCGATACACCGGAAAAGGTCGAGTACCTTGATGCATGCAGAAAGCTGAAATTCATGGCGCCCGCTGAGCGCACGGCGACGATCGATCGAATGGCATCGGAGCGGGGAGTACAGCTCACCGTGCGAGATTCACACCGGGGGCTTTCCCGGTCTGAACTCTCGGAGCTTGCTGCAGGCAAGTTCGTCGATATTGGGGGGCACACCGTGAATCACCCGGCGTTATCCCATCTGGGCGCCGATGAGCAGCGCAGGGAGATTTCTGCGGATCGTAGTGCACTCCAGGCGATTACAGGAAAACCCATATCAGCATTTGCCTATCCGTTCGGCACGGAGTCGGAGTTCGATTCCACGACAGTTTCTTGCGTCGGCGCAGCGGGCTACGACATTGCATGCGCAAATATTCCCGCACCGATAAAAGCAGACGTGGAACGGCTGGCGGTGCCTCGAGTCCTGATCCGCAATTGGAGCGCGGAGGTTTTCGGCGAGCGGATGAGGAGTTGGCTTGCCAGCTGACCTGGCGGTTTCGCGATGAAGATTCTTCAGGTTTCGACTACCGACTCAATCGGCGGGGCTGCTACAGTAGCTGCGTCGCTTCATGCGGAATTCAGGCGCCGGGGACTGCAAAGCTGGATTGCGGCAGGAACGAAACGGGGCAGCGATCCCGACATTTTCGCGATCCCCAATGATGCAAGGCGTTCCTCCTGGGCGCGGGCATGGAATGGGGCTGCAGCGTTTACCGGGAGGACTTTCTCCCGCGTGCGCGGCGCGTCGAGACTTGCACAGCTGCTTCGGGATGTCGGATCGCCACGCTCGGCTGTGGCGAGATTCGCCGGGAGGGAGAATTTCGACTTTCCCGGTACCTGGACTATTCCGGGACTGCCGCCGGAATCTCCCGACATTCTGCACCTGCACAACCTGCACGGCGAATATTTTGATCTTCGCGCCTTGCCCTGGCTCACGTCCCGGGTTCCCACGGCCATTACGCTGCACGATGCGTGGCTGCTTTCAGGACATTGCGCGCACTCGTTCGACTGCGGACGCTGGGAAATCGGATGCGGATCGTGCCCTGACCTTTCAATTCCGCCAGCGATAGCACGGGATGGCACCGCCGGTAACTGGGAGCGCAAACGCGAGATTTATGCGAGGAGTCGGCTGTACCTGGTGTCGCCGTCAGCGTGGCTCCTTCGAAAAGCAGAGCGTTCCATCCTGTCGCAGGCAGCGGTGGACAAAGTGGTGATTCCCAACGGCGTTGACACCAGTGTTTTCAGGCCAGGCAGTCGCATCGCCGCGCGGCAGCGGCTTGGCCTTCCACAGGATGCCGCGATCGTGCTATTCGCTGCCAACGGGATCCGCGAAAACCGGTGGAAGGACTATTACACGCTTCGCGCCGCAGTGGAGATACTTGGCCGGCGAACAGACTCGCCAAAGGTGCTGTTCGTGGGGCTCGGGGAGAGTGGCGATGAGGAATCGGTGGGGACGGCAACAATAAGGTTCGAGCCATTTCGCGGCGACAGAACGGAGGTTGCCGACTTCTACAGGGCGGCCGACATCTATATGCATGCTGCGAGAGCAGACACCTTTCCCAATACTATAATAGAGGCTCTCGCATGCGGAACGCCTGTCGCCGCAACGGGAGTCGGCGGGATTCCAGAACAGATCCACTCGCTTGCCGACGCTCGTTTCAGCGCCGCGAATCAGTCGGGTATTTCGACCGCAACAGGCATCGTCACCGAACCGGGGGATGGACAGGCACTCGCCGCAGCCGCAGAGATCCTGCTGGACGATGATGCCATGCGCCTGCAACTTGGACAGAATGCTGCCCATGATGCGGCCGCTCGTTTCTCTCTTACGAAGCAGGTGGACGATTACATGGCATTATACGACCGTATGCTGGCTGGCGAGCGATCGCCGGCAGCAAGGCCCGTCAAACCAGGTTTCGAGGACATAGCGTGACTGCAGAAGTTTCCGTGGTGCTGGGGAGTTACCAGCGCCTGTTCTTTCTCAAGCGCACCATCGCGAGCGTGCGTCAGGAGCTGCAGTCGGTACCTCACGAGATCATAGTCGTGGATGGCGGGTCAACCGATGGGTCCATCGAATGGCTCGCCGGTCAGAGAGATGTGCTCACGATTGTGCAGCACAATCGGGGAATGTGGAACGGGAAGCCAGTCGAGCGGCGCTCGTGGGGTTATTTCATGAATCTGGGTTTTCGCTCTGCTGCCGCGGAATACATCTGCATGATCAGCGACGACTGCCTCGTGGTGCCCGGCGCAATTCGAAATGGACTTGCACGGTTCCGGCAGCGGACCGCCGAAGGAGTGAGGCTGGGCGGCCTCGCTTTCTACTGGCGCAACTGGCCCGAGCAGACTCTGTACAATGTCGGCCTGACTCTTGGGAAAAAGGTCTTCATCAATCACGGCCTTTATCTCAAGTCGGCACTCGAGGAAGTTGGATACGCAGATGAGAAGACGTTTCGCTTCTATCATGGTGATTCTGATCTTGCGCTGAAGCTCTGGCATGCGGGGTATGTCTGCGAAGCGTCGCCAGAATCCTTCATCGAGCACTACTCGCACGCGAACACGACAGTAAGGGCGACCAATTTCGAGGGAGAGCGCGCCGACTGGGAGGCTTTTACGCGCAAGTGGTCGGGAATTTTCTATGACCCTTCGAGTCCGGAAACGGGATCGTGGCAGGAGATTGCGTTCGACGATCCGCACAGAACCGCGCGTGGCTTTGCGTCGATGCAGCGCAGGCGGGTAGGTCACAATGCGAAAGCGCTGATCAAGCGGGTGATCGGCAGGGCAGGGTTGCTCGATCAGGCAACACGTCTGGTTCGCAGGCTTCGCGGCACCGAACTCTGACATGAGTGTTTCCCGCTACTACCTGATCGGTCCCACTCCTCCGCCGCTCGGCGGTGTCAGCGTTCATATCGGAAGGCTGAGCCGCAAACTCCAGAGCGAAGGCAAGACGGTCGTGAATGTGGACGTCGCCGGATCGCGCGGTATTCGAAAAGCATGGGCTCTGGCTCGCATGATGCTGGATCCGCGGTTTGCGGAATTTCAGATTCACGCGTTCGACTTCAGCGCCATGGCTGCGCTCGTGCTCCGCCCGTTCCGCAAGCGCCTCACCTACATGGATCATGGAACGCCGCTTTACAAGAGGAAGCTGGAGGGGATACGCAAAGCCCTTTTTGCCAGAATCCTGAAGCGTGCGGATGAAGTGGTTTTTGTGAGTGAGGCAGCGCGCGACTACTACGTGCGTGCCGAATTCGAGCTCACGCCGTCGGTCACGATTCGCAGTGCATTCCTTCCACCGCCTGTCGAGGATGAAGCGAGGGTGCTGGCTGAGTATCCCGCTGAAACCATGGAATTCATTCGGACCCGGTCACCCCTTCTGGTTGCGAACGCTTCTCAACTGCTTTTCTACAATGACATCGATCTGTACGGCCTCGATCTCTGTGTCGAGTTGATCGGCCGACTCCAGAGCAGGTACCCACGTGTGGGGATGCTGTTTGCAGTGGGCAACGCCGACATGAACAGGGAATATCTGGAAAAGACCCGAAAGCAGCTGAGAGAGAAGTCCCTCAGCGACAACTTCGAGTTCCTCACCGGGCAGCGTGAAGTGTGGCCTGCTTTTCGTCGGGCCGACCTGATGGTCCGCCCGACGAGCAATGATGGATACGCCATCAGCCTGGAAGAGGCGATCTTTTGCGGGTGCGCAACACTTGCCAGCGATGCAGCAGTTCGTCCTCCAGAAACTGTGACGTTTACCAACCGGGATATTGACGACTTCGAGCGGAAGGCGCTCGAAATTCTCTCGGGAATGCCGTTAAAGGCGAATGCCTGATTCAACTGTTGTTTGCAGTGGTCTCATGGGCGGTCTCGGCAACCAGATGTTCCAGTACGCGTTTGCGCGAAGCATTGCGCTGCGAACCGGTGCCGAGGTTGTGCTGGATACATCAGTGCTCGAGAGAACCTATGCCGGCGTGACGCGCCGTGTCTTTGCGCTTTCCGGATTCTCCATTGTCGCACGAGTGGCTGACAGCGATGAGGCGGCGCACATGCGGCTCGAGAGGGGGCCGCTCGAGCGACTCCGAAAGGGCGCGGACAGGATTCTTCCCCTTCGATATCGCCGCGTAGTCGAGGACCGCTTTGGCGGATTCAATGCGGCAGCGCTGAGATTGCGGCCTCCCGTTTACCTGAGCGGATATTGGCAGTCGGAAAAGTATTTCATTGATCACGCGCTCGATATTCGACGCGAGTTTTCGCTGAGGCAGCCGCTCTCGGCGCGTGGCCAGGAATACCTTGCCCAAATTCGCGAGCAGCCGTCTGTGTCGGTTCACGTCCGCCGCGGGGACTATATGGCAAATCCCGCGAACCTCGCTTATCACGGCGTGCAGGAGGCCAGCTATTATCGCAGTGCGATCCAGCTGCTCGTCGCCGGGCACGGACCTCTGCGTGCATTTGTTTTTTCGGACGACAGGGACTGGGCCCGCGAGCACCTGCAGTTCGATGCTCGAACGACGGTGGTGGAACTGACCGGGGATTCCGCCGACCACGAGGAGATACACCTGATGGCCAGCTGCGACCACCACGTTATCAGCAACAGCAGTTTTGGCTGGTGGGGTGCATGGCTCGGCGCGAATGAGCACCGGCAGGTGGTGGCTCCGCAAAGATGGTTTGCGGCCCCGAACGTCAGGTCGGGTATCGTGCCAGAAAGATGGACGAGGATCTAGTGGGCGATCTCAAGGTTTCAGTCATAATCACGACCTTCAATGGCGCCACGCGCGGGTTTCTCCGCAACGCGATCGACAGCGTGCTGGCCCAGACCGAGCAGGCGTTCGAATTGATTCTCGTGGATGATGGCAGTACCGATGCGACCGGAGACCTGTGCAGGGAGTACCTGGGCGATGTTCGCATCCGGTATATCCGTCAGAAGAATCAGGGCGTGGCTGCTGCCCGGAATACCGGGATTTCAATGGCTACCCAGAAGCTGATCTGCTTTCTGGATGACGATGATGCCTGGAAGCCGGAAAAGCTCGCGCGCCAGATACAGGAGTTCGATCGCAATCCGCAGACGGGTCTGGTTTATACGGCGATTGAAATCGTGAATGAGCGGGGAAGCCCAGTGGGGTTGCAGCGCCATCCTGTGCCAGACAATGCCTACCTGGGGCTTTTCTACGAGAATTTTGTGGACGCAACTTCCTCGGTGATGGTACGGCGTGACGTGGTGGAAAAGGTGGGCGGTTTCCGAGCGGATCAATTCGGGCCGGACATGCAGGCATGCGAAGACCGGGAACTCTGGAGCAGGATTGCGCGCGAGCACCTGATAGTCGCGATTCCCGAGGCGCTGGTCGTGTATCGAATGGGTGGCCAGAAACTTTCCCGGAATCTCCGGCAAATGGAGCTGGGCGAGCTGAAAATGCTTTCGCTGGCCCTGGCGGACGCTCCTCCTGACGTGCGACGTCAGGCCGGTGCCATACACGCGAACGCGATGCGCCGGGTAGCCATGGAGTATTTTGCCGTCGGTGAGTACAGGGATTTTCGGGAGAAGGTGCTGGTATTGATGCGGTCGGGACAGGCTGGTATCCCCCTGGTTGCGAGGTTTATCTTGTCACTGCTCCCCGGGGCGGTCTGGCTGGTTCGTGGCCTCACTTTACAGTTCGGAACTTCCGCAAAGGGTCTTCGGAAAGCCGACTGAACCTTATATTGGTGCATGGCGACACGCGCGGGCCCGGCGAAGGTTGAAGTCATTGCTGAAATCGGCTCCGTCCACGACGGAAGTTTCGGCAATGCCCTGAAGTTGATTGACGCCGCGGCAGAAGCCGGGGTGGATGTCGTAAAATTCCAGACCCACATCGCGTCAGCTGAGACGCTTCGAAGCGCGCCAGCCCCGGCCTATTTCGCGACGGAACCGCGGTACGAGTACTTCGAGCGCACTGCATTCTCCAGGGATCAGTGGTCGGCAATCCAAAAGCACTGCGAGGAAACGGGAGTTGAATTTCTTTCCTCGGCTTTTTCGGTGGAGGCGGTGGATCTGCTCGAATCAATTGGCCTCAGGCGGTACAAGGTCCCATCCGGCGAAGTCACCAACATCCCGCTCCTGAAACGCATAGCGCGAACAGGAAAGCCTGTATTGCTCTCCTCCGGAATGAGCAGCTGGGCAGAGCTCGACGCTGCAGTGGAAACTCTGAAAGGGTGCGACCTTGTCGTGATGCAGTGTTCCTCGGAGTATCCCTGCAAGAATGACCAGGTTGGCCTGAACGTGATGACTGAAATGAAGCAGCGGTACAATGTGCCAGTCGGCTTTTCCGATCACACTCTCACGAACTACGCGACGTTCGCAGCGGTAGCTCTCGGTGCGTCCGTGATTGAAAGGCATTTTACCTTCAGCCGCCTGATGTATGGGAGCGACGCGCGGCACTCGCTGGAGCCGCGGGAGCTCGCCGACTGCGTTCGGGGTGTGCACGCAATTTCCGAGATGCTCGACTCTCCCGTAGAGAAGGGCAGCGCTGCGCGCTACAGGACCATGAAGGAGACTTTCGAGAAGAGCCTCGTCGTTACCCGGGCAGTAAGAAAGGGCGAAATGATTTCACCTGACCTGATAACGGTGAAGCGGCCAGGAACCGGAATTCCGGCTAGTGAGATGCCGCATTACATCGGCAGGACTGCGGCGCGCGACCTGGACCCCGAACGCCTGCTTACCCGCGAGGATTTCGCGTGAGCGCAGGGGCGAAGCGAAAGGTCTGTGTTGTCATCGGTTCCCGGGCCAACTACAGCAGCATCAAGTCGGCTTTGCGCGCCATCCAGGATCATCCAGCGCTTGAACTTCAGGTGGTGGCCGGGGCATCTGCCCTGCTCGACAGGTATGGAGCGGTAGTCAACCTCATCGAGCGCGATGGATTTCCGATCACGGCGCGCGTGCACATGCTCATCGAGGGTGAGACGCCCACGACGATGGCGAAGTCCACCGGGCTTGGACTCCTGGAGCTGCCAACCATCTTCGAGCAGATAGCGCCTGATTTCGTGCTCACAGTGGGCGACCGCTTCGAGACGATGGCGACGACGCTCGCGGCAGCCTACATGAATATCCCGGTCGCACACACCATGGGCGGCGAGGTCAGCGGCACGATCGACGAAAGCATTCGTCATGCCGTGACCAAGTTTGCCCACCTGCACTTTCCGGCGAGCGAGGGTGCACGCGAACGGATCATCAGGCTCGGCGAGCCAGAAAGTACGGTGCACTGTGTCGGCTGCCCCCGCGTCGATCTTGTCTCGGAGATACTGGCGGGAGGCGAATCGTTGTCGGACGCACTTTTTGCCGACGGCGTCGGCGAGAAGCTGGACATGACGAAGCCATTCGTGCTTGTTTCGCAGCATCCAGTCACGACTGAGTATGGTGAAGGCGAAGCGGATATCACCGAAACGCTCGAAGCGGTCAAGGCAGTCGGCATCCAGGCAATCGTCCTGTGGCCAAACGCCGACGCGGGCTCGGACGACATCGCGCGGGGAATCAGGAAGTGGCGCGAGCGCGGATTGGACAAGGGGTTTCACTTTTTCAAGAATCTTCCCGTCGATACCTACATCAGGTTGATGAAGATGACAGCGTGCCTTGTGGGGAACTCGTCCAGCGGGATCCGGGAGGGTGCGTTCATAGGGACACCGACAGTCAACATCGGCTCGAGGCAGGCAGGACGTGAGCGCGGGATGAATGTCCTGGACGCGCCCCACCAGCGTGATGCAATCGCAGATGCAATCAGATCCCAGGCGGCTCACGGGCCATACTCACGAAACACTGTTTACGGTGATGGGAACGCGGGGCGGCGAATCGCGGAAATTCTCTCGACCGCGCAGGTGACGGTTCAGAAGCGCATCACCTACTAGCCAGTGATAGTCGGCCTGATTCCAGCACGGGGAGGATCCAAGGGGATTCCGGGCAAGAATCTCGCACCCTGCGCGGGCAAGCCGCTGCTCTGGCACACGGTCACCGCGGCCAGAGGGTCGAAGCTCTCCCGTGTGATTGTGTCCACGGATGATCCGGACATTGCCGCTGCCGCCAGGGAGTTTGGCGCGGAGGTACCATTCGAACGCCCGCCCAGCCTTGCCCTGGATGACACTCCGATGCTGGCTGTAATACAAAACGCACTGGAGTGGATGGAACACAATGGAGGAGCGCCGGAGGGAATTGCCCTCCTCCAACCGACATCGCCGCTCAGAACCAGCGCCCACATAGATGCGGCGATCAGATTGTTTCACACAGGAGCGCCGGACACAGTCGTATCTGTGGTACGGGTGCAGCATCGGTATTCGCCAGGCTCGCTGATGGAACTCACCGACGGAATTCTGAAGCCGGCAAAGGGCAGGGGATCGGAAGCGACCCGGCGTCAGGACAAGCCGGTCTTGTTCGCGCGCAACGGCCCCGCAATCCTGATAACGAGACCTGACGTGATCAGGTCCGGGAAGCTGTATGGCGAGAAGACGGTTGGCTACGAGATGTCCGAGCTCGACTCGATCGACATTGATACGGTCGACGACCTGAAACACGCCGAGCTGCTGCTGCGGGCAAGACGCTGAACTCGATTCTCCGAGGCCTGCGCGGCCTCCCCGGGGTTCCCGATCTTGCCAGGCTTGTCCTGCAACCCAAACGGGAGCTGCGGGTCTGGCGGGACTATTTGCGCTTCTACAGACGCACGCGGATACTGCGGGACCGCCAACCAGCTACACGCGCTGGCAGGGTGCTGGTGCTTTCGCTCACGAACAACATATACCAGCTCAAAATCGAGGCGATGCTGCTCGCCCCGCTGATGGATCGCGGCTGGGAGCCGGTGATTCTTACTACCTCACCCTCAAATGGAATTGCGCACCGGATTCTTCGCGCGGTGGGTGTTCGAAATTTCTGTTACCTGGACGAACTCCGGGTCAGCGAATCGCACCGGGCGGAATGCGAGCGGGAAGCGCGCCTGTATCTGTCGGGTCCACTCACGCTCCAGTCGGTCAAGGCATGGACATTTCGCAGTGCATGGATTGGCCCGCAGATTCTTTCCTCGGTCGCGCGTGCGCACCACCTCGGGAGTCCGGATCCCGCTGATCCCGAAGTGAAGAAGCAGATTGAACAACTTCTGCCGGATGTGCTCGAGCGGGTTTTCCAGGCCGAAATGCTGCTGGCGCGCGAGCGGCCGACACTCGCAATTGCGAACGAATCCAACTCTGCTGTGTTCGGCCCCATTGCCGATGTCCTTATCGCTGCCGGCGTAAATGTCATCGGCATGTTCCAGCCCTGGCGGGATGACGCCCTGATCTTCAAGCGGCTCACGAAAGAGACGCGGCGGATTCACCCCGCCTCGGTGACTCCAAGATCGCTGGAGAAGCATCTGCCACTCGAGTGGGGAGAAAGGGAGGCCTCGACTCTCCAGCGCATTTTTGAGGAACGGTATGGGGGCCGCTGGATACTCCAGGCCAGAAATCAGCCCAACACGAAGGCGTTCGACCGGCAGGAACTCGTCGAACGCATGCAACTGGCACCTGACAAACCGATCGCGGTCGTATTCTCGCACGTTCTGTGGGATGCCAATCTGTTCTATGGCGACGATCTGTTCGAAGATTACGGCGAATGGTTTGTGGAGACTGTCCGCGCTGCCTGCGCCAATCCCGCCCTGAACTGGATAGTCAAGCTTCACCCTGCGAACATCTGGAAGCGCGAGCGCGATTCGCAGACGGGCGAACTGGCGGAACTCACGCTTTTACGGCAGCGGGTCGGAGAGCTGCCCGGACATGTGAAGCTCCTGCTGCCAGAGACCGACATTAGCACGCTTTCACTTTTCTCCGCGGCTGATTTTGGAATCACTGTACGGGGAACCGCCGGGATGGAACTGCCCTGCTTTGGCGTTCCGACATTCACCGCAGGTACGGGCCGCTACTCGGGACTCGGGTTTACATTCGACTCGGGGACTCGAACCGAATATCTCGATCGCCTGCTTCGACTTCCCGCGGCGGCTGAAATGACGGATGAAATGGTTCACCGCGCGCGCTGGCATGCGCTGCTCGTGCTGGAGAAGCGGCACTGGCCCATGAAAACCTTTCAGCCGATTATCACAGGATCATTCACGGGACGGGATCCCCTGGAGCTGAATCTGGAGATGCGGGCGCGAACACGTGCGGAGGTAGAGCAGAACGGGGACCTTTCCGCGTTCGCGGACTGGGCGGAATCACATCACGTGGATTACCTCGAAGCGTGATTTACATTCCGGTATCCCCGTCGAAGATCGAGACGATCGAGTCAGCGATCGCTGCGTACAAGGCGACCGGGCAGCTCATGGTCGGCATGTTCAACGGAAGCCTGGCGATCCCCGGATCTGCCGACGAAATCGGTCTGTACTATTTCATTCCCCTTGTTGCCACCGGGCTGAATTTGACCGGTGCCCAGGCACTCGCGGTGTTCCAGTGGGCGGTGCTCCTCGTCGCGACGGCAATAGGAATAATGATTTCCCTGCGGCTTTTCCGCGGCCGCGAGCCCAGGTTATTCGCCATCATGGGCATGCTGGGCATTGCCACACTTGCCTTCGGACTCGGGGATGTGTACATGCTCGCCCCGCTCTTCGTCGCGGCGGTTGTCCCTGCCACGCTTTACATGATGACCCATCCGGACGAAAACCGGCTGCTTTTGACACTGACAACGATTGGATTCCTGGCATCGATTGCAAATTTTGTCTCGCAGTTCGCCGCAGCCGCTGGCCTGACCTTCGTGCTGGGGCTGATTGCGGCCTCCAAACGTTCCCGCAAAACTCGATGGTGGCTTGCTGCATCCGTTGCAGCCGGCTACCTGATGGCCAGTGCGATAACGCAGGTGTCAGTCTCGCGCCGCGACGCCCTGCTTCGCGGAGCGGACACATCGTACGAAGCGCCGGGCCGAACACAGGGAGTCTGGGTGAAGACCTACCTGGGACTCGGTTTCCTGACCAACCCGTACGTGCCGGCGTACAGGAATGATGTTGCTCAAGGCAAGCTCATGGAGTTGGCTCCGGGAACGACACTGGAAATGCCTGCTGCCGACCGGATACTTCGTGCGGAGGCGCTCGCGATTGCCGGTGCCCATCCCTGGTTTATCGTGCGCACAATCGCTGCCAAACTCGGAGTCATATTTATCTATCTGTTCATCTTCGTGATGGCGGCGCAGCTGGCTCGCGTGCGCCGGACCGCCGGCGACAGCGCAGGGCGTGTGTTCGCGCTTGCTGGAACGATCGCCATTCTTCCGGCAGTTTTCTGGGTTCCGACGGTCGAGAACGTTGCGCCAGCCATTGCTCTTGCAGTCATCTACGCCACCCACACCATTGCCAGAGCGCGTGATCACGCCCCCCTTTCCTGAGACAGTATTCGGGATGGCCAAGCGCGTTCGCGTTTTCAGCGAATGGCTCGAGCTGGCGAGACGCGGCAGTTCGCGCGAGCGGCTCAGCGTCCTCGACTTTGGGTGCGGAACCGGGGCACTGGTTACGATCCCGTTATCGGCGGCGGGCGACCAGATTCTGGGAGTCGATGTTCACGCGCCATCGATAGCGCAGGCGAGGGCGAGCACAAGCGCTCCGAACGTGAGTTTTTCCACGGAAAACGCCGATGACCTGCTCGCGCGTGGCGCTGTCTTTGACGCGATAATATGCTCGGAGGTTCTGGAGCACCTCCCTGATCCCGGAAATCTCCTGAGAAAACTGCATGGCCTCCTTGCACCCGGGGGCACCTTGATCGTGAGCGTTCCGAATGGTCGTGGAGTGTTCGAGCAGATGGTGCGCCTCGAAAACGCCATGCGGGTCATCGGGGTTGAAGCCATCATCGATGTTCTCAAGTGGCCCGGCCGTGCCTTCAAGTGGAAGCGAGCCGGGCGCGGATGGCCGCCACGGCCGGGAAATCCCGGCGAGCTGTCGAAATTTGCAGACGAAGGTTACCTGAACCAGGATTCGCCCCATCTGCAATTCTTCAGGTGGAAGGAGATAGTGGGCCTGTTCCGGGCCAGCGGATTCGACCTCGTTGAATACCGCGGAAGAACGCTCGCGTGCGGACCGTATATCGGACCGTTTCTGAATCTGGTTGCCGCCGTGTCAGGCCGGTGGATCTTTCGCGCCAACTCCTGGGCGGGAGACCACGCGCCCACGAGTCTAGTTTCTGACTGGATGTTCTGCCTTCGCAAGCGATGAGCGCCGCAGATTTCCCGAGGGTGCTCATCCTCTCCTCCAGCGTGTTCAATCACAGGACAGGGGGCGGCGTAACACTTTCCAACCTGTTTCGCGGCTGGCCCGCCGATCGTATTGCCTGCGCTCACTCCGATCCTGAGGTACCGGCGACAGATATCTGTACGAACTATTTCAAGCTCGGTGAGGCGGAGCTGGGGAGAGCCGGGCTGTTTCGGCTCATCGGCCGCGGCCCCCAGAACCGGGGTACCATGACCCCCTCCCTCAAGTCGTGGGTCAGCGCGTTTGCGCCCGACGTTGTTTACACCCTGCTCGGAAGCCTGGGCTACATTAGACTCACCGAGCAGGTCGCTGCACATTCAGGGGCAGCAATCGTCCCGCATATGATGGACGACTGGCCGTCCGCTATTTACGGCGATTCTCCTGTCGGCTTATTTCTTCGCATCCGCCTCGATGCCAGTCTCCGTGCGCTTCTCGCCAGGTCCCAGCAGCGGCTCGCGATATCACCCGCGATGGCTTCAGAATACGAATCGCGTTACGGCATGAAATTTTTCAGCATCAGCAACCCTGCGGACGGAGCTAGATGGAAGCGTGAGATGACAGATCATGGAGACAGATCCCGAACGCTGCTGTATGTAGGGTCTGTGCTGGCGGAGGCACAGCTTCTCGCCCTCACCGACATAGCCTCCGCGATTTCCGCGCTGAACTCACGGGGACATCAAATTCGTCTTACAGTTGCCACACCCAACCATGCGGACAGCGAGCCTCGAAGAGTTCTCGGTGCGTTCCCGTTTGTGACATTGACAGACGCACCCGGTGAAGACGCGATAGTCGACCTCATCGCATCGGCGAGCTTGCTGCTCCTGCCGGCAAATTTCAATGCAAGGGCGATTCGATATTTGCGGCTCTCCAACCCTACCAAGGTACCTGCATATATGGCGTCAGGAGTTCCGATTCTTGTGTATGCACCGTCCGAGCTGGACATTGTCAGACGCGCGCGACGCGACGGATGGGGCATTGTCGTGGACACGGATGATCCTGAGCAGCTCGCAGGCGCGATTGTCACCGGCTTGAACGACGAGACGACCAGACAGCGCGTGACGGAGAACGCGCGATCTGTCTGCGCAAGAGATCACGATGGCGAACAGATACGCAGCGAATTTCGCCACCTCCTCCAACAGGCCGCAGTCGCGTGAGAGTTCTCCTCGTTGCGGGAGCGCGTCCCAATTTCATGAAGATTGCACCCCTGATTCCTGTGCTTCGGGAGCGCGGCCATCAGGTGATCCTTGTTCATACGGGTCAGCACTACGATGCGTCCATGTCGGGTTCCTTCTTCGAGGAACTCGGGATTCCAAATCCCGATTATTACCTCGGGGTCGGCGGCGGCACACAGGCCGAGCAGCTGTCGAAAGTCATTGCCGGATTCGAGCCGGTGCTGAGCACTGTAAGACCTGACTGGGTAGTGGTCGTGGGAGACGTGACGTCCACGCTCGGCGCTGCCCTGGTTGCAGCCTCGGCAAGACCATCGATTGGCTGCCGCTTGGCGCACGTGGAGGCCGGGCTTCGCAGCAACGACTGGAGAATGCCTGAAGAGGTCAATCGCGTAGTTACCGATCGCATTTCGGACCTGCTGCTCACACCGTCGCGCGACGGCAACCAGAATCTCGAGGATGAGGGTATTCCCGCCGGCCGGATCGTGTTCGTCGGGAATGTCATGATCGACACACTGATGAAGCAGCTCGAGAAAGCCAGGTCCCTCAAGGTCGCGTCGCGGTTCGGGCTCGCGCCGAAAGAGTATTCACTCGTCACGCTGCACAGGCCGTCCAACGTCGATTCCCCGGAGATGCTGCGCACGATCATCGAGGGTCTCGAGCTCGTGGCGAAACGTCTTCCGATTGTGTTTCCGGTACATCCCCGAACGCGTGACCGAATCGCTGCGCTCTCAGATCTCGGGATCACGGACCGGATCAAGCTGATAGATCCGGCGCCATACCGTGACATGCTGTCTCTGGCGAGTGATGCAGCGTTGGTGCTCACCGATTCGGGTGGCGTGCAGGAAGAAACGACAGTGCTCGGGGTCCCATGTGTCACGATCCGTGAGCAAACTGAACGCCCCATCACGATTACCGAAGGCACCAACCGGCTGACCCCCTGGCCACCGTCTGCAACGGGGATACTCCAGTCGGCTGAAGAGGCCCTGGCTGACGCAGGCAACACAACCGTGAGGCGCCCGGAAGGCTGGGATGGTGCGGCCGCAGCTCGCATCGTTGCAGCATTGGAGAATGGATGACCGAGGTCACATCCGGGCGGCTGAAGATTCTGGAGGAAGTTCTTCCCAAGCCCGTGTCCCTGCAGGAGAATGGTACGGTGCTCGTGTCGGGATCCCGCAAGTTTCGCGTTCGCGGAGGCGTGGTGCGCGTGCGTGAAGACGATGGATACAACGCTTCGTTCGCTCTTCAGTGGAACAGGTTCCGGACGAACCAGCTCGATCAGGTGAACGGAACATCCCTGACGAAGCAGAGATTTGCGGAGACGGGATGGGATGTGACGGAGATGGCGGGGGATCTTGTTCTGGAGGCTGGCTGCGGGGCGGGCCGGTTTACAAGGTTGATGGGCGAAGCGGGCGCGCGCCTTGTGTCGTTCGACTTTTCGTCGGCCGTAGATGCCAGCGCCGAGAACAATGGGCATATGGAGAATGTCGTCTTCCTTCAGTGTGACATCTTTGACCTGCCCTTCGAAAGTGGGAAGTTCGACAGGGTATTCTGTCATGGTGTGCTTCAGCACACACCCGACCCCGAGGCTGCATTCGTCGAATTGACAAAAATGCTGCGCCCGGGCGGCAGGATTTCCATCGATGTCTACCTCAAGGACTGGACAGTCCAGACCTGGAAATCCAAGTATCTCTGGCGGCCCATTACCACGCGTGTCGATCAGACGAAGCTGCTTCGCTTTCTCGAAAGGTTCATTCCGCTCTGGCTGCCCATCGATACCTTCATCAAGCGGATCCCGATATTCGGCAGATACCTCGGCGCAATTGTGCCATGCTGGAACTACTTCTACACTGATCTTCCGAAAGAGCAGAAAGTCCAGTGGGCCGTCATGGACACCTTCGATGCGCTGTCTCCCGCGTATGACAACCCTGCAAGCGTCCGCGATGTCAGGCGATGGTTCAGGGAAGCGGGCCTCGGAGACGTGATGGTACGAAAGGGCGGAAACGGTGTTGTTGGAAATGGCACCAGGCTGACCGCCTGATGTGCGGGATCATCTGCATTCACGGGGCGCAGCAGTCACACTGGATCGATGAAGCCGCGCGGGTTCAGTTCCATCGCGGGCCCGATGCGACCGGTGTGTTCCGTGATTCTGAGGCCCAAATCGCAATGGCCGCCGGCAGGCTGGCAATCATCGACCGCGAGCATGCCGACCAGCCCATGCGCTCCGACGACGGGAGGTACACACTCGCCTACAATGGCGAGATATACAATGCGCCCGAGCTGAGAAGGGAACTGGAGAGTAAGGGCGTTCGTTTCGCGACCGACCATTCCGACACTGAAGTGCTGCTTGTCATGCTCATGCGCGATGGACTCTCCTGCCTGAATCGGCTGAATGGAATGTTCGCGTTCGCGTTTTATGACAGCGCCGAGAGGATGGTGTACTGCGCGCGTGACAGGTTCGGGATAAAACCGCTTTACTACACAACGCAGGATGGTCGTTTTCTCTGCGCTTCCGAGCTCAAGACCGTCTGTTCCTTTCCATACGTGAAGCGGGAGGTGAACTCAGAGAGTCTTTCGCACTACCTGAGTTTGCAGTATGTGCCCGGAGAGAAGACGATTCTCGACGGTGTCCACCGTCTCGGGCCGGGGCACTCGCTCACATACAACATGACGAGCGGCGACGTTCGGGTGGCGCCCTGGTGGGATGTCTCCTTTCAGCCGGCCGCGCAGCTGGGGGACTGGCCGGAGAGGATCCGCGAGTCCCTCGACGACGCGGTTCTTCGCTGGACTCTTTCTGATGTCCCGGTTGCCGTAGCCCTCTCGGGCGGACTGGATTCTTCGGCCATCGTTGGATCGCTCGCGAAGCGAGGTCGGCAGGTTTCGACATTCTCGCTCGGTTTCCAGGGCGAGAGTGAAGCCGAGTGGAACGAGCTTCCTCTCGCGAGGCTCGTTGCCAGGAAATGGGGAACCGATCATCAGGAAATTGTGCTCGACCCGGCTGCCCTCATCAATGATCTTCCCAAAATGGTTTGGGCGCTCGACGAACCCTACGGTGGGGGCCTTCCGTCCTGGTCCGTCTTCAAGTCCATGTCCGAACGTTTCAAGGTTGCACTCACGGGTACAGGCGGGGACGAACTCTTCGGGAATTACGGAAAGTGGAGGCCGCTCGAGGGTGGACCAGCAGCGCGGCTGCTGCGAAGACCGATATCGGCCTCTCGATTCGAGGCTGGCTTCGTTGACAGATTCTACTATTTCCCGGAGCGCGAGAAGCGTGAGATACTGACCGGTGACCCGGACGCTGGAGAGAGCACTACCGACTTCCTCTTTCGGATTTTCAATGCGGCACCGGCCGGCAATGTCCGTGACCGTGTGGCATACACCGACATCAAGACACAGCTTCCCGAAGAGTTCCTGATGATGACGGACAGGTTTTCGATGGCCCATTCGGTTGAGGCCCGCACGCCATTTCTGGATCACGAATTTGCTTCGCTCGTGCTTTCGATACCGGCGCGCGACAGGACAAGCCGCCGAGACCTGAAGGGACTTCTTCGGAACGCCGTAGCTCCAATGCTTCCACCGGAGCTTCTAACCGCAAGGAAACGCGGCTTCGTTATTCCCCTCACGCGCTGGATTCGGGGTCCGCTCAAGCCGCTCTGCCAGCGGCTGCTGGATCCTGCAAGGCTTCAGAAGCAGGGAATGATCTCTCCTGATTTCGCAGCGCGATACCTTCATCCCCATCTCGACGGCCGCGCCGACCATACGAACAAGATATGGACGATGCTCATGTTCCAGATGTGGCACGCACAGTACGTCGAGAGGGAAGACGTTTGAGCGGCACACTCTCTGTCGTTCACTTTTCGACCGCTGACAATGAAGGAGGATCGGGGCGATCCGCGTACAGGATTCACTCCGGACTGCGTGAGCTTGGCCACACCTCGCGCATGCTCGTGGGCCGCAAGACTACCGCCGACCAAGACGTCGATACGGTGCACCTCGGCGAGATTGGCCGGCTGGCGGACCGCCTCGCAGATATCGCTACATCCGCGGTTGGAATGCAGTACCAGTACTTTCCTTCCGGGCACCGGGTGCTGCGCCACCGCTGGGTGCGGGACGCTGACATCATCCAGCTGTACAACACTCATGGCGGATATTTCAGCCAGAGGATGCTTCCAGGGTTGTCGCGAATCTCGCCGATTGTCTGGCGACTGTCCGACATGTGGCCGGTGACGGGCCACTGCGCGTACGCAGGTTCCTGCGACAACTGGAAGACCGGCTGCGGAAATTGCTGCGCGCTCGATAACTACCCTCCCATCAGGCGAGATACAGCACACTTTCTCTGGACGCAGAAGAGACACCTGTACGAGCGTTCGCGAATTACGGTGGTTGCACCATCGAGCTGGACGGAAGGCGTCGCTCGTGCCAGCGCACTGCTGGGCAACAAGGAGATTGTGCGCATTCCGAACGGTCTGGACCTGAAAACATTTTACGGGCGCAATCGAAGGGAAGCGCGATTGCAGATGGGGCTCGCCGAGGGACTGGTGGGGATTCTGTTCGTTGCTAACGAAGTGAGCGACAATCCGCGCAAGGGCAGTGCGGAGTTTATCGCCGCCATGAACATGGTAGGCCCCGACCCTTCCATCCGCGTGATCGTCGCAGGTCTGGGGGGTGAAAAGCTCCGGCGGCAGATTCCCCAGGAGGTGATCGATCTTGGCTACCTTCGGGACGACGAACAGCTGGCGAGGGCGTATTCGGCCGCGGATCTGTTGATCGCTCCCTCGATGGAGGAGAATCTTCCGAACACCATTTTGGAAGCGATGGCCTGCGCGACGCCTGTTATCGCATACAACACTGGCGGCATTCGTGACGCGGTGATTGATGGTCACACGGGTCTTCTTGTTTCGCGAGGAGACCGGCAGACGCTCGCGGCCGGGATCGCGCGGCTTGTGTCGAATACTGATCTGCGCCGGACGCTTGGTGCGGCTGCCCGGGCGCTCGTCGAGCAGGAATTTTCCGCGGACATTCAGGCCCGCCGATTCGAGGCGCTTTACCTGCGGCTCACGGGCAGGTAGCTATTTCCTCCCGGTAGTGCGCATACTAT
Organism: Gemmatimonadota bacterium; assembly: GCA_036676795.1. Taxonomy (GTDB): domain Bacteria; phylum Gemmatimonadota; class Gemmatimonadetes; order Gemmatimonadales; family Gemmatimonadaceae; genus UBA4720. The sequence continues at coordinate 46,275 of JAKFCC010000121.1, forward strand.
AGTAGATTGCTCAGCGGCTGCTTCTGACGCGATTTTGTCGAAGTTTGTAAGTCTGTCGAATAAATAGACTTACGACGATGTACCTAAACCCGTTTATCACGAGTAAGAGAGCTTGCGCCAGGTCCTTGTAGCTCAGGGAAAAGTTTCCGTTCACGAGGTCCCTGCACCGGTGGTCGAGCCGGGCACGGTGCTGGTGCGGGTAACGCATTCCTGCATTTCCATTGGAACAGAATTGAGCGGCGTACGGGCGAGCGCGCTGCCGCTCTGGAAGCGTGCGATGCGCCAGCCGGAAAAGGTGAAGTCGGTCTTGCGCGATGTGCGCTCGAATGGTCTCAGGCAAACCTGGGAAAAGATCGAAACCACAATCGCTGTGCCGCAGCCAACCGGATATTCAGCAGTTGGTACTGTCCTCGAGGTTGGCGAAGGAATCATTGATCTGGTTCCGGGCGAACGCGTTGGATGCGCGGGCGCCCAGTTTGCGCACCATGCCGATGTCATCCGCGTTCCGCGCAATCTTGTCGTTCCGGTTCCCGAGTCCGTTTCGGACGAGGAAGCCAGCACCCTGACACTTGGTGCCATCGCGATGCAGGGAGTCCGGCGCGCCACTCCCACACTTGGAGAGAATTTCGTCGTCGTTGGGCTTGGTGTGCTCGGGCAGCTTACCGCGCAGCTGCTTGCTGCGAACGGATGCCGGGCGATTGGTATGGATGTGGACCGTACGCGAGTGGATCGGGCGCTGGAACTTGGCATGTACGCGGGTGTTCACCACGACGACGGGGATGTGTCGGAACAGGTCGCGCGCGTGACGGACGGACTGGGTGCGGATGGTGTAATCATTACTGCCGCTACACCATCGAGTGAGCTGGTGTCGCTTGCATTCAGAATGTGCCGCAAGAAGGGCCGGGTGGTTATCGTCGGCGACGTGGGGCTGGACCTGAATCGAGCCGACTTCTACGCCAAGGAGATCGATCTTCTTATCTCCAGTTCTTATGGACCCGGACGATACGATCGAGCATACGAAGAGCGTGGTCTCGATTATCCCGCAGCATATGTGCGATGGACCGAGAACAGGAATCTTGGCGAGTATCTTCGCCTGTTGGCCGACGGAAAGATCGAGGTGAAGCCGCTCATCTCCTCGAAATACAGCATCCACGACGCAGAGAAGGCATACTCGGATTTGCAGAGCGCACCCAGCGCCCGGATGATCGTTCTCCTTGAGTATCCGGAAAGTGGCCGCGAGAAGATGCGAGTCATTGAGAATCCGCGCGCTTCAGGAAAGTCGCGCAGTGGAAAAGTGCGCGTAGGTCTGATCGGCGCGGGAGGGTTCGCGAAGGCCGTGCACCTGCCCAACATGCGGGCTCTGTCGGACCTGTTCGAGCTGCATGCTGTCTCGAGCCGCACTGGCCACAACGCGATGGCAACAGGAAACGCGTTTGGCGCGCGGTATTCCACAACTGAAGACCAGCGGATCATCGAAGATGCCGACATAGACGCCGTGATCATTGCGACGCGGCACGACCAGCATGCCCGGCTTACGCTTGCCGCGCTCGAGGCGGGCAAGCATGTGCTGTGCGAGAAGCCGCTGGGGCTGTCGAAGGCGGAGATCGATCCCATCGAAAAATTCTATGCAGGCAGCGGGGGTGCCGCTGTTCCGATACTGCTGACGGGATTCAACCGCCGGTTTTCTGTTTATGGACGGGCGCTGTCAGCCCTGATGGCAGCGCGCACCAGTCCCGCGATTTTGCAGTACCGCATGAACGCCGGCCGGGTTCCCGCAGACAGCTGGCTGCACTCCGCGGAAGGTGGCGGCCGCAACATTGGCGAGGCGTCGCATATCTATGATTTCTTCACTTTCCTTACCGGATCGCGAGTCAGGGATGTGTCAGCGATAAGCGTCAGGGCGGGAGAGGGCCACTATCGCAGCGACGACAACTTTACCGCCACAATGTCTTTTGAGGACGGCTCGGTTGCGACGCTCGCGTACACGTCGATGGGAGCGAGCGAATATCCCAAGGAATCCCTGGACGTCTTCTTTGACGGAAAGGTGGCAACGCTGACCGATTACAGGAACCTGTCGGTGGCCGGGACCAGATTCAGTCCCATCACTACTCCAGGTTCGAACAAGGGGCAGCGAGAGGAGCTGGAAGCCTTCGGCCGTGCAATTCGGGATGGAGGAGAGTGGCCGAGCCCGCTTTGGCAGCAACTCCAGGCAATGGACATAGCCTTTCAGGTTCAGGACTCCCTCTAGGGAGTCTGTTCCGGCATCTGGTCACCTGCAGTGACCTTGTGGACATGGCTGCAGGGTGACCGAAGTCGGTCTCCCCTTTAGATTTACAGCTTCTGGATGGGTGGGGTTTACCATCGAGTTCAGCCAACGTCCGAGGAGCTTATTTCAGCAAAAACAGACAGCGCCACTGTTCGCCTTAATGACGAGGTGCGTGAGTTCTGGGAACGTGAGCCGTGTGGTACCGGAACCGAGATCGTGGAAGATCTCGAGCCGCTCACGCGCGACTGGTTCGAGCAGGTGGAAAGCCATCGCTACAGGGTCGAGCCGTTCATCCACTCGATCGCGCAGTTCACCAGATATCACGGGAAGAAAGTCCTCGAGGTCGGCGTGGGGGCCGGGACTGACCACCTGCAGTGGAAACGCGCGGGCGCAGATCTTTACGGCGTCGATCTCACACAGGCCGCCATCGACACAACCCGCGCACGTTTTGCTGCCTATGGGTTCGAGGCTCGGGTTGAGCGAACCGACGCTGAAAAGCTGCCATTCGATTCGGACTCCTTCGACGTCGTTTACTCGTGGGGAGTCATTCACCACTCGGAGCGTCCCGATCTCATTCTCGACGAAGTGAAGCGCGTGCTCAAGCCTGGCGGTGTGTTCATCGGCATGCTGTACGGACGGCGGTCGCCTGTGGTCGTGAAGATGTGGATCCGACATGCGCTCCTGAAGGGCAAGCCGTGGCGTTCGGGTGCCGACGTCATATGGAATCACATGGAGAGCATTGGAACCAAGTCGTACACGCATGGCGAGCTGCGCTCTCTCCTGTCAATGTTCTCGAATGTCGAACTGATTCCGGTGATCACGACTTACGACACGGCTCGCATTCCACGATTCATCAGCCGGTTCTTTCCGGACTCGTGGGGATGGTTCGTCGGAATCCGAGCGACGAAGTAAATGTGCGGAATCACGGGAGCGCTCCGCTTCGACGGGAGCTCTTTCCGAATTACTCCATCGTACATCGAGGCGATGCGCGATGCGATGCCTCACAGGGGCCCTGACGGAGTTGGCACCTGGATTTCGCCCGAGGGTGATGTAGGACTGGGCTTTCGCAGACTTGCCATCATCGATCTTTCCGAGGCGGCCAATCAGCCGCTGTCAAATGAAGATGGCACCCTGTGGATTGTCTTCAACGGGGAGATCTACAACCACGCCGAGCTTCGCGAGGAGCTTTCCCGCTCCGGCCGGCATACATGGAAAACCGATCACTCCGACTCGGAGATGATACTCCACGCCTTCGAGGAGTGGGGCATCGGCTGCCTCGACCGCTTTCGCGGGATGTTCGGAATCGGATTGTGGGATGTTCGCCGCCGCGAGATGTGGCTGATTCGCGATCGCATGGGCGTGAAGCCTGTTTACTACAGCACCAATGCCGGACGCCTGACCTTTGCATCCGAGATAAAAGCGCTCCTCAAGGATCCGGATCAGAAACGCGAGGTCAATGAAGATGCGCTCTATCATTACCTCTCGTTCCTGACCACGCCCGCGCCTGATACCCTGTTTGCCGGAATTCACAAGCTTCCCGCAGGCTGCTGGATGCGCGCTACACCGGACGGCCGGACGGAAGTGCATCGCTACTGGGATCCATGGGATCATGTCGATCCGCTGGTCGGGGAAAGCGAAGCATCTGTATGTGAGAGAGTCCTCGCCGAGCTGCGAACCGCCGTCAAATATCGAAAGGTGAGCGATGTCCCCGTCGGCGTGTTTCTTTCCGGCGGCGTCGATTCCAGCACCAACGCCGCGCTCTTTTCTGAAGGCGAGGAAGGAGTCGTCAAGACTTTTACCATCGGGTACCGCGGCGGCGATCACACCTACCAGAACGAAACAGCCTACGCGCGGCGCATGGCTGACCTCGTTGCGAGTGATCACCACGAAAGAATCCTCGACGTCGACGACCTGCTCGCATTTCTGCCTGAAATGGTGCGGCTGCAGGACGAGCCGATTGCCGATCCCGTATGTGTGCCTGTTTACTATGTGTCCAAGCTCGCGCGCGACAACGGCGTCATTGTGTGCCAGGTGGGCGAAGGCGCCGACGAGCTCTTCTACGGGTATCCCGGATGGAGAGATTCACTTGCGATGCAGCGGTACGATCGCCTTCCAGTGCCGAAGTTCGCGAGGAAGCTTGGTCTGGCCGCGATGCGAGGCGTGGGTAAAGGGGGCAGCTGGCCCTACGAGTGGATTCGCCGTGGTGTCGAAGACCAGCCCATTTTCTGGAGCGGCGCCGAAGCATTTACCCACGCTGAGAAAATCCAGCTGATGTCACCCCGGCTGCGAAAGGCAAACGCAGGGCGTTCCTCGTGGGAAGTGCTCAAGCCCATTCGTGAGCGGTTCGAGGCCAAGGCATGGGAGAAGTCTGACCTCAACTGGATGACATACTCGGACCTGAACCTGCGGCTCCCTGAGCTGCTGCTGATGCGCGTTGACAAGATGAGCATGGGGGTGAGCCTCGAGGGCCGGGTTCCTTTTCTTGACCACAAGCTCGTCGAGCTGGCCCTGTCCATTCCGTCCGAAATGAAGACGCGTGGCAAGACGCTGAAGCCGCTCCTGAAGAAAGCCGTGCGCGGGATCGTGCCGGATGACCTGATTGACAGACCGAAGCAGGGATTTGGAATTCCGGTGTACGAGTGGTTCTCGGAGGAACTGGGCGCGCGGGCGCGCAGGGAGGTACTGGAGTTCGCGCACGCCACCGATTTTCTGGACCCCGCCGGCGTGCAGAAGCTTCTCGACAGCGGACGTGCTCCACAGATCTGGTACCTGTTCAACCTCGCGCTCTGGTGGAAGGAATACATCCAGTGAGCCGCGATCTGTTTCAGCACGACCCCGAGGTTGGGTTCCGGTTCACTCCGAATGTGCGCACGCGCGTATCTCACGAAGCGGGTGGATACCTTGTACAAACCAACGCACAGGGATTCCGTTCCGCGCATGATTTTGGTTCTCCTCCGCGACCCGGAAAACGTCGCGTCTTCATTTTTGGGGATTCCTACACGGCGGGTGACGGAGTGAGCAATGGTGCGCGCTACTCGGATATCCTCGAGCGCAGACTTGGCTCCACGGAGGTTTTCAATTTCGGTCTCCCGGGAACCGGAACCGATCAGCACTACCTGGTGTGGAAGAAGTACGCGCAAAATCTTCCCCACGACGTCGTCGTAATCGCCGTTCAGGTCGAGAACATTCGCAGGGTTGCAGCGCATTATCGCGAGTTCAAGTCAGCAGACGGCAGCACCTACCTGCTTGCGAAGCCGTTCTTTACGCTGGACGCCGAAGGGCAGCTGCAGCTGGGCGGTGTTCCTGTGTCGGGTGAGCGGGTCAATCCGGACCTCGCAGGTGAAGGCGCGCTCGCCAACGTCGACAGGGGCGGGGATTGGCACCTGCTGCGCAAGGCGGTCGAGGCCGTGGGCCCCGCCGCGAAACGGGCCATTCAGAAAATCGTCAAGGTTGATCCGCTGCCAGCGTATGCTTCGGCAGAAACGCGCGAGTGGAAGGTGATGCGCGCCATTCTTCTCACGTGGATCGGTGAGATCCGGACTCCGGTGATCCTGATGCCGCTGCCACTCTATCACTACGTAGAGGACCTGGCGGATCCGGCGAATTATCGGGCCCGCTTTTCCGAGATAGAACGGGACGCGCGAACCGCCACTGGCGCACGCATCAAGCTGCACGACCCGCTCCGAACCATAAGTTCGCTGCGCATGGAGGCGCGTCGCGCTTTCCGGTTTTCGAACGATCCGCACCCGACAGAGCTTGCACACCATTTTTACGCGGATTCGCTTGCGCCGCACATCGAGCAGGTTCTCTCAGTCGCGGCGGCATCCTGACATACGTTCTCGGGATTTCGGCATTCTACCATGATTCAGCCGCGGCCCTCGTAAAGGACGGTGAGATAATCGCCGCTGCACAGGAGGAAAGATTTTCGCGGAAGAAGCACGATCCGCGTTTCCCTCGTGCCGCGATCGACTACTGTCTTGGCGAAGCTTTCATTGAACCGAAGGATCTCGGCGCCGTTGCTTTTTATGACAACCCGGTGCTCACGCTCGACCGCGTTGTCCGTTCACTTGCTTCGGTTGCGCCGGCAGGCGGCGATCAGTGGCTGGATGGAGCACCGGGCTTGTTTGCCGACAAGCTGCGCGTAAGTGATCATGTCCGTGCAGTGCTCGGCCTCGACCTGCCGGTGCTGTACACCGAGCACCACGCGGCGCACGGAGCTTCCGCATTTTTCCCGTCTCCGTTCCAGGATGCAGCCGTGGTGACGATAGATGGTGTAGGGGAATGGGCCACCACTACGCTGGGACGCGGCACTGGCGAGAAGCTCGAAATCCTGAAGCAGATCGACTACCCGCATTCACTCGGCCTGCTCTATTCCGCATTCACCGCGTTCTGCGGCTTCAAGGTAAACTCGGGCGAATACAAGCTGATGGGGCTGGCTCCATACGGGACTCCGCGCTTTGCAGGAGTTATTCGCGATGAGGTCATCGATCTGCGGGATGACGGCTCCTATCGCCTCAACATGAACTGCTTCGGTTATCTCGACTCGCTGCGAATGACCAATGCGCGCTTCGAGGAGCTGTTCGAAGGTCCCGCGCGAGCTCCGGAGTCCCGGATAACGCGTCGCGAGATGGATATTGCGGCCTCGATACAAACCGTTCTCGAGGACGCGGTGCTAAGGATTTGCGGGCATGCATGCGACATTGCAGGATCACGCAATCTCGCGTTTGCGGGGGGAGTTGCCCTCAATGCCGTTGCGAATGGCAAACTGCTGAAGAGCGGCGCTTTCGACGGACTTTGGATTCAGCCGGCGGCAGGGGATGCAGGCGGTGCGCTTGGCGCGGCCCTGCTCGTGTCGCACGCGCGTTTCCGCGGAAGACGAACGCATTTGGGGACGGGCACGGATGCTCAGAAGGGAAGTCTCCTCGGCCCGGCGTATTCGTCCGACGAGATCCGCTCATTTCTGGACAGGAATCGCTATCCGTACCAGCGGGTGGACGGCAGCGAGCGTGCTCGCATTGTTGCCGCTGCCCTGGCAGATGGCATGGTCGTCGGACTTGCGTCGGGTAGGATGGAGTTCGGTCCCCGTTCCCTGGGCGCCCGTTCAATTCTGGGAGATCCACGAAATCCCGAGATGCAGTCGCGGATGAACCTGAAGATCAAGTTTCGCGAGTCTTTCCGGCCATTCGCCCCGGCAGTCATCGCCGAGAAGGCCAGGGATTATTTCGAGATCGATGGCCCCAGTCCATACATGCTGCTGGTCGTTCCAGTCCGCGAATCCCTGCGTACGGATGTGGACGCTGCGAGCTTCACCGGCGCCGGGGATGACATGCTGGAGACGATACGCAAACCAAGGAGCAGCATTCCGGCGGTTACGCATGTCGATTACAGCGCCAGGCTGCAGACGGTAGGTGAGGAAGCCGAACCTGCATTTCGCGAAATCCTGGAGGCGTTTGACGATCTCACCGGATGCAGCGTACTAGTGAACACATCGTTCAACGTCCGCGGGGAACCTATCGTGTGCCGGCCAAGCGATGCATATCGCTGCTTCCAGCGCACGGGAATGGATATGCTTGTTCTCGGCGACTGCATTCTCTACAAGAAGGATCAGCCGGCCCCGCCTGAAGGGGATGACTGGAAGGACGAGTATGAGCTTGACTGATTCGCGGCTTCCGCCTGAAAAGGTGTCTGCATTCTTCTCGCTGCTCGAACAGGCGGCGGAAAAGGATGGTCGCGCCCACTTCCCGGTTGCTCCTGACAGGGCGATCGCGTCCTACTATATAAACAGGGCCGCGGACAGCGAATCCTGCATTTCGGAATTCGATGGATCCGCGCTCGCAAGCCTGCTCAGGGCGCGATGGGCTGACCGCCCGGAACTGCTTGAGCTGATCCCTGCACTGGTGGACCTGCGGGAATCGGTGATCCCGGCCGCCAAGGATGACGACGGCGACATTTCACCCTTTATCTACGAGATGTTTTGACGGGCCGTCTGCGACGCGCGCTGAAAATGTCTCCCCTGGCTCTCGCGCGCCGGCTGGTAAGGGAGACCCAGATTGCTGCAGAGGACGCGCAGCGGCGCAGCGCCGACGTCGTGTCGCCCACCTATTCGCGGCACACAGCCGGGCTGGTCGGCTCACTGCTCGCGGGCATCCAACCCGTTGAGCGGAGTAGCCTCGATTCGCGCGCGGTGCATCTGTATTGCGAGAACAGGTTCGATCTCCTGGGATCGGGCTGGACATCGGTGCGCTACGGAATGGAATGCCCGGGAATGGGAGGAATCGTCTTTCCACCGGCAGTTCCCGAAATCAGGCACGCAGATACTGCGCTCCTCAGTGATCTGGTGAACAAGGCGAACCTGCGCGAAGCGAGCAGGCTCTGGTCTCTGCTTCCGCCGGAATACGAGCCGATCGACTGGCAGCTGGATTTCAGGTCCGGTTACAGATGGGACGCGCGAACGTGGTACCGTGATATCGAGTTCGGTAAAATCCGCGGCGCCGACATAAAGCTTCCATGGGAACTTTCCCGTCTTCAGCACCTGCCACAGATGGCCCTCGAATACGGAAATTCAGGGTCTCCGGAATTGCGGTTCGCTTACAGGAATCAGATTCTGGACTGGCTTGCAACAAATCCCCCGCGCTATGGTGCCAACTGGTATTCCACAATGGATGTCGCCATTCGTGCCGCCAACCTGCTGGTGTCGCACGACCTGTTTCGCGCGTATGGTGCCAGGTTCGACGACGAATTCAATTCAGTGTTTTTCCGGAGCATTCGCGAGCACGCCATCCACATTCTCGAGAACCTGGAATGGTCCGAGACACTGCGGGCGAATCACTACCTGGCCAACATCGCAGGGCTGATTTTCTGCGCCGCATACCTGCCGCAGTCCGACGAGACCGATGCGTGGCTCGCTTTCGGAGAGGCAGAACTCAAGACTGCCGTTACAGAGCAGTTTGGCGAAGACGGGTCCAATTTCGAAGCTTCTACCTGTTATCACCGACTCTCGGCAGAAATGGTCGTTTTCGCTTCGGCGGTCCTCTCGAGGACGGTGCGGCGCCTGCCGCCGGGAGGGCACGAGACAGTTGCATTCATGCGCGAGCGGACTGCGGCCATGGCACGGTTTGCGGCGCTGGTGACCAAGCCGAATGGCAATGTGTGGCAGGTGGGCGACAACGACAGTGGACGTTTCTTCAAGCTGGCCCCTGCCTGGATCGGAAACGATGTAGGAGGGCCTGGTGAGAATCATCTCGATCACTCCCACATCCAGCTCGCCGTGGCGTCGCTCTCCGGAAACGAGACGGCCGGGGACGCCGACAGCGCGGTGGTGGCAGCGCTGACAGGAGAGGGCGAGAATCATTTCTCACCGGGAGAATCTTCGGCAGCAGCGGATGGCGACTTCGCTGACGGACACTTTGATGCCATCCCGCAGCCAGCTTCGCGGCGGACGCGGACCATAGAAGTTCCGCAGTCGCTGCTGAAGGATGTCCGTGCAAGAGCGTCAATTCCGTTCGGGCTTTTCATCTACAGTGGTAGTCAGTTTTTTCTCGGCATTCGCTGCGGCCCCGTAGGTCAGAACGGAATCGGAGGGCACGCGCACGCTGATCAGCTGTCGATCGAGCTCCAGGTCGCCGGCGAAGACGTGATCTCGGATCCCGGCACTTACGTGTACACACCGCTGCCTGAAATGCGCAACCTGTACCGCAGCACTTCCGCGCATTCCTCTCCCCAGGCAATTGGACTGGACCAGGCATCGCTCGAGGAAGGCCTGTTTCGTCTTGCCGATCCGTGCGAGGCTCGGTGTCTGTCTTTCAGCAGCGACAGGTTCGTAGGAGAAATTCGTCGCGGCGCCAGGGTGGTGCGGCGCGAGGTGACCATCTCCGGTGGGAAGGTGGAAATAACGGACATGGCGTGGGGGTGCGAACTTGGACCGGAGGAACCGGTCGAAGTCGCCTTTTCTCCCGGTTACGGGATTCAGGAAGGAGCGCATACGAAGTGAAGATGTTGATCATTTCGCACAGCTACGCTCCCTCCCGGAATGCCCGCGCATTTCGCTGGGCAGCACTCGCCGAGCACTGGGCGGCGGCCGGGCATGAGGTGCAGGTGGTTACCGCCCCGATTCCGGGTTTGCCTGCCCGGGAAGTTGTGAATGGCGTCCGGGTGCACCGAATTGGCGGGAAGACAATGGAAGCGGTGAGGGCACGACACACAGGCTCTGCTCCATCGCGCCTGAAACAGGTCTTGAAGTTTCTGCACGACGTCACGTGGAAGAGGCTGTACTGGCCGGACTACAGTGCACTGTGGATTCGGCCTGCCCTCAGGCACGCGCGCGCACTGCTCCAGGAAGACGCGAACCAGGTGCTTATCTCCGTTTCCGTTCCGTTCTCGTCACACGTCATCGCGTACTTCCTGAAGCGAAGGTTTCCCGGCGTTCCCTGGATTGTGGACATCGGCGATCCGTTCGCATTCATGGTGGAAAGCCCGACGAACAATCACGCGCTGTACGGAAGCCTTAACTTCGCCGTCGAGCACAGAGTGCTCGACAGCGCGAATCAGGTTTCGGTGACTACCGAGGCGACAATGCGGCGCTACCTTGCGACCTTTCCCTCCGTCAGCGGCCGGATCCACGAAATTCCTCCGCTCGTTGACGTTCCGGCAATGGAAGGCGCTGGTACGACGGAGGATGGCCCTCACCGGCTCGTGTACCTGGGGACCATGTACCGGAATGTGCGCGGACCGGAAGGACTCCTTGCCCTGTTTCACCGGATGCTGGAAAAGTCGCCGACGCCGATCGAGCTGCATCTGTACGGGAACCATTCTGCCTACTCCGACATTTTTGAGTCGCTTCCAGTTAAACTGCGACAAAATGTTAAACTGCATGGCATGGTAGACCGGCAGGACGCACGCGCCGCGATGGAGTCGGCAACTGCACTGATCAATATCGGCAACGACACGACGTACCAGCTTCCCAGCAAGCTGGTTGAATACGCAGCGTTCTCAAAACCAATCATCAACGTAGTGTCCAGGCAGAATGACAGTTCCATCGCATTTCTTCGATGCCATCCGTGCGTCCTAAACGTCGTAGGCGCCGATGCCGACAGCGACGCCATGGCCGAGACGGCCCTCGCATTCATCGCTGAAAAACGCTCCCGCTCGGATTGCGCTGTCGACAGGGAATGGCTGCGCGGCTTTTCGCTGCCCGCAATTGCGAGTGCGTATGAGTCGATGATTCATCGCGCACAGGATTCGGCGCTTCGGGGGAAGCGAGCATGAGCCGCTGGAATGTGACGCGATTGCCGGAGCCTGCCGACTCGAAGGTCCCGCTCGGTGCGAGCGTGCTGCGCGCTTTTACCATCCTCTTCTTCATGTCGTCGCTGGCAGCGTACAACTTCGGGCCGGTGCCCATCCCGTGGATGGGTCAGGCCGGTTTCGTTGCGGCCGCAGTTGGATTGATCCTGTACGTGGGGAAAATCAGAATCGTGCCCGGGGCCGGATGGCTGCTGTTCTTCCTCGGGTGGGCATTTCTGCTTAATACCCTGAACGCGGGTGAGTTCTCGAACCTCATGCCCCCGCTCGCGACACTGCCATATCCGCTCTTCATTGCCGTGAGATATGTCAACGTTCTTTCGTTCGCTGGGGCCTTCTATCTGACATACTGGCTGCTCCAGTCGGGGTATCAGAAAGAATTCGTTCGCGCCATCATCGTCGTGGGTCTTATAGCATGCGCGGGCGCCGGATATGTGTACATCGCGCAGATCGTCGGTCTTCCGGAGCTGCCGCGGACCCGTCTCGGTACCGCTGGAGGACAGCAGGCAACGTCCTTCAGTTCAGGCATGTTCAGTTATCGCCGCGCGCTCGGCACATTCCGCGAGCCGAGCCACCTTGCTGAGTGGCTGCTGCTGCCTTTCTTCATCAGCTTCCTGCGGCGCGACCGTTTTGGGAAGATCGCCCGAACCGCAATCGGCGGTACACTGCTGCTCACTGTCTCTCTCACTGCATTCTTTGCCAGCGCGCTGGGAGCCGGCATTGCCATGCTGCTCACGAACCCATTCAACCGCCGGTATGCGAAGCTGGTGGGTGGATCAGTGCTCGTAGCAGGCGGACTCTTTGTGGCGTTGCAGAATGTCGTCGTGGGCGCCGGAGTCGATGGCTCCACTCTGGCTGCAGTCGTGACAGGCCGGATCGGTGCCACCCTGGGCGGAGGGTTCGCCAAGACCGACCGTGCATATGTGTACGAGTTGATGTCGGAGCACCCGGTCCCAATGCTGGGCTATGGATTTGGAAACGCGAACCTGTACGGCTCGAATCTCACGCAGAACACAGCCGTCATGTCCTTTCTCAGTCTTTACGTGAATACCCTTTACGCCACCGGGGTGCTCGGCTTCATCACGCTCCTGATCTTTCTGTTCCGGCCAATTGTTCAGTACCTTCGAAGTCGACCTCGACGCCAGGGCGTGGAGGTTCCATTGCTCGTGATGGTTTACTTCGCATACCTCGTGGCTTTTGCCGTGAGTTCCGAAGAGCTGTCCACTCCGTTCGCAATCGCGTCGGGAATGCTGACGTACCAGGCGGCTGAACTGGCGCGTCGGTATCGCGCGTCGGTCGCAGCTGCCAGGGCATCCAGTCCGGGAGTTACTCCGCTGCGCGCTACATGACCGCGATCACGAAGAAGCGCTCACGCCCCGTGATCCTCACCTTTGCAGATTACTATCTGCCGGGCTACCGAGCCGGCGGCCCCATCCGCGCGATATCCAATCTGGTCGAGGCCCTGGCCGATGATTTTGCGTTTCACATAGTCACCCGGGACCGTGACCTTGGTGACGACGAGCCATATCCTGGAGTGGAAGCTGATGAATGGACCGACGTGGGATCAGCAAAAGTGCGGTATGTCGCTCGTGAAAACATGTCCTTCATGTCCATGCTGGAACTGCTGCAAACGCATCCATATCACGCGATCTATCTGAACAGTTTTTTCTCTATTCTTTCGATCAGAGTCCTGGTGCTGCGGCTGCTTGGATTGATCCCATCCGTGCCGGTAATACTGGCTCCGCGAGGAGAGTTTTCTCCGGGTGCGCTGCAGTTCAAGGGATCCCGCAAGAAGCTTTATATAGCTGTTGCGAAGCTGGCGAATCTTTGCCGCGACATTATCTGGCAGGCATCGAGCGCCCATGAGGCCGATGATATAGCTGCCGTTTGGCCAAGCCGGGGACGCAAACCGGCCCAGATTGAAACAACTTCCGAACTGCTGTCGCAGAAGCCCAGCCCGCTTGGATCACGCAAGCCGAAAGAGCCGGGCATTCTCCACGCCGCCATCGTCCTGCGAATATCCAACAAGAAGAATCTCGATGGAGCGCTGCGGCTGCTTCGCGGCGTTCGGGGACAAATGACATGGTCGGTGTACGGCCCAATCGAGGATCCGGAGTACTGGAATCTTTGTCAGCGGCTTGCCGCGGGGCTTCCGCCCAACGTTCGCATGATCTATCACGGGGCGATCAACAACGACAAGGTTGGGGAAGTGCTCGCGAAGAAGGATCTCTTTTTCTTCCCGACATTTGGCGAGAACTTCGGGCATGCGATCATCGAGGCACTGGAAGCGGGCTGCCCTGTGCTTATCAGTGACCAGACGCCCTGGCGCAACCTGGAGACGTACGGTGTGGGGTGGGATCTTCCACTGGATGCACCCGAGAAGTTTCACGCGGTCCTCGAAAAGCTCATTGCGATGGATGATGCCGAGCATCGGGTGCTGTGTGCAAACGCGGTCGCATATGTCAATCAGGTGGTGAGGGATCCTGTCGTGGTTGACAGCAACAGGAGCTTCTTCCTGCGTGCGCTGGGAAGGGAGGCGCCCGCATCGTGATGAACAAACTGCGAGCCAGACGGCGTGAGCGGCAGCGCGTGCTGGTCCTCACGCTGCACTACAAGCCGGAACCCAACTTCATCACGACCGATGTTGCGGAAGCCCTTGCTGCCAAGGGGGCAAAAGTCACGGTTGTGACCGTGCATCCGAACTATCCCACAGGTCGTTTCTATGAGGGCTCCAGGCCCTGGCGCATCTCACGCACGGTCGAGAATGGCGTGGTTGTTTGGCGTCTCCCGTATTACACGGACCATAGTCTTTCGGCTGTCAAAAGGTCACTGTCCTATCTAAGCTTCACGCTCATCGCGGGCCTCTTTGCTCCCCTGGTTGCTGGACGTCCGACCACCGTCTGGGTGTATCACGGACCGTTCATGACCGGGATTGCCGGGCTCTTTTTCAGGTGGGCCTATCGCTCGCGAATGATTTTCACCGCAGCTGACCTGTGGCCCGAGAGCTTCGTTGCATCCGATGTGAAGCTGCCGGCTGCGCTCATGCGCGCGCTCTTCTCCTACAGCCGCTGGATCAACAGGCGGGCGGATCTACTGATTTGCGCGACCCGCGGAACAGTTGAACGTTACCGCCATGACGGCGTTCCACCGCAGAAGCTCGAGTATGTGCCTGTCTGGGTGGAAGGCGTTGGCGAAGTAGTCCCGGATGTACAATCCGGCCGGTCCGGCACCCCCAACATCGTGTACGCGGGCAACCTGGGTGCGGCGCAGCCACTCGAAACCGTTGTGCGGGCCGCTTCCATCCTCAACAAGGAAGGAACGAAGGTCACCATCGAGATATATGGAAGCGGAAACAAGGAAGATGAACTTCGTGAGCTCGCGGAGTCGGAGGGCGCCGTCAATGTCCGGTTCCACGGACGTGTCCCGCCTCGGAAGGCCTTCGAGGTTTCCAGTCGGGCAACCGCGCAAGTGGTTCTCCTGCGGCCTTCGCCCATGTTCCGGATGTCCGTTCCTTCCAAGCTATCTTTCGCCTTCGCTGCTGCATCGCCCCTGCTTTTCGGCCTCGAAGGCGAGTCCGCGAGAATTGCAGCAGAGACCGGCGGTGGAATTCCATTTGATGCCGAGGACCCCGAATCGCTGGCCGCAGCAATCCGCAGGCTTCTCGCACTCACATACACCGAACGCGATACCATGAGACAAAAGCTCAGGGCCTACTATGAAGAGGGCTTCGCACGTGAGACCCTGATCCAGCGGTATGTGCGCCTGTTCAGGCGGGTGGATCGCGAGAGTGCTCAGCCTGATGATGCGGCATCGAGGTCCGTTCCATGACGTCGCCCCGGATCATGGTAGTGGGTGTCACGGGAATGCTGGGACACAAGATGTGGCAAACGCTGTCCAGTCAGTTTGATGACGTGTATGGGACCATGCGGGCGCGACAGGGTGATTCCGCCTGGGACCGGTACGATTTCCTGCGATCACCCAAGATCATCGATGGCATTGATGCGATGGACAGCGGGCAACTGCTCCAGGTCGTCAGGGATCTCAAGCCCGGGGTGATCGTAAACTGCATTGGCGCCATCAAGCAGCGCCCCTCCGCCGAAGATCCAATCATAAGCATCGGCCTCAACTCCATGCTTCCTCATCGACTGGCCGCTGAGGCCTCGAACTGGGGCGGGCGCCTCATTCATTTCAGCACGGACTGCGTCTTTAGTGGACGGAAGGGTGACTACACGGAGAGCGACCCATCCGATGCGGAGGACCTGTATGGCAAATCCAAACATCTGGGCGAGCTAATCCGGGGCGACGCCCTGGTGCTTCGCACCTCGATAATCGGTCGTGAGCTGACCCACCACGCTTCACTCCTGGACTGGTTTCTTCTGGGGGGCCATACGACAGTGCAGGGGTTCACCCGGGCATTCTGGTCGGGCGTGACTACCAATCATTTGGCGCATTTAACGGGTGAAATAATTGCCAAATTTGGGTATCTTAAAGGGCTATATCACGTTTCCAGCGGCAAGGTCTCGAAGTTCGATTTGCTGACGATGGCGAAGGAAGCCTACGGACTGCATGTCCAGATTGAACGAAACGATTCGTTCTTCTGCGATCGAAGCATCCGCGGCGAGGCGTTGGAAGGTGCCATCGGATATCGATGCCCGGAGTGGTCCACGTTGTTCGATGAGCTTCTGAACGACCCAACTCCGTACCCAGGTATTCCCGGCGGCGAGGCAGTTTCCCGAAAAGGTTAGGAGAAGATGAAGGATCTAAAGGACAAACGAATTCTTGTAACAGGCGGCACCGGCACTATCGGCAAGGTGCTCGTGCGTCGCCTTTTGAGTGGCGAACTGGGCATGCCGTCGAAGGTGATCGTCTTTTCGCGCGACGAAGCCAAGCAGCATTTCATGCGCGTCGAATACCAGAAGCGCCCGGCAGCCACCGACGAAATCATCTACCACAATTTCGAGCGGCGGCTGGAATTCCGCATCGGCGACGTTCGTGACTACCACCAGATGGTTTCGGTGCTTCGCGACGTGGATGTGGTCGTCAACGCGGCTGCAATGAAACAGGTTCCGACCTGCGAGTATTTTCCATTCGAGGCAGTTCGGACGAATGTCGATGGCGCAGAGAATATCGTTCGCGCGATTCAGGAGCACGACCTCCATGTGGAGACTGTGGTCGGGGTTTCAACCGACAAGGCGTGCAAGCCCGTCAATACGATGGGAATGACGAAGGCGCTCCAGGAGAGAATCTTCATCCAGGGCAACATGCGCTGCCGCAATACGCGCTTCGTGTGTGTCCGGTATGGCAACGTGCTGGCATCGCGCGGGTCGGTGATTCCGCTCTTCATCGAACAGATCCGCCTGGGAGGTCCGCTTACCATCACGACCACCGAGATGACGCGCTTTCTCCTGAGCCTGGAGGAGGCAGTGGATACGGTTTTCGCGGCCATCACCGAGGCCAAGCGGGGCGAAACCTATGTCCCGCGCGCGCCTGCGGCGAAGATGATCGATGTCGCAATGGCGCTCATCGGCGACCGGAACCTGAGCACGATCGTTACGGGGATTCGGCCGGGTGAGAAGATCCACGAGATCATGGTCAGCGAGGAGGAAGCCTTTCGGACTGTTGAGCGTGGCCGCTGGTACGCGATTCTTCCGATGCTTCCGGAAATCTGCGGCGACAGAGTGGGCTCAGGCTGCCTGACCGGGGAGTACAGCTCACATCATCATGTCATGACGTATGACGAAACCGTCGCGATGCTCAAGATGCGCAGGTTGATGCCCGAAGACGTTTCGGTTGCCGGCGGTGAGCTCGTAGCTTGAAGATCATGGTAGTTCTCGGCACGAGGCCTGAAATCATCAGGTTGAGCCTCGTGCTGAGAAAGCTGGATGAAGTGGCGGACGTAATACTGGTTCACACCGGACAGAACTTCGACGACCGGCTCGACGGACTTTTTTTCCGCGAGCTCGGTGTCCGCAGGCCCGATTATCACCTGGGCGTCAAGGGCAGCGGCTTCGGGCAGCAGGTAGCCCAGATTCTCGAGCGCATCGAGCCACTCTTCCTCAAGGAACGCCCGGACAGGCTCCTCATCCTGGGCGACACGAACAGTGGACTGACGGCGATCATCGCACGCCGGCTCGGGATGCCCGTATACCATATGGAAGCAGGGAACCGCTGCTTCGACGACCGGGTTCCCGAGGAGGTCAATCGACGTGTGATCGACCACTCCAGCTCGGTGCTGCTTCCCTACACACACAACAGCGCGCGTCACCTGCGGGCTGAAGGAATACCCGAGAGCCGGATCATCGTTACCGGGAATCCCATCAAGCAGGTGATGGATCACTTCGCCGCTCAGATCGCGGGCAGCAGGATACTCGAGGAGCTGAAGCTGGCGCCGAAACAGTTCTTTCTCGTGACGATGCATCGCGCGGAAAATGTCGATCGCGCGGACAAGCTAAAGTCCCTGGTGGGCGCCCTCGGCGCCCTGAACAGGAAATATTCATTCCCAGTGATCTGCTCGTTTCATCCGCGTACGCGCTCCAAGATCGAACAGTTCGGAGTTGATATCGAGAAGACGGGCATTCGTTTCCTGGAGCCATTCGGGTTCTTCGACTTCATCAAGCTCGAGCAGTCTGCGTTCTGCGTTCTTTCCGACAGCGGAACGGTGCAGGAGGAGACCTGCATCATGCACGTTCCAAACGTGACGATTCGCGAGGTGACCGAGCGGCCCGAGACCATCGAGTGCGGATCCAACGTGCTCGCGGGGTCAGACGAGGCAACGATCCTGTCGCTAGTGGATCTCGTAACGTCCAGGCCCGCTGACTGGACGCCCCCTCCCGAGTACATGGAGGACAATGTTGCCGAGAAGGTCGCGGCGATCGTCACGGAACAGCGCGCGGTTGATCCTGCGGAAGCAGAGTGGCAGAGCGGGGTCAGGCTGGGACTTCAATCCTGACCAGCCGCGGTCTGGTGGAAAGACTGTTCACGAAGAGCGGAATGGCCGCTCTTCTTGTTTTGGTGTCGCTTTACGACCTGTTCTCCCCGCCCGTCAATGCGATGATCTTTCGGCAGACGCAGACGGCGATGCTCACGGAGAATTTCGTCAACAGCGGTTTCCGCTTCAGCGGACTGACGCTGAATGTCGTTGGACCGGTTCCGGCGCTGCTCGTCCTGGAGTTTCCACTCTACAACGCGATCGTCGGAGGCTTGTTCACCCTGTTCGGATCGCTGATGGTTGTGGGAAAACTCGTGAGTCTTGTATGTGCCGTGATCTCGCTTCTTCTCCTGTGGCATATCGTCGAGGAACGGTGGGACCGGAGAACCGCGCGGCTCGCATCTGTGTTCTTCGTGTTCACGCCGGTAGGAATGCTGATGCGAACGGCTTTTACTCCCGATGCGATCACCCTGATGTTCGCGCTCATGGGCGTCTTCTTCCTCCTCAGGTGGCAGAAATCGCACGACTGGCTGAATCTGTTCGCGTGGGCCTTGGCCTTCATGGTGGCCGGAGTGATCAAGTTTCCGACGCTCGTTCCCTTCATGCCTCTCTGCTTCGTCGTTGCCCTGAGTGAATCGGGGAGCGAAGCCGGTTCCATCCGCTGGCGGATGCCGCGGCTGGCTGAAGTCGGACTGTTTGCGGCCCTCTTTCTCGTGCCCTTCATCTGGTGGCAGGTATTCCGCTCAGACCTGATCTATGAACAGTGGCGCGGCTTCAACAGCTGGAGAAACTTCCTGATCGGCGACCTCAAGCGCTTCTTCTCGCTCTCGTACTATCCGCAGCCGCTCTATGGGTTCATTGTCTATGCGCTGTGCGGGTCCGGGCTCGTCCTGCTGGTGACCGCGCTGCGAAAGCGTTCCCGCGCCGAATTGCTGCTTTTTGCCGGAATCCCGCTCCTCTACATATTCGTTCCGACAGTGCGGCACCAGCATCACTACCTGTACTCCATCACTCCCATTCTCGCTGTGCTTCTCGCCTTGGGGTGGACGCGCCTGTCCGCGCAGCACGGGCATCTCGTGCGGGGCGCTCTGGCGACGACCTATGCGGCGGTCTTCATCGTGGGTTCGGCATACGCGTTACGGCATGACAACGTGGTCACTCGTTCCGCGGCTGCACTTGCGGCGAATAGCGAGGCAGACGATCTGACTGTGGGTCTCTTTCTTCACGACAGAAACTATGTCGGATCGGAGATGCACCCGGAACTCTTTTATCTGTCGGGGCGCCGGGGATGGAACGTCGCATACGCCATAAACATTCCCCCGGAGAAGATGGATTCGGTCGTCGCAGTGTACAGGGACGCGGGTGCTTCACGGCTTGTTCTTACTACTTACGATCCGTCGCTGGAGCCATGGTTTGCGCGCTGGATTCCTGGGGCTTTGAGACGAAACCCGAACTATGATGCAGGCACCGTACAGAAAGGGCTGGAGAAGAGGTATCGCGTGATCGCGAGCGGCCGGAATTTTCTCGTGTTTCAGCTCTAAGCCGGCATTCCTGCCTAAATAAATGCGAATCCGAATGATTCTGGAGAAGCACTACGGCTGGATAGCCGGAGCTGTGTCGCTGCTGGTGCTCGCGCTGAATTACCACGCGACCGCCATGCAGGGGATAATTCCTTACTATCAGGACTTTGCGCGAATCATTGCTGCCGGGTTTGATCCGTCAGCCGGAACGCTAGGTACCCCGACTTTCCCCATATGGGGCTACGGCTGGGTCTACCTGATCTTTCGCTCCAAGCTTGCGATCCTCCTCGTTCAGCAGGTGTTGGGCGTAACGGCGTTTGTCCTTCTGGCCTCGGAGCTCGGTCGCTCTTCTCTATTGCCTGCTGGAACCGCTCGGGCGTTCAAGCTGCTGCTGATCGTCTCCATCCCGCTGTTCGCACTGAATTCCGTACTCTGGCCATACAGTTTTGCAGCGAGCTTTCTCGCGCTCTCGGCTGTTTTCATGCTGCGTGCGACGAAGTCGGATCAGCTCAGGCCGCTCATGAACTGGGCTGTGTCAGCGCTGTTCTTCGGCCTGATGCTCAACTTTCGCTCGGACTTCATACTGTTTCCCGTGCTTGTCCCGATTCTCGCCGTAATTGTCAGGATGAAGCGAAACGCTCTCGTCGGGTCGCTTGTATGGGTCGGTTGTGTGTACCTGATGCTGCTGCCATGGGCTCTTTACGCGAAGCACGCGACTGGCCATGCAGTGCTCACATCCACCAATTCTGGCCATGTGCTGTTCGTCGGTCTCGGACAGCTGCCCGGCAACAAGTGGGGAATTACGGCTGATGACGGGGATCCTGTCATGCTGGCAACTGTCAACGCGGCGCTTGGTTCTGGCGCGAGTACACTTTCATACGAAGGGAGCCGAGTCCTGCGTGACGCCGCCATCGCCCGGGTCGTCGAATCACCGGGCGAATACGGGAAGAAGGTCCTTCACGGTGTGAAACTGACTTTGACGCAGGGATTTTACCCCGGCTCGTTTTACGAAACGAAGGCGTGCCTGCCGGACTGCTACCCTGAATACAAGTCTGCGATTGCCGGACTGAGGGGTGGTCCGTCGGCAAAGGACTCCAGGGTGCCGGCCTGGCGGGCAGCCGCCCAAGTGGCTGCCGTGGGGTACAGCCGAGCTCTGCTGATGCTGTGCTTTGCGGCCGCCCCATTCGCTGTTGTCTGGGGCTGGAAGAAGAGGTCATTTCCGCTTGCCTTCGCGTCTGCGGCAGTCCTTTATCAGGCGGGTATAACCATCTTCACCAGTCATCTGCCTGGCTATACCTCGAGCGTCTATCTCTTTCACCTGCTTCTACTTTCGAGCTGTATTGGGCGCTTTGTCATTGCCCGAACGGAGCCAACCGGGCATCTTTAAGGATTCGCATTAAGTCAATGACACCAACACTTCCGCACCGCAACATTCCGACTGTTCCCCCGCCACCCCTGGCGCCGGAGCCCCTTTCGATGCACTCGGGCCCCGAGGCGTCGGACGTGTCGCTGATTTCCATCGCAATCGTCCTGTTGCGGCACCGTTGGCTGATCATCTGCTCGGCGATCCTGTTCTTCGTGATTTTTGCGTTCAGCAACTACACCCCGGTCAAGACCTACACTTCTTCCACGGCGTTCACTCCCCGCCAGCGGTCTCAGGTAAGTGCGGGAAGCGCCCTGCTGTCCCAGCTCGGAATCGGTTCATCCAACTCGAATGGGGCATTCTACCTCGAGCTGATCAAGTCGCGGGAGATTCTGGGTCCGGTAGCCGAGGCTACATACACGATTCGCACCGATACCGGAGTCGTGACCGGCAGGCTCATCGATATCTACAACATCAAGAATCCTGACAAGCGCTGGCAGCGTACGATTGCCGTTTCGATGTTGACCACTCAGGTGAAGGCAACGTCGCAGCCTACGGGGATGATGAAACTCACCGTAACGACTCCGTATTCGGAGTTGTCCGCGCAGCTGGCAACGAAGATCCTCGAGGAGCTCAATCGGTTCAACCTGCATTCACGAAAGAATGAGGCGTCCGGGGAGCGACTGTTTATCGAGATGCAGCTGTCGGAGGCTGATGAAAAGCTGCGGGTTGCAGAGAATGAGCTGCAGGAGTTCGTCAGGTCGAACCGGAGCATGACGATGTTTGCGGGATCGACCCTCCAGCTCGACCGGCTCAAGCGGCAGGTGAGCATGCGCCAGGATTTGTATACATCGCTCGCCAAGCAGCTGGATGCTGCGCGCATTGAAGAGGTGCGCAGCAGTCCGATCCTCACCATCGTGGAGCCCGCAGAGCCGGCGCTCTCGCCCAATCCGCCGATATGGCCCACCAAGGCGTTCATGGGTGCAGCGCTGGGTGTCATGGTAGGAATTCTCCTGGCCTTCGTCCATGCGTATTTCGTCCGCAGGCGTGAAGAGGAAACCAACGAGTATGAGGAGCTGGAGGACCTGAAGCGCAAGACCGCTGATGATCTCAAGCACTTCTGGCGTCCGCTCGGCCGCATTCTTTCTACCGGCCGCGCGTAACGACCCCTAGCCGGGCGACGGCTTGCCGCGGATTACGCGGCGCGACAGCACGAAGGACAGAGGGATCGTAAGGAGCAGAGTGATCAGGGGAGCAATTCTCGCATCGACCCCCAGGTACTGCACCAGCGCATACAGTCCCAGCAGACCGGCCAGATACTGCACTGCATAAACCAGCGGATACTGGGCGGCAGCCCGCACTGTCGGCGCGGTGCGGAACACATAAGTCGTGTTCAGCAGGAAACTGATCCCGATTCCTGCGACAAAGGCAATCGTATAGGCGAACGCGTATGGCGCTGCCAGCAGAATCAGCCTGTAAATGATATAAGTAGCGCCGGTATTGAGCGCACCGGCGACTATGAACCTGACGAAGTCCGCCCGCAGGTACCTGTGCTCGATCAACGGCTCAGCGACTGAAGGCGAGAACGCGGTCGATCACGTAGTCGACTTCGGTGTCCTTGAGGTGCGGTCCCATTGGAAGGCTGATTACTCTCTTCGCGAGCGATTCAGCAATAGGAAGCGAACCTTCCCGGAAACCTGCCTCGCGGTACGCGTCGGAGAGGTGGGGCGGGATCGGATAGTGAATGAGAGTTCCAATACCGCTGTCAGCAAGGAAGCTCTGCAGGGCGTCACGGCGGTCATGCTGAACCACATACAGGTGCCAGGAGTGTTCGCCCTCGGCGCCGGGTTCAGGGGTGAGCAGGCCCTCCACATGTCTGAATGCATCCGCATACCGCTTTGCGACAATTGCGCGGCGCCTGTTCCAGGCGGCAAGTGCAGGAAGCTTCGCTGAGAGAAACGCACACTGAAGTGGATCGAGCCGCGAGTTGAACCCTTTTACCTCGTTATGATATTTGACGCGCGACCCATAGTTCCTCAGTAGCCGCACACGGTCTGCGACTTCGGCATTGTTTGTTGTCACGGCTCCGCCGTCTCCAAGGGCGCCGAGGTTCTTTCCAGGGTAGAAGCTCCATGCTGCGGAGTGTCCCCATGTGCCGGCCGCTTTCCCGTTCTGGACCGCGCCGTGAGCCTGTGCACAATCCTCGATGACCAGCAGCTGGTGCTTTTCAGCGACGGCGTTTATCGCGCGCATGTCGGCCATTCGGCCGTAGAGATGAACCGGCATTATTGCGCGCGTGCGTGGAGTGATAGCCGCTTCCAGACGTGACGGATCCAGGTTGCAGGAAAGTGGGTCAGGCTCTACCGGGACAGGTCTGCCGCCAGCGTACGAGATCGCCAGCCAGGTAGCTATATACGTATTGGAAGGGACGATGACCTCATCGCCCGGTTCCAGTCCGTGCGCCAGGAGAGAGAGGTGAAGGGCATCGAGGCCGTTGCCCACACCGACGCAGTGCCGCACTCCGCAGTAGGCCGCGAACTCCGACTCGAATCTTTCCGTCTCCTCACCGAGGATGAACCATCCCGAGTCCAGGACGCGGGAATAGGCGGCATCGAGTTCCTGCCGCAACTCGACGTGCGGGGCTTTGAGATCGAGGAAGGGGACTCTCAACTTCCTGGCTGCCCTGTGGCGCGAAGGAACGAATCGTAATCCCGGTAATAACCTGCTTCGCTGTATTTCTCCGATGCCAATACAAGGCATACGGATCCCGAGGAAAAATTCTCCAGCTCGCGCCAGATGCACGGGGGAACATACAGTCCGATATAAGACCGGTTCAGGTGAAAGGTCTTCTTGGTTCTGCCGTCATCGACGATGACGTCGAAGCTACCCGCCATTGCGACGATGAACTGATCGCAGCTTCGCAGGGCATGACCCGCACGCGTTGCTCCACCGGGCACGTCGTAGAGGTAGAAGACGCGCTGAATGGAAAATGGAATGTGGGAATCGTTCTCCAGGAAGGTGAGATTTCCCCGGGGATCACCAATTTTCGGAAGTTCGATCAGTCTGCAGTCGGCTACTGTTACCTGGGTCATGCTGGCACCTTGTTGAGGCGAAGCTCCATTCGCTGCATTGCGACACCGCGTGCACCGAAGCCTTCCTTTTGCTCGACGAGTCCGCTGTTCATCGTCTCGCCCTCCTCGGACGATCCGAGGTCGATGAACTCCTTGGACTGGTACCTGGAAGCGATCAGGTAATTCAGGACGGCGTCAACGGCGCCAACAGTTCGTCCTTCGTCGCTGCCGGCAATGTATTGTGTTCTGGCCACACGCTCGGACTCATAGACGAGAACGCCCCCGAGCATTTCGGAGTCGCGCGTACACGCAAAGAGCCTGATGTTGTCGGTAAAGCGCGCGCGCAGCCTGAGAATCTCTTCCAGCGTGTGCACAGGCTTGGTGCCATGTCCTTCTGCCAGCCGCTTCGACAGCATCTCCCAGTATGCGGGAATATCATCCGATTCGTCCACTTGCAAGCCGGCCCGCTCGGCCTTCCTGATCTGACGCCGGCGGCGTTCCTGAAGGGGAAGGGGCGCCCCGGGCCTTACCACGCTCAGGAGTGTTGTGCGGGTTAGGACGGCACCAGCGCGAAAGAGCGCGTACACATCGTAGTCTGCGGGGTACCGATGATAGATGTACGGCGCCGGCCTGTAGTCGAGCACGCTGATGCCCGAGGTGCGAAGCTCGCCCGCGATCGACTCGAAAAGTTCTGCAAACTCGGACGATTTCATGGACTCACCAATGAGCAGCCCGCCGAACGTCAGGCCCCCATGGCTTGTAATCACATCGCCGGAACGATTCGCCGGAAGCAGTGCGACGATGCGTCCACCGCTCGACGCAACGAGGGAATGATCCTCGAATCTGTCGGCGTGGTATTCCATGTAGTCACGGTTGTGGAGGAACGTCCCGTTGATGCTTGCGGCGACGAATCTGTCCCACTCCTCCCGCAAGGCCGGATGGTACCGCTCGACCGAAATTGCGCTCACGCTTTCTGGCGTTTCCAGATGCCAACGACGGTCTGGTCGTCGGGCACGTCCCCAATGACAAGTGCCCCCGCGCCAAGCACGCACCGCGAGCCCACGTTGGTGTTGTTGGCAATCGACGCATTCACGCCGAGGAAGCAGGATTCGCCGATGTTCACGAAACCCGACACCACGACATGCGAGGAAACGAAACAGTGGCTTCCTATGTTCGAGTGGTGGCCAATGTGGTTGCCGCTCCAGAGAACGACGTTGTCGCCGATGTTCACGAACGGCTGTACGACATTGTTCTCGAACACGAAGCAGTGCTCTCCCAGTTTCGCGTTCCGCCAGACGAAAGCGTGCGAGCTGACATAGGATGCTGGTCGGTAGCCTTTCTGCTTTGCCTCCGCGTACAGGCGGGCCCTGAGCGCATTGCCCTGCGTGTAAACGTTGGCGGCGAAGAAGCTGTGGTCTGCAGGAGCGTAACTCTCCTCGATCGCTTCAAAAGCAACCACCGGAAGGCCAAAAAGCGATTCACGCTTGATGTACCGGGATTCCACGGCGAATGCGACCACCTCGAAGGGGGAGTCGTGGGTGAAGTACTCATATGCGATTTCCGCAAAGGCGCTGTCGCCAATGATGATCAGCTTTTCTGTTTTCGCGGTGCTCATGGTCGTGTGACGAGAAAGTCTTCGCGCCGGTTCGCCATGGGGAGATCGGCGGACTGCGGAAGTATGTATGCATCGAAGCCCGAGGTCCGGCAGTGCGCTTCAAGGGCGAGAAGGACGCCGTCATCTATCGATGGTCGTGCACCGGGATCTTCGGAAATGTCAGGCATTGTGTCCGTCCCCGTGAACTCCTGATGATATCTGACGCCAGCCTCGGACGAAAAGAACCGCTTTCGTTTCGACCGATTTGGAATGTCGCCGATCAGCAGCTGGCCTCCGGGTGCGAGCATCCGGGCGAGCGCGTCCGTGAACAGCGTTATATCTCCCTCTTCGAAGACGTAGTGCAGAACGCTGTAGGTGAGTACCACATCGGCCTTTCCCGCTTTTCGCGCGATGAGATCGCGGCATTCGTCGGGGAAGCGGCCGACAACCTTGTCGATGAACGGTTCATCTGGAAGCTGGCCGAGCATCTCGGATGAATCCACGAGCACAAGCTTGTGTCCGAGCGACCTGCAATGGTCGATCAGCATGAATGCGAGGCCGCTGCATCCCGGGCCAACGTCCACGACCGTCTGGTTTTCACGCGAGAGGTTGGGAATTTTGCGAAGTATGTCCGCGAAAATCGCCTCCTCCTTGCCTTCCCGGTAGGAGTTGGGGAACCCGATCTTTTCGTATGGTGACAGCGACGGGTCGCTGGCAAGTCGTCTGAATTCTTCGTACGTCACGTGAAATGTGCTGGACTGTGAAATCCTGTTACAATCTACTGCTCAGGCTGTGACCGGCAACGCAGTTTCCCGGGCTCGGGGTACTGCGCTAAAACCGGTACGAAGTTCCGACCTGTACGTTCAGGTTGAACACATCTGAACTGAAGTTGCGGTTGAAGTTCATCGTCGCTCCAACCTTTGCAGTAACGTCGAAAGGTTTTCCAAAACGAACAGTCTCAAGGGAAAGGGTCTGACGCACATCGGGCGCCTCGTCCATGGGAACGTCAGTCAGGTAGAATCTCCCGCGGTCTCGGCCCAGCGACCGCTCCCACATGATCGTGTTGCGTCCTGATGCAGCGTACTTGTCGAATGCCAGCATCGCTCCTGCGCCGCTGCCAACACCTACATCGGCACCGAGCGGTTGTCCTTTCACCGTATGACCCTGTCGCAGCACATAATGCACATAAACGGCTCCTTCAGGACGCAGCCGCGTAAGCTGCGGTGCCTGGTAGTTGATCACCTCGGTGCGCAGGGCAAGTCCGTTGGGCCACATTTTCCGCACTCCCACCATGCGCGAAGCGCCACCGTGATCAGGCTCCAGAATGAAATCGCGAATGTCCCAGCTGTGATCTTCCCGTCCGAATTCTCCGTAAGCCTCGAAGCCGGTACCCGGGACTACCCAGCGCACAAAGAGTGAAAAGAGCTGGTTGTCGCGCACGCCCTTGGTGTTTTCACTTCCAGGCAGGGAAACTTCGGTCGGAAGTCCACGCTTGAAGATGTTCTGGAAGAGCGAGGTGAAATCGCCGGTGCGTGGCCCGCCCTCAGGCCAGGCGCGGTGGAAAAATCGGCCAGCGCCAAGCTCGAGTCCGGTTACGCCGCGCGGCTGGAAGGTCGCGACGATACCGGCAGTGAACCGCCTGCGGCCTGACTCTATACCGTCCACGAAATACTGAGGACCACCTACGGGGGAAAATGCCGACTGTTCAAGCATTCCCCACACAGCCCGGCCCTGCACGGCGCCAATTCCGATATTCAACGGACTCTCGGTGCCAAGAAACACATGCGGATATCCCGAGGCATTGTTCCCGAGGATGAATGGATATCGGGTAGCTGGCCCCCACGCCTGATTTGCAGTGGACACGCCGATTGTCGCCCCGAATCCGTCGAGGCGAATAGTGCTCTGACCGGGTGACACAAGTTGGTATGCGCCCGCCCCGAACCGCTGCGGCCTGTCGATTACCTCCGGGAACTGCCCGTCAGCGAATTGAAGCTTTCCTGTCTTTCCGTTCTCCATCAGCGTAAACGCACTGTTCTCGGCACGAAAAAACAGAGGTGCGATTGTCGCAGAGAGTGGACCCCATTTTCCTGCTATTCCCGCCTGGAAAACCGTTGTCAGTCCTTTGCCAGCCCACACCGCGCCGTCGTTGCTTCCGAACGGAAAAGCGGAGTTGAAAATTGCCGCAGCAGAGATCGGCAGGATTCGCACGCCGTTCGTCCTTGGCCGAAAAAATTCCTGGCGCTGCTGCCACGGGTGCACGGCAGGTGCGGCGACAACAGTGGATTCCTGCTTCACGCTAAATCCGCGAATCGACCATGGTACCGGCTGCAGCGACGAAATTGTCTGTGCGAACCGGAGATACTCCTCGAGTTCGGAATTGACGCTCAGGTGAACTGTCTGCGCTGATACCGGGCGGGAAGTCCAGCCGAGCAGCATGAGAACAAGAGCAAGAATTCGGTGCTTCATTGAACCCATGTGGCGGGTGGTCTGATGTGGATTTATCTGGTCGCGCTCCAGAACGCGCCCTAGATTGAAAGCTGCGGAACCGGCTTTTTCGATCCGTATTGCGTCAACTACCAAAAGGTATAATGCGCCAAGCGCTGCTGCATAGCTCGAATCTCTACACTGCGCTCATCGCGCTGGTGCTTGCCGCACCGGCTGGAGCCCAGTCGTCCATTGCACAGGACCTGCGGTCCCTGGTGACAGTCAGCGGGGATTCGGCCGACCGGCTGCGTCTTTCGACGCTCGAATCGACCGGACGCGAGCCCTGGAGGCTGCTGCGGAGCACTTCGAACCTCACTGGCCGGGCCCTGTCCTCGGGGCGGTCGTTCGAGGTCAGCGTGATCGCGCCCTCGCTTTGGGTTGCAATCAATTCCGCACTGCCGGCGGGCGAGAACAATGGCGGCTTGTGGGCGGGACGCGGTCCGAACGCGCGAACCGTCGGCGGCGTAGACGCGAAGATAGGCGCACTCCGGCTTACGCTGCTTCCGGAATTGCTTTATTCCTCGAATGAATCGTTCGAGTATGGGCAGCTCTATCTCCCGCCGCTTCCTGCGTCGCGTAATCCGTATTCGTCGCCGTGGAATGTCTATCCTTACTCGGTCGATGCGCCCGTACGGATGGGGCCTGCGAAAACCATTCGAGTCTCCCCAGGGCAGTCTTCTCTGTCACTGCACTCTCACGGATTCGAGGCAGGAGTCACTACGGAGAATGAGTGGTGGGGCCCGGGAATTCGATCCGCAATCGTTCTGAGTGACAACGCCGAAGGGTTTCCGCGGGCATTTGTGCGCACGTCAGTCCCGCGCCGGACTCAATACGGCACCTTCGATTTTCGCCTGACCTGGGGTGGGCTTACCGAGTCTGAATATTTCGACTCGAACAAGTCCAACGATCTGAGGTATTGGAGCGGTTTTGCTGCCACATGGGCGACCGCATTCGAGCCGAACCTCACGATCGGAGTTGCCCGCGCCGTTTATGCGACTGCCTCAGGGTGGGGCGGCGTCGCGCTGCGTCCGCTGCACGTGTTCCTGCCTGCCGGCCGTGCGAACTCAAGACCTGTTTCCGACAGTGCATTTGTGCCCGAGCGCGACCAGATCATGTCGCTCTTTGCCCGCTGGGCATTTCCCGGGCATGGATTCGAAGCATATGGTGAATTCGCCCGGCTCGAGCTGCCCGAGTCGTTGCGGGATTTCCTTGTCGAACCCGGGCACTCACAGGGCTACACATTCGGCGCGCAATGGCTGGGAAAACCCACCGCGGTGGGAAAGTGGCGCATTCAGGCCGAGCACTCATACCTGGAACAGGGCCCGTCCTTTCGCAATCGCGGACTCGGGTCGTTTTACACCAGCAGATCCGTGCTCCAGGGATACACAAACCGCGGGCAGGTTCTAGGCGCTGGCATGGGGCAGGGGTCGTCGGGTGATTGGCTGGCCATCGATGCGCTGGGCGCAAAATTCTCCGTCGGAGCGTTCGTTTCGCGAACCCGCTTCAACAACGACGCCTATTTCCGTCTCCCATTTGCCTACAATGCCGGACACTGCCAGCATGATGTTACCGTGGCGCCGGGAATTCGCGCGGGCGCCAGCACACGGTGGGCAAGACTATCTGCCCAGTACACTTCCGCGCAGCGCCTCAACGCATTTTTCCAGAACCAGGCCGCCTGTCAGTTCCTCGAGCCCAAAGTCGACGTGAGGAATCACACCCTGCAGATAGCCGCTACGTTCGGGCGGTAGCTGCCTCATACTGGCTGGACGGTTTTCCAGCACCCTTGTTCCATTCACGCCGAATGACGTCGATCACGCGATCCAGATCTGCGTGAGTGAGATTTGATCCGGAGGGAATGCAAAGCCCCCGGCTGAACAGGTCGAGCGAGACCGCTCCTCCGTACGAGTCGCAGTCCTGGAATACCGGCTGTACATGCATTGGCTTCCAGAGCGGCCGTGCCTCGATGTTCTCGGCGTCGAGCGCAATCCGCAGCTTTTCCGGACTTGTTCCAGCTTCATCCGGCTTCATGGTGAGGCAAATCAGCCAGCGTGTATGACGCCCATAGGGTGCCTCAGGCATGAACTCGAGTGAGGGAAGGTCGGACAGGGCGTTGCGGTAATACTCAAAATTGCCGCGTCTGGCCTGAACTCTGTCTTCCAGAACCCGCAGCTGTCCCCGCCCGATTCCAGCCAGCACATTGCTCATCCGGTAGTTGTACCCGATTTCCTTGTGCTCGTAATGGGGCGCCGGCTCGCGAGCCTGCGTTGAGAGCTTTCTCGCATGTGCGACAATGGAAGCGTCCTCTGAAACCAGTGCGCCACCACCTGCGGTGGTGATGATCTTGTTACCGTTGAACGAGTAGGTCCCGATCTTTCCGAACGTTCCCGGAGCGCGTCCCTTGTAGCTCGAACCAAGCGCTTCCGCGGCGTCCTCCACCAGTGTCACGCCAAACCGGTCACAGTGTGCCGCGATCCTGTCGACATCAGCGCTCTGTCCATACAGGTGGACGAGCAGGACTGCGGCAGGCAGCCGCCCTTTCTTTGCGCGGTCCTCCAGTGCTTCGCCAAGGATATCCGGATCCATGTTCCAGGAGACGCGCTCGCTGTCGATGAAAACCGGATTGGCTCCGAGATACCGGATCGGATTCACACTCGCCGAGAAAGTAAAGCTGGAGACTATGACGTCGTCTCCTGCCTGAACTCCTGCGAGAATGAGCGCCAGATGAATCGCCGCTGTTCCGGAACTCAGTGCGGCACAATTGCTGGAACCCACAATCTCGCCGAGCTCGCGCTCGAAGGCGTCAACATGCGGGCCGAGCGGCGCAACCCAGTTTGTTGCAAATGCCTCGTGAACGAACTTCTCCTCGAGCGCCCCAATGTGAGGCGAGCTGAGGTAGATCTTTGGCTTCTGGCTGTCTGTCATGGTTTGCGTGAGATCGGTCGGGCCGGATTTCCGGCGACTATTGAACTTTCCTCGACGTCGCGAATGACCACCGAACCAGCACCAACGATCGCTTCGTCGCCTACGGATACACCGGGAATGATAACAGACCCGGCGCCAACGAGAACTCGTCTGCCCAGCGTCACATTGCCTGCCAGCACCGCACCGGGCGCAACGTGCGCATCCTCCTGCACGTCGCAGTCGTGTTCAACAATGGCGCCCGTGTTGATTACAGCTCCGGCTCCAATGCGGGCATCCGAGTTCACGATAGCTCCGGCCAGGACTACGCTGCCCGGCTCCAGGGTAGCGTGCGGAGATACAACAGCCGAAGGATGGACCACGGTGACGAAGACGTGCAGCGGGATGAGCGAGCGGCATCGGGCCCGCTGTGTATTGTCCCCGACCCCGAGCGCGATCCCGGAGATGCCTTCGGGTAATCTGGTCGCCGCAGAAATCAGGAAGTCGGATTCAGTGAGCTTCACGCCTGCCTGCGCGCTATCCACCACGGTTCCAAGCTTGGATGGATCAGAGTCGATGAAGCCCGCCACATCCATCCCGGATGCGCGCATGGCCTCAGCCACGACTTTTCCGTGACCCCCGGCGCCCCAGACCAGGTAACTAGCGATTGCCATTGAACGGGCGCGCGGTCGCCTGGCCAGGCTCTGAAACTCCCTCGCCAGCAATGACTTTTCGGACGCTCGCGACAAGAATTTTCATGTCGACCTTCAAGGACTGGTTTTCCACGTACCAGAGATCGCAGGCAAATTTCTCGTCCCAGCTTGCGGCATTACGTCCATTGATCTGAGCCCATCCAGTGATCCCCGGTCGAACCGTGTGGCGGCGGCTCTGTTCAGGTGAATAAAGTGGAAGGTACTCCATCAGCAGCGGTCGCGGGCCCACGAGGCTCATCTCGCCCCTGAGGACGTTGACAAGCTCGGGGAGTTCGTCGAGGCTCGTCCTCCTGAGAAAGAGACCGAGCGGGGTGAGGCGCTCCTCGTCGGACTTGGGTGTTCCGTCCGGATTGGTGTCGCCTGTCATTGTCCTGAACTTGAACATCGTGAATGGCTTTCCAAACAATCCGGGGCGCTGCTGCCGGAAAATCACGGGAGAGCCAAGCCGCAAGCGAATGACAGAGGCTGTGACAAGGAGCACTGGAGAAAGAATCAGCAGCAATATCGCAGACAAGATGAGATCGAATGCTCTCTTCATTCCGCGTTTACCGGCTGTCGATAATACGAGAGCAGTTCCCGCCAGATCAGCCTAGGCTCATAGTCACGCAGGACGCGGGCACGTCCGGCAGCACCGTGTTCACGCCGCAGGTCGGGACGTTCGAGATACACTTCGATTGCCCCTTCCAGCGCACCAGCGTCGCGCTGTTCGATCAGGGTTCCCGTAACGCCGTCCACAATCGCATCGACACACCCTGTTACTCGTGTGCCTATGACTGGCAGCGTCATCGCGGCCGCTTCCAGCGGAACGTTCGGGAATCCCTCCCGGTAGGTTGGAAGTACGACCATGTCCATGATGGAATAGTAGGATGCAGTATCGCGGCTGGAGCCTACAAGGACAACGTGCGGATCGTCCTCGAGTCGCGCCCGCACATCGCCCGGGACAGGATCTCGTTCCTCCCATGGACCAACGAGAACCAGCCACATATCCGGATGCCGCGGGGAAAGCGATTTCCAGGCACCCTCCAGCTCGACGATTCCCTTGTCGCGCACAAGCCGGCCAACAAATCCGACTACTCTGGCATCGTCCGGTATCCCCAGCGATTTCCGCAGCGCCCGCCGGGCCTCGGTGGTGTGCAGCTCCGGGTTGAACCTGGACAGGGCATCGACTCCGTTGCTGCTCCCCTTGCCAAGGACATGCAGCTTGCGGAGCGGGGCAATGGAATCTGCGACGAGCAGGTCACGCACAGACTCGCTCACGCACAGCACCCGGTGCGCAAACATGCACGCAATGCGCTCGGTGAGCATTAGGATAAAGCGCTGCAATCCTGAAGCTGCCGGATAGGGAAGTCCCCGGACGTGATAAACCACGAGCGGCGTGCGCGCCAGCCGCCCGGAAATCGCGCCCAGAAGTCCCCCCTTCGGTGTAGACGCATGCACCACAGCCGGACGAATCCTTCGCATCCGGCGGATCATCCGGGCGATGGTCACCAGGTCACGCAGAGGCGTAATTCTCCTCTGCATCGGGACCGGCACTGCGGTGACATCTTCTTCGGCCGCAAAAAGATCGAGATCGCTTCCCGGCGACGACATTACATGAACGTCGAACCCGTTCTCTCGCATGAAACGCAGCTGGCCGCGAAGAAAGCCAAGCGTCATCGGAACGGTTGTAATGTGGAGGAGTACAGGGCGCGGCATCCCGCGCACGCCTTCTACCTGCGGCAATAGGCTTCCGTATTCAAGTCCTGTGGGTTTCAGTGCGGCGTCGAACCCTACTCGACAGTGCGCCGGCATTGTAGATTCTGCTTGGTGCTGTCGCGGGGTCAGATCGAGCCCCCAACCGCTGGGATTCAGCCCAATCTACGCCAGTCAGGCAATCTTTGCATCCTTTTAGCCCGAGTTCAAGAGCCCCGCTCAAGTGAAGAAAATTCTGGTAACCGGCGCTGCAGGTTTTATCGGCTCCCACCTGTCGCAGCGTCTTCTGGAGCGAGGGGACTCGGTAGTCGGTTTCGACAACATGAATCCGTACTATGACGTGAGGCTGAAGGAAGCCCGTCTGGCCCGGCTCAAGACACATGCGAATTTTTCTTTCGTTCTGGCCGACCTGGCCGACAGGCAGGCGGTCGCTGACGTATTCGAGGAACACCAGCCCGATATCGTGGTGAACCTCGCCGCACAGGCTGGCGTTCGGTATTCAATCGAGAATCCGGCTGCCTACGTCGATAGCAACATTGTCGGCTTCGGGCACATCCTGGAGGGCGCCAGGGCGCATCAGGTCGAGCATCTCGTATTTGCCTCTTCCAGTTCCGTTTACGGCGCGAATACAAAGATGCCCTTCTCGGTGCACGACAATG
The DNA here is from genome assembly GCA_036676795.1 of Gemmatimonadota bacterium. Classification (GTDB taxonomy): domain Bacteria; phylum Gemmatimonadota; class Gemmatimonadetes; order Gemmatimonadales; family Gemmatimonadaceae; genus UBA4720. The sequence continues at coordinate 80,760 of JAKFCC010000121.1, forward strand.
TGGACCATCCGCTCAGCCTGTATGCAGCGAGCAAGAAGGCCAACGAGCTCATGGCGCACTCCTACAGCCATCTGTATGGAATACCCACGACCGGTCTTCGTTTCTTCACAGTCTATGGGCCATGGGGAAGACCCGACATGGCGCTGTTCCTCTTTACTGCGGCGATACTCGCCGGCAAGCCGATCGATGTGTTCAACAACGGTCAGATGCAGCGCGACTTTACCTACATTGACGACATTATCGAGGGCGTGGTTCGGGTCACCGATGCTCCGCCGCGAGGGAATCCTGCCTGGGACGGTGCCGCCCCCGATCCAGGGACAAGCCTCGCGCCCTATCGTCTGTACAACATCGGGAATAATTCACCCGTCCAGCTGCTCGAAATGATTCGCACACTCGAAACGAAGCTCAAGCGAAAGGCGGAAATGCGCATGCTGCCAATGCAGCCCGGAGATGTTCCAGCTACCTGTGCCGATGTGAATGATCTGGAGCAGGACGTAGGGTTCAGGCCTGCAACCTCGATCGCGACCGGCATTGACCGGTTCGTGGACTGGTATGCCGATTACTACAAGGTGGCGCTGTGAGACCGACAGTCGTGGTCACAGGTGGCGCGGGATTCATCGGGTCAGCGCTCGTTCGCCGGCTCGTGAGTGAGGGCGAGTACGAAGTCGTCAATGTCGATGCGCTCACCTATGCAGGGAACCTGGAGTCCTTACCCGGCGTCGACGCGAGTCCGTCATACCACTTTGAGCGGGTCGACATCTGCGACACCGCACAGGTGCGCAGAATTTTCGAGACTTATGAGCCGGACGCTGTCCTGCACCTGGCCGCCGAGTCGCACGTAGACCGGTCGATCGACGGGCCAGCCGATTTCATTCGTACGAATGTGTTCGGCACATTTACGCTGCTCGATGAGGCGAACAAGTATTTCCGGACTCTGAGCCCGGAAAAGGCGAGGGCCTTCCGCTTTGTTCACGTTTCAACTGACGAAGTGTTCGGTTCGCTTGGCGACTCCGGGCTCTTTACCGAGACCACGCCGTATCAGCCGAATTCTCCCTATTCCGCGAGCAAGGCCGGTTCAGACCATCTGGTTCGGGCATGGCACCACACGTTCCACTTGCCGACCGTTACGACCAATTGCTCAAACAACTACGGGCCGTTCCAGTTCCCCGAGAAGCTGATCCCGCTCACCATTCTGAACGCCATCGGCGGAAAGCCCCTGCCAGTTTACGGACGCGGGGAAAATATTCGCGATTGGCTCTACGTCGATGACCATGTGGATGGTTTGATCACGGCGCTCAAGCGGGGAACGCCGGGAGAGACCTACAATTTTGGCGGGAATAATGAGCGCAAGAACATCGACGTTGTGAGAGCGATCTGCACCATCGTGGATGAACTCCTCCCCGACCCGCAGATCGGACCGCGGGAATCACTCATCAAGTTCGTGACTGACCGTCCCGGGCATGATCTGCGCTATGCAATCGATTCGTCGAAGGCCACCAGAGAGCTAGGCTGGAATGCGAGGGAGACTTTCGAGTCAGGTCTCAGAAAGACGATCGAGTGGTATATCGCAAATCCGGAATGGTGCGATCATGTGCGGTCGGGCGCCTATCGCGGCGAGCGGCTCGGACTTGGAGCACAGGCATGAAGGGAATTGTCCTCGCGGGTGGTTCCGGCACGCGTCTGTACCCGATAACGAAGGTTGTGAGCAAGCAGCTGCTTCCGGTCTACGACAAGCCGCTGATTTACTATCCGCTCTCTACCCTGATGCTGGCCGGAATACGCGACATCCTCATCATCTCGACTCCGGCCGATCTTCCAAACTTCCGCTCGCTCCTTGGTGACGGCTCGGAATGGGGTCTCAATTTTTCCTACAAGGAGCAGCCTTCACCGGACGGGCTAGCCCAGGCTTTTACCCTTGGCAGCGAGTTCATCGGGAAAGATCGTGTCGCCCTCATACTCGGCGACAACATCTTTTACGGCGCCGGGATCGGAGACCTACTGCTCAGGGCCGCTCGCCGTGAATCCGGCGCGACAATTTTCGGATATCATGTCAAGGATCCCGAGCGCTATGGTGTTGCTGACATAGACCGGGACGGCAGGGTCCTGGACATCGAGGAAAAACCGGCCAACCCGCGCTCGAACTACGCTGTCACGGGACTCTACTTCTACGATAACGATGTGATCGAAATTGCCAGAAACCTCAAGCCGTCAGCGCGGGGTGAGTACGAGATTACCGATGTGAATCGCGAGTATTTGCAGCGTGGAAAGCTGGCGATGGAGATCATGAACCGCGGGATGGCCTGGCTTGATACCGGCACTCATGATTCGCTCCAGGAAGCCTCGGCGTTCATCGAGACGATTGAGAAGCGCCAGGGGCTGAAAGTGGCCTGCCCGGAGGAGATTGCCTGGAGATTGAAATTCATAGGTGACGATCAGCTGCGGAAGCTGGCTGAGCCGATGCGCAAAAATGCGTATGGCGCATACCTGCTCGAGATCCTGAAGGACGGGGCAGAGCGATGAAGATCACCCAAACCGAGCTTCCCGGCGTCCTGTTGATCGAACCTGATGTTTTTGTGGACGAGCGCGGATATTTCCTCGAAGGATGGCATCACCGCAAATATGCCGACGCTGGCATTCCCGAAATCTTCGTCCAGGACAACATCTCCTGTTCCGTGAAAGGAGTGCTTCGCGGCATTCATTTTCAGAATCCGGGAGAGCAGGGCAAGCTGGTGGCAGTTCGGCACGGCGCCGTCTTTGACGTGGCGGTTGACCTGAGGACGGATAGCCCGACTTTCAAGCGATGGGTTGGCGTCGAGCTCTCGGAAGAGAACAAGAAGCAGCTTTTTATTCCTCCTGGTTTTGGACACGGATTCAGCGTCCTTTCCGAAAAAGCTGTCTTCGTTTACAAGTGCACTGAATATTACCAGAAGGAATTCGAGCACACCCTGCGCTGGGACGACCCGGATGTCGCAGTGGAGTGGCCGGGAGGGCCGCATATCATGTCAGCAAAGGACGCCGCTGCACCCTTGCTGAGAGATCTTCCCGAGGATGCGCTGCCGAAGACGATTCGGTGAACCGGAGCGATGTGGGCGCCGTCCTGATAACGGGCGCCACGGGACAGGTCGGCTATCAGCTTCTGAATGAACTCTCGGGCCGGGTCCAGATTCTCTCACCTTCCCGGTCGGAGCTTGACCTGCTCTCGGAAAGCAGCATTCGCCGCTATCTGGACGCCAATACGCCCCGGCTCATTTTCAACGCGGCGGCCTACACGGCGGTTGATCGCGCTGAATCCGACAGTGACGCGGCCAGGAAGGTCAACGCGATCGCACCCGAGATAATGGCCAATTGGGCGCACCGCGCGGGGGCTGGCTTCATTCATTTTTCCACGGACTACGTGTTCAACGGGGAGAAACGGTCTCCCTATGTTGAAGAAGACCCGACCTCCCCGTTGAATGTTTACGGCCAGACGAAAAGGGAGGGCGAGCTCGCGGTCATGGCGGCGCACCTGCGCCCGGTTATCCTGAGAACGAGCTGGGTTTACGGACCGCGCGGGGCCAACTTTCTGCTCACGATGGTTAGACTTGGAAAGACAAACCCGGAGCTCAGGGTGGTGAACGACCAGGTTGGGGCACCGACGTCGAGTGCGGCGCTCGCTAAGGCGGCAGTCGCGATTGCAGATACTCTGGTACAGGATTCGGATGTGCCGACAAAGTCGGGCATCTACCATCTGACTGCGTCGGGGTCAACGACGTGGGCAGGTTTTGCAGAAGAGATCTTTTCGTACTCGCCTGTCAAGCCTCCGCGGATTGTCGGCATTGCAACTTCGGAGTATCCGACTCCCGCAAGGCGGCCCGCTTACTCATTGCTCGACAATGCACGCGTGCAACGTGACTTTGGCGTGAGCCTGCCCAGCTGGAAAGAACAGCTCGGTGATGTCATGCGGGGATTTCGGTGGGAGTAGTTGCCAGTGTAATTGCGCTGCTGCTCGCGCTCATCAACTTCTCGCGCTTTCGAGATCCGCTTTACCCGCCGGTGATCCACTCCGGGGTATGGTTCATCGTAATGAGCGCGTACGAATTAATGCGCCCGTCAGTCATCGACATACCATTTTCCGGCCATCTGATTTTTCTTGGTGGTCTCGTCGCGTTTTCAACGGGAGCGTTCGTGTCCTCCTATGGCATGCGGACGCCGTCGTTCGAACCGCCGGAGAAGCTGGAAAAGCCGGCACGAGCTGTAGGAGACCTGCTGCTCACCGTGTCCGCGGTTGGCCTCGCCCTGTTCACAGTTCGAGCCCTCTCGCTCGCGTCGAGCGGTCCATTCGACAACTTTCTGGTGAACATCCGATTCGTGACCGGCGGCAACAATTTGATGGACGTCGATCCGCTGGATTCGTTCGGTCCGACAGCCTATCTGGTGCCGCTCAGCGTCATAGTGATCGGCCTTCAATTCTTTCTGATCGACGAAGTCAGGGGTCGCTGGCGCTACTACCTGAGTATCCTGCTGGCTCTCGCTTATGCCGTGCTCGCAACAGGTCGCACCTACCTGATGATCATTGCGCTGGTCATACTGGGGTTGAACCTGATATCGAGGAAGATGCGGGCAGCCCGCGGTCTCGCGCTTTTTTCGGGTGCTTCAGCAGCGCTGTTTATCGTAATGGGGCTCGCTCTTGGCAAGATTGCGGGCTTCACCGGCGAACAGGTACTCGAGCAGGTTCAGATCTATACCCTGAATGCGCTCGGTGCATTCGGTCAGCATATCCAGACTGCGCGCACATTCGAGTGGGGCGTCAATGTCTTTCGCACACCATTGATTCTCGCGCACTTCATCGGGATCGATGTGGCCGTCCCTGAACTCGTCAAGGAATACCGGTACGTGCCGCTGCCGACCAATGTCTACACCTTCTACCGTCCCTACTTCGATGACTTCGGTTACGTAGGAACGATGGTGGCCGCGCTACTCGCCGGTTACGGCCACGGTTATGTGTACAGGAAGGCCTGCCGAGGGAGCAGCAGGGCAATGCTGGCCTACGCACTTCTCCTGTATCCACTCATAATGCAGTTCTTCCAGGACCAGTACTTCAGCCTGTTCTCAAGCTGGGTTCAGTACACATTCTGGATTCTGCTTGGTTTTGCCGGGGCGCGAGAGTTCATTTTCGTTCCGCGCCTTGATGCTGCGCGGTCCCCCAGGCTTTCAGGCCCATGACGAGCCGGGCATCTGTCGATGTAGTGATCGTGAACTGGAATGCCGGAGACCATCTCAGGAAGTGCGTTGAGTCCGTGCTCTCCATGCGTTCTGTGCCGGGACTGGATATCAGGGTGACAGTCGTGGACAACGCCTCGAGTGACAGGTCTCTGGACTCGTTGCCAGGCTCGGGCCTGGAGATCATCCGGAATACCGCCAACATCGGCTTTGCGGCTGGATGCAACCAGGGCGCGCGAAAGGGCAGTTCGGAATTCGTGCTTTTCCTGAATCCGGACATGATCCTGACCGACTCTGCGGCGCTCACGGTGCCCGTCGATTTCCTGCGGGCGACACCAGCAGCAGGCATTTGCGGTATTCAGCTGCGAGACGGTAAGGGACAGGTAACGAGATCGTCGACCCGGTTTCCCACGCCGCGCCGGATATTTGGCTGGTCGCTGGGGCTGGACAGGTTGTTCCCCAGAATTTTTCCTCCGCAGTTCATCACCGATTTCGACCATACGACATCGCGGGAAGTGGACGTTGTCATGGGCGCGTTTTTCTTCATGCGAAGGACAGTTTTCGAGAGGCTCGGCGGGTTCGACACCCGGTACTTTGTGTATTACGAGGAAGTGGACCTGGCTCGGCGCGCGAAGCACGCCGGGTATGCATGCTGGTTCCTCGCCGAGGCCTCCGCAACCCATTCCGGCCACGGCACAACCGACCAGATTCGGTCAACTCGATACTTCCTGTCGGCGCGGAGCAGGGTACAGTACGCCCTGGCCCACTTCAGGGGTCTCGGCGGACCTCTTTCAGCGGCAATGACCATAGTGGTCGAGCCAATCATTAGATTGGCGTTCATGCTTGCGAGTGGTAATTTTGCTGCTGTATTCCAGACGGTGGCCGGTGCCCGTATGCTCCTCGGGTGGGTGTCCCGCGGAATGCCCATTGAAAATGCGAAGGTTTCGATCAAAGCATGAACTCTGATTCTGAAGAACAGTCTGGATTTCTGGCGGCTCTGGTGCCTCTCATCAACGGATGGAAGGCAATTGTGCTGTTCGCCCTTCTCGGAGGGCTGACGGCCGCAGGCATAATCCTGTACAGAGGGGATCGGTATCGAGCCAGCGTATCCCTTGTTTCAGTTCAAAGTGCAAAGAGCGGAAGTCTTGGGGGCGTAGGCGGACTCGCCGCAGCTGCGTCACTCCTTGGCGGCGGGGCGAACGGAATTGGGCTTCAGTCGTCGCCGGCGCTCGTGGTCAAGTTCGCAGATCTGGATGGCGTCCTGTCTTCGGTTGCGTTGTCGCCAGTCGCGCCGGGTGCGAAGGAACTGGTTATCGAAAGGATGACGGGCGACCCCGCATCTACGATTCAGCTGAACAGAATTCCGCGGATCATGCGCAAGCACATGCATGCGTCATACGACCGCACGACCGGCATTATCGAAATTGAGACCACGCACAAGGACAGCGCGCTCGCCAGGACAGTGGTGACCCGGGTCCTGGAACAGACCAAGTCCGCGTTCCTGAGAGCGGTCCGTTCACAGGCTACCGAGATGCGTGAGGCGCAGGAACGGAGAGTTGAACTTGCCTCGGCGGAAATGAATCGTGCCGAAATGGCGATGCAGTCGTTCTTGAGCGGTAATCGTCAGTTCCAGAAGTATTCCAACGCCTCGATCGAGCAGACCCGCCTGCAGCGTCAGCTGGAGCAGGCCCAGGAAGTCTACAATAATGCAATCGCAGACCGTGAAAACGCGCGAGGCAAGGAACTCGAGGAAACGCCTTCCGTAGCCGTGATCGATCCGCTTCCGGCGAAGATTCCTCCCGTTGAGCGGCATCTTGGTTCGATTTCGCTCGTGACAGCGCTCGTGTGCGCGCTGCTGGCTGCGCTGATCGTTCTCATGCGGGATGCATTCCGGCGACGACTGGATCGCCACGACCTGGCTGCGATGGGTGTTGCGGAGAGCCTGGGACGCATCCCCTTGATCGGGATGCTGGTGCCACCAGTTCCGGTTCGCGCTCCGTACGTCGCACAGGAGCCGCTCACGCCGGCCCCGCGTTCGCCGCGTCCCGGAACGGGTACTCACGGCTGACCATTGCCGCCTGGACCCTTATATGGGTCCAGTGATTTTCCCCAAGTGTTTCGGGCCGGTCAGGAAATTGATCTGCCCATCTGTCGAACCAGGGGGGCGAGGATCGCGTGTCTGCGGCGCTGCGGCAGTCCTGCACGGTTGAGAATCGAGAGGATTCGTGCGAGCCTGATGGAACCGGCGGCGTTTAGTCCCCTGACGCAGCCAGTCCCTTCCGCCTCCGAGGCCGCTGATATCCATCCCCAGAGAAGCATTCTTCGGTAGGCTTTTCGAGCTGCTGCTTTCATCGCGCTCAGGAATTCAATATCGGCAGGCCAGCGCGCACCGAAGTCGCCGAGATATTTCTCGAATGCATTGCGCAGCAGCGACACCGATTCTGTCATGGGAATGTTCGATGCATTTTTTCCGTGCAATCGGAGTTTCATGAGCGGCTCGCGGATCAATAGTACGTCCCATCGCTCTGCGATCTCCATCAGGACTGAATAGTCGCCGAAATGCATGGACAGGCGCTCGTCGAACCCGGATTCACTGAAAGCTTCCCTCCGAAAAACGACTCCGGGCAGCGGAACCGGGTTGCGGCCGGACTGCATCACCTCGAGAATGAACTCCCGTCCCGGTCGCACCTCCGTCTTCTTGATCAGGCGTCGCAGGCCCTCATTGCGTCCCTCAGCATCGATGATCATGTAGTTGCTTCCGGCGAATCCAGCGCGCGGGTTTCGGTCGAGAAGCTCCACAGAGCGGCTCAGGAAATCAGGCTCGTAGACATCGTCATCGTGAAAAAAGGCCACATATTCGCCACGCGCTTCGCGCAACCCGACGTTGAAGTTTGCGAACATGGGGACACGCTCACTTCTCACCACGCGGCGGCGGCCGTCCGCCGCAGCAATTTCCCGGAATACACGAGCCGCTTCTTCAGGGCTGCCAGAGTCGAGGATGAGGACCTCGTAGTCCTGCAGGGTCTGGGATTCCAGGGACTTCAGGGTTTCACCCAGGTAAGTGAGACGCCCAATTGTCGGAATACAGATAGTAACTTTCGGCTTGGCCAATTCGGTTGATCGCTTGCGACGGTGAGCGCTCATTGCTGCTTAATCTTCAAAATTAATACGCCGCGGAAAATGCAGGTAACTTCAGCGACTATGCAAATGCCCCTTATCTCCCTTAGCGGCTGGAAAGAATCATGTGCGGCATAGCCGGACTGGTTGGGCGCCCGCCCGAACATGCGCTGCCGCGAGTCAGGGAGGCGCTTCAGCGCATCGCCCACCGCGGGCCGGATGGGGAGGGAGTGCATCAGTCGGCCAATGCGACTATCGGAATGCGCCGCCTCGCGATCATCGATCTTCAGTGCGGCGATCAGCCGCTCTACAATGAAGACCGTTCGGTAGCGGTGGTTTGCAACGGTGAGCTTTACAACTATGTGGAAGCTTTTCGAACGCTGCGTGCGCGCGGGCATGTCCTGCAGTCTGGGTCCGATATCAACCTCATCCCGCATTTTTATGAGGATGATCCGGCCACTGCGTTCGATGAATGCAGGGGAATGTTCGCGGCAGCACTCTGGGACGAGAAACGACAATCGCTGACGCTCGCCCGCGACAGGGCGGGCAAGAAGCCCCTTTTCTACGCTCAGTCGGGGGATTCGCTCGCCTTCGCGTCGGAGCTGCCGGCGCTGCTGGCAATGCTCGACCACTCGCCGGCAATCTCCAGTGCAGCGCTGGCAGACTATCTCTCGCTTGGGTTCATCCCGCACCCGTTGACGGTCTATGAGGGCGTGTTTTCGCTGCCTCCAGCGCACACTCTCACATTCCAGCCGGGCGGCACCCCGGTACTTCGAGAGTACTGGAGGATCCCGGAAGGGAATTCGTTCGAGGGCACCCGTGAGGACGCCATGCAGGTCCTCGACTCAAAGCTGGCCGAAGCGGTTGCCCTCAGGTTGAGAAGCGATGTCCCCGTCGGACTTTTTCTTTCAGGGGGGATCGACAGTGGCCTGGTTGCCTCCTATGCCGCGCAGGCAGGTGCTCGCGATCTCCTCTGCTTCGTGGTTCAGGTGGACGACCAGAAGCTCAATGAGGCGCCCGCCGCCCACCTCGTCGCGGGCAAGCTCGGTCTCCCAATTCAGACGATCGAACTTGACGTGAACCCACTCGAAGCTATCGGGAAGGTACCGCTCCTGTACGGGCAGCCATTCGCAGACTCCAGCGCTGTTCCGTCCTACTTCGTGTCGCGTGCGGCCGCTCAGCACCGCAAGGTCGTTCTTAACGGTGACGGAGGCGACGAGATCTTTGCAGGATACCGTCGCTATTGGATGGGACGCATGTCCCGCGCGATCGGCGCCATTCCCGGTCCGTTGGCAGGTGCTGCGAGAAGCTCGGGCCGAACACTCGCCGGCCACGCGCGCAGGTCAGCGGCGGGTTTCATGGCGAGGGCACTTCGAGGTTCTGGCGAGAATGAGTGGAACCGATATCTCATGTGGACGTCGGACCTGCTCTTGCCCGGCAACGTGAGCTCCATCTTTCCGGGACTTCCTGTTGACCCCGCCGGAAATTTTCAGCGCTACAGACAACGCCGCGTTTCAACAGCCGGCGTCGATGCGTTCCAAAAAACGGATTTCGGGCTGATTCTCGCAGACGATCTGCTTACCAAGATGGACATTGCTACAATGGCCAATTCGCTGGAGGCCAGGTCGCCCTTCCTGGACATCCCTTTGGCAGAGTTTGCGTGGAGCCTGCCCGACAGGTGGCGCAACTCGTTCACGGAAACGAAATCGATGTTGCGTGCGCTGGCGCTGACTCGCCTTCCGGCGCAGATAACGAGTGCGCCGAAACGGGGTTTCGAAGTGCCTGTAAAACGGTGGATCGAGTCTGATCTCAGTAGCGTTATCAGTGATCTGCTGATGGCCGGCGACGGCAGAGTGGCGGCAATGTCTGACCGGGTAGCGCTCAATGCGTTCGTGAACCGGCGGGACGGCTTTGCGGGGAATCACTCGCAGATGATGTGGTCACTGCTTGTGCTGGAATTGTTTCTAAGGAGTCCGCAGCCGAAGCCCGCCTAGCGAATGTTGTAGCGGCCGCCAACCTCGATGTTGAAGTTGACCGCGTCGCTCGCGAAGTTGCGGTTGAATTGCCGGCTCGCGGTCCCGCTCAGCTTCAGGTCGATCGGTCCGCGGAAGAGAATCCGCTCCAGTGAAAGTGAATGCGTGACATCCATCGTGGACGGATTCACTACGCCGGTCGTGAAGAAACCCCCGGCTTCCTGGTTGACTGTCCTCGTCCACACCAGCGACATACTCCCGGACGGAACGAACCGCTCGTATGCCAGGTTTGCGGAAGAGGCGGCTCCCACACCAATCGGTGCGCCCAGCAGCTGACCCCTGTGAGTGTGGCCCTGCCTTATTACGGCGTGCGCATAAATCCCGCCCTCGTCCCTGTGTCGCGCCGTCGCGGGCAGTGCAAAACTGATCACCTCTGCCCGTATTGCCGACAGCAGACCGGCTGAATGGCTCAGCACCTTTCGGCCACCCAGCATGTATGACCTCGAGTGATCCGGCTCGTTGACAAGATCGCGAAAGTCGTATGCGTGGTCATCGCGGCCATACTCGAAATAGACTTCCGCGCCACTCCGAGGAAGAACCCAGCGCACAAAACCTGTGAGGATCTGATTGTCGCTTCCTCCCAGATCCGCGGGATCGTTCAGCCCATCTTCACTCAGGGAATTCTTCAGAAAATTCTGAAAGACCTTGGTGAAATATCCCGAGGGCAGGCCCGAACGTGGCCAGAGCGACTGAATGAAGCGCGTGGCGCCAATCTCGAGCCCCGGGATTCCATCCGGCTGGATGCTCAGGGCAATACCTGTCGCAAACCGGCGCGTGCCGGGTTGACTCAGACTGTAGAACGTTTCCGAACCCTGTACAGGTGAGTAATCAGACTGCGAAAGAACACCCCAGAGAATGTTCGAGTTTATTCTCGCAAAACCGATGTTGATGCCGTCGTTGGTGGAGGCAAAAGCGTGCGGGAAGCCCGGTGCGTTGCGGCCCAGTACGAACGGATATGAAACCGCGGGCCCCCAGATGCGATGCGCATTGGAAACGCCGGCCATGAACCAGGGCATTTCCACTCTTAACTCCGACTCTCCGATGTCGGCCCGCGCGTACCCGCCGTCACCAAACCGCTGCGGGAGGTCGACACTGTTTGCAAATGCAGGCTTTCCGCTGGCGAACCGTTCGTTCCCCGAGCGCCCGTTGTTCTGCAGCTCGAAGGCGGCGTTCTGCGCCCAGAAGATTACGGGGTTTACCTGCAGAATGATCGGACCCGCGCGCACCATCCCCCCGGCGTCCGCGGCGACTGTGACTCCACGCCCGGCCCATACCGCTCCATCGTCCTCGCCGCTTGGAAAATGCGAGTTGCCAATCGCCGAAGCGCTGACGGGAAGAACCAGGAAGTCAAAAAATTTCCCGGAAGGATGGGCAGAGTCGAAACGCGCCGCCCACGGATTTGCTATCGAGGGGAAGAGAAGGGCGGAGCGGCGAATGGAGAGCTCCCTTATCCCCAGACCGGTCAATGTCGATCCGCCAATCGACTGTACATAACGCAGGTAGTTCTCGGCGTCACTGCCCGGCAGGATTGCGCTGGCGTTCCGCACGCCATTCGTTTGGGCAGCCGCATTGGTCGGACTCGCGCTCACCAGTCCGGCGAACATCAAGCAGTACGACGCTATCACTAATCCCTGACGATATCTACCTTTCGTCATCGAGCTTCGGTGTCGGTCATGGGTTATTGGCTGCCATCATTCAACCTCAATCTAAGTAAATGCGCGTAAGTTGGTGCGGTTCACTGAAGGCCGCTCTCCTGTTTTCTGCGGCTGCCGCTGCCTCTCCCTCTGAGGCACAAATCTCCGGGATCGAAATCTCGGCGGGAATGCTTCCGCGGGTTACGAGCGATACAGTAGATCGACTGAGACTGAGATCTCTGTCCGATTCAACTTACTCGTTTCCGCTCTTGCGGAGCCCGTCGACGCTTTCGTCGCCGCTCAGCAACTCCTACTGGACGCCTGCGTTCCAGCTGGTCGCCCCAACCGTGCGCCTGGTAAACAATTCCAGCATTCCTTTTTCTCAGAACGATGGTGCACTCTGGGCAGGAAAAGGGAACAGCACCGGCGTGACCGCCGGCCTGCGGATGGAACTTGGACCGCTTCGCATTATTCTGGCTCCCGAATTTCTCAGCATCGACAATAGCGACTGGCAACTACGGGACACCGTGCGCTTCTATGCGCCGCCGCTTCCGGAAGAACGGCGAGGTGGTGGGTTCGTGTTTCCGTGGTATCGCGCTCCGCACTCGATCGACCAGCCGCTGAGAATGGGAGACAAGGCCATTCGCACTGTCGTCGCGGGGCAGAGCAGCGTCCTGCTGCAGGCTTACGGAACAGCCATCGGTGTGTCCACCGAGAACGAGTGGTGGGGACCTGGAATGCGGAATGCCGTGGTGCTGAGCGACAACGCTTCCGGATTTCCACATCTCCTGCTTCGAACCTCTTCGCCGGTCAACACACCTCTCGGTCGAATCGATGCGAGGCTTCTGGTTGGGGGCATTGCAGAATCAGGTCATTTCGACACCACCTCCACCAACAACCTCCGCGCGATCAGCCTGCTTGGAGTTGCGGTTTACCCCTGGTTTGCGCGCAGTCTTTCGATTGGCTTCGCAAGAGCCGTTTATGGAACGGTGGACGAGTGGAATACAGTTCCGGGCCGCGCCCTTAGAGTGTTTTCCAACCCGGGTCGTCCCAATAACCGGCCCCTTGCCGACTCCGCCGACTATCCTGGCGGTGAAGATCAGCTGTATTCGCTCTTTGCACGATGGGTATCTCCGGCCGATGGATTCGAGGTCTATTCCGAGTGGTCCCGAACAGAGCTTCCATCCAGCTTCCGGGACCTTCTTATTGCCCCGAACCATACGCAGGGGTACACGCTCGGCGTTCAGTGGAGGAAACCTGCGCCCGTCGGTGCACGGTCCTTCCGTCTTCAGGCGGAGGCCACCAACCTGGAGCAAAGCTCGACTTTCCGCGACAGACCGGTGGGTTCGTACTATACGAGTCGCAAGGCGATTCAAGGTTACACGCATCGAGGAGAAGTGATCGGCGCTTCGATTGGTCCCGGAGCCTCCAGTCAGTGGCTGGCAATGGATATTCTCCAGGCCTCATGGTTCGCCGGGCCATTCGCGGGCAGGATTCGCTGGAACGAAGACATGCACAGTGTCTATGGGTGGCCATCATATCTGGGCTACTGCAGTCACGACGTGACCATCTTCACCGGAGGCCGCGCGGGATGGCGCAACAAGTATTTCAGCGCGTCGGGTGAGGTCACATTCGGCAACCGCCTCAACGCATGGTTTCAGGAACAGTCCGGATGTCCCAACGGACCGTCCCGGCTCGACATCCGTAACCGGACGCTCTCGGTAACTCTTTCCGCTGGAGCTTTTTGAGGCCCATAGCGCCGTCGGACGCTGAAGGCCGCGTAACGCCCGTTGATGCGGACGTCGCAGTCACCGCTGCGGAAACGCGAATGGGAAAAGTCGCTCAGCACACTGCGCTCAACGTGCTGGGGCTCGCTGTTCCTTTTCTCGTCGCGTTCCTTCTGCTTCCGATCATCACCCGCTCACTCGGGCCGGCCCGCTTCGGAATGCTCGGGCTCGCCTGGGCCATTCTCGAATACCTCACGCTGTTCGATCTCGGGCTGAACAGAGCGACCGTAAAATTTGCCTCAGAAGCGATTGCGGCCAGGCGGGACGAAGTATCACAGATCGCTGTTGTCTCGCTTGTCATGCAGGTGGGAGTTGCCCTCGTAGTTGGACTCATCGTCGTGCTGCTCGCCCCCGTGATCGCACTGCACGTTTTCAATATTCCTGGCGAGCTGCTCGACGAAGCGGTGGGGGTCTTCCGGGTCATCGGAATAAGCCTGCCTGTCGTCCTTTGCCTCACTTCACTGCGGGGAGTCCTCGAGGCCGCCCAACGTTTCGGAATCAGCAACGCCATCAAGATCCCCAGCAGCGCCGCGTCGGTTGTAATTCCTGCAGTGTGCGCCCCTTTTGGAATGCGCCTCGACCTGATTCTCCTTCTCGTTCTATTGGCGCGTCTGGCGACATGCGGCGTGCTTGCAATTGCAGTGAAACGCACCGTACCGGGTTTCCGCTGGGAGCTCCCGCGTGAATGGAGCCGCCTGAAAACACTATTTACCTTCGGCGGGTGGGTCGCTGTATCGAGCGTCGTGAGTCCGCTTCTCGTGTACATCGACAGGTTCGCCCTCGGCGCAATGATCGGCGTTGCTTCTGTCGCGTATTATGTGGGCCCCTACGAGGCAGTCACAAAACTCCTGCTCCTGCCGGTTAGTCTTTCGACCGCGCTCTTTCCTGCGCTTTCCGGGAATCTGTTTGCGGGGCACACGAAAAATGCACAGCCCGTCTATTCAGCATCACTGCGGAATGTTTTTCTTGCGCTCATGCCGCCGCTCGCTGTACTCGCCGTGTTCGCTCCTGAGATACTCGGGCTCTGGCTGGGTCCCGATTACGCCCGCGAAAGCGCCCTGGCCCTGCGCATCCTTGCAGTGGGCGTCCTGATCAATGGCCTCGCCCAGACCCCGTTCACTTTCCTCCAGGCGGCTGGCCGTCCCGATCTCACGGCCAAGTTCCACATTGCCGAGCTTGCCATTCATCTGCCCATTACCTGGTTTCTCATCGTCAGGTACGGTGTCGCCGGGGCCGCGTGCGCATGGTTGATTCGTGTGTCGATCGACACAGCGCTCTTGATCGGCGCAAACCGTCGGCTGCTTGGTCTTTCAGCTTTGGATGCGATGTCAGGAAAGGGGAAGGAGCTGGTACTGGCCGTAGCAGGACTTGTTGTGATGCTAACGGTCTCCCGATTCATCACCGGCACACTGGTGGGTGCCGGGGCGATGGTGGTTTTTGCCCTTTCAGCATTTGCCCTGTTTGCATGGTGGCGAGTCCTGGAGGCCGGTGAGCGGGCCGCGGTGGCCAGGGCTCTGGGCCGCCGAAACACTTGAGTCAGCGCCTCCAGAAGCCCTTCAAAAAAAGAAGGTTCGTGCGAGCTAACCTCTTGGAGGTCCAAGACTTGCCAAACCCGAAGGCGGGGTCGAGATTACGAAGGCTGGTTAGTCATTCGTTACCCCTGTGCCTCTCTGGCCTATTCCAATATTCCGAAAAAGTTTGTGAGCACGCGCGCCGTTAAGGCGGAACCAACTTCGACGCAGCGTCGACCTGCTCTGCGCCGGCGCTTTGCCCTGCATGCGGGGCGGCCGCGCAAGCTGCGCAGCCACACCCTTCGCGTTGCTACACGGTTCGCAGTTCTTGTACTAGGCGATCTACTTGCGGTCCTCCTGGTCCGCGAGTCCGCCCTGTCCAACTTCATCGCCGAGTTCGTTCCGCCTGATGTCATGGCAGCGAGCTGGCTCACAGGCTCGACACAGAAATTCGCGTGGCTGCTCGCGGCTACATTGGCGGCCCTTGTATTCACCGGGAGCCACAGCCGCCATCGCGCATTGAATCATCCCATTCGTGTGCTGATCGCAGCGGCCCTGGCATCCATGCCGCTGGTTCTCGGCTACGCGCTTCGGGGCAATTTTGCGCTGGCGCTCCAGACTTTCGCCTTTACGATGACAGCTCTCTGGGTCGGACTGCTGCTGGTGCGACAGCTTTCCGAGCGCATGCTTCGAGTCGTCTTCCCGGGTCAGCGGGGCGCAGGGGCAGCGATCATGATCGGCGGCCCCGACGGTTTTGCCAGTGTGATTGCAAAAGCGGTCGCCGCCCCCGGTGGCGATTTCCGCGTGATCGGTCATGTGCTGAATTCACGGCGGCGCGAAGGGGATGCTCTGGGCACGGTCCAGGACCTTCCGCAGCTGGTCGAAGAGCATTCAGTAGAAGCGGTGGTCGTCGGGACGGAGCTGGCTCCTGAGCGTGCAAAGCTGCTCGTCGAGGAGTGCCTGCAGCTCGGTTGTCAGGTTCTCTTTCCGGCGCAGGCGGTCAATGTTCCGGACCTGAGACCGACACTGGTCTGGCACCACGATCAGCCCTTCTTCGAGTTCGGCAGTCCGGTTCTCAAGACGCGCGCTCTCATTCTCAAGCGAATCATGGACGTGATTGGCTCGCTGCTGCTCATGGTCCTCGCTGCACCAGTGTTCATCGTGCTGGCCATCGCAATCCGTCTCGACTCGCCTGGCCCCATCCTCTTTCTTCAGGAGCGCGCGGGCCTTGGTGGGCGCCGGTTCCGGATGCTCAAGTTCCGGACGATGCGCCAGGGCGCCGACGATCAAAAGGCGGAGCTTGCCCACCTCAATCGGTCGGGAGACGCTCGTCTCTTCAAGATCACCGACGATCCCCGGGTGACCAGGCTTGGCCGGCTGCTGCGCCGCTGGAGTATCGACGAGTTGCCGCAGATATGGAACGTCCTGATCGGTGACATGTCGCTCGTGGGCCCCCGTCCATTCTTCGAGTCCGACTTCGACTCGTACGAAGACCATCACTTCCGTCGCCTGGACGCAAAGCCGGGAATCACCGGACTCTGGCAGGTCAGCGGACGCAGTGAGCTTGTAAATTTCGAGGATGTCATCTACCTCGACCGGCAGTACATCGAGCAGTGGTCCTTTTGGCTCGACATAAGCATTCTCTTCCGCACCATTCCCGCAGTTCTTCGCAGAACGGGCGCGTACTGAGCGCATCCGCTCGCAGAGTGCGGGCGGCAGGAAGGGAATAGGTGGCGCAAACACGAACCATCACGAGCCGTAAGCGCGCGATATTCAGGATCATCGATGCAGCCACTCCGATCCTGTCGCTGCTCGTACGTCGTCCCCCGCGAATCCGCCCCGGTGAGGAGCCGCGCACATTCCTCATCGTGGAGCCATGGGGGATCGGTGACATTGTCCTCGCGACGCCTGCCATGCAGGCAATTCGTGCCCAGTTCCCGCGCGCGCGCATTCTCCTTCTCTCCAGGGAATATGGAAGCGAACTGCTCGCGAACAGCGGACTGGTCGATGATGTAATTACGGTATCGCTGCCCTGGACCGCATTTACAGATAAGTACAAACCGGGGCGATACGACCTGGGCGCATTGCGCCGACTCTTTGCACGGCTGCGCGCCGAGAAGATCGATGTATCACTCGACGCACGCCGCGATTTTCGCAGCAACATCATTACATATCTTGGCGGCGCGCGCCGGCGGATTGGATTTGATTTTGGCGGCGCATCGCGCCTATTGACCGACGCGCTTCCGAGCGGAACGCAAAACGAGCACAAGGTTGCGGACTGGCTCCAGCTTCTCGAACCCATTGCGGGCCACAAGGTCGCCGGGTTCATGCCGCGTCTGGTCGTTACGGACGAGGAGCGCTTCCGTGCGCGGAAAACGCTGCGTGATAACGGAATTCTGGGCGACAAACCGATCGTCGCAGTTCACCCGGGTGCAAGCCAGACTGTCCGGCGCTGGGAGGCAAAGCGGTTTGGAGCTGTCCTGGACCGGCTGCACGATGAAGCCGGTGCACAGCTCTTCATGATCAGGGACCCGGAAGGACACTGGGAAACCATTCAGACCAGGTCCGATGTTCCCCGGCTTTCTTTCTCCCTCCGGGAGATGATGGCTGTGATTGCCGAGTCCGACTCGCTGTTGTGCAGCGACAGCGGTCCAATGCACATCGCCGGCGCGCTGGGCACTCCCGTCACCGCCCTGTTCGGACCGCAGGTACGGGAATGGTACGGCCCTCGCGGCGCTCTCGATCGGGTTGTGTCGGTTGCCGAAATGCCATGCAGGCCCTGCTTTGACGCGTGCATCTACGCATCGGCCATCTGCATGGAGGGAATCACAGCAGAGGCGGTTGTGGACGCAGTTTCAGGTCAGCTCGCGGAGGTCGCGAAGCCGCTGTAGGCGAAAAAGGACTTGGGCATGCCCGCGAACCGCTCTACTCCAATGGATGCTTCCGGAAACAGCTTCTGCACTTCGCTCCTGGTGAGCAGCCGGATCGATTCAATCTCTTTTTGCGCGGCTGCCTTGTCGGGAATCCTTGGCCACCAGCCAAGCTTCCACCGCCTGACCATCGCCACTCGCACCGGGACCGGCAGAAACTGAAACCCCGGAACCAGAAAGTGCGGCTCGATTGGAAAGAATTTGTTGGGAGTCTGCACGAAAAACCGCTTGCCCACTCGGCGGATCTCGGCAGCCATGCGCCATTGCTGATTCCAGTCGCCCACATGCTCTATCACAGAGTTCGAGAAAACAATGTCGAACTGGCCTGCATGGAACTGGGGCATCGAGCGGGCATCGCCTGTGACGCACCGGAAGCGTGGATCGCGCGGGGTCTCGGCCTTCACGTTCAGCAGGGTGATCTCGAGACCTGTCAGATCCCCGAACGAGATCCTCCAGAACTCTTCGGTTCCTCCCACATCCAGTATCCGCAGGGGACGGGGAAGTTCGGCCGTTAGCGTCCGAAAAATCCCCATACGGCGCATCCTGAGGCGGGATGCGATGGAGTTCTGCGCAGAGTTATCCGCGATTCTTCGGAGCAGGGAAAAGAACATGAATGGGGTCTGAAATGGGGCAGGGGGGCCGTTGCCGCAAGGCACCCGTTCAGCGATATTAAAAGGTTGTCATTAAACAGCTTGCGTGTCCAGCGGGCGGGTCGAATTGACCCTCAATTTCGAAATTGGGAGAAGTGCGGGTGAAGGTATTCATTTCCGGCGTTGCCGGCTTTTTAGGCAGTCATCTGGCTGACCATCATATTCGCCGCGGCGACGAGGTAGTCGGCTGCGACAACATGATCGGCGGTGACCTGCACAATCTGCCAGAAGGCATTCAGTTCGAGAATGCCGACTGCGGCGATATTGCGGCCATGAAGCGGCTGACAAAGGGCTCCGAGGTGGTTTATCACTGCGCGGCGATTGCCACCGAGGGACTCAGCGTCTTCTCGCCCGCAATCATAGCCAAGCACGTTTACGAGAATACAGCCGGCCTGCTGTCTGCCTGCGCGACCAACAAGACCGGGCGCTTCGTGTACTGCTCCAGCATGGCCCGTTACGGCCGCGGCAATCCGCCTTTCCGCGAGGACCAGGCACCCGCGCCCGTGGATCCGTACGGAATCGCCAAGTATGCCGCCGAGCTGCTTGTGGCGAACGTATGCAAGACCCAGGGACTGGAGTATGCGATCGCGGTTCCGCACAACATCATCGGTCCCAGGCAGAAGTACGACGACCCGTATCGCAACGTGGCAAGCATCATGATCAACAGGATGCTTCAGGGCAAGCAGCCCATCATCTATGGTGACGGTGGCCAGGCTCGCTGCTTCTCCTTCGTTCAGGACTGCGTGGACCCGCTCATCAAGATGGGGTCGCTCGACGGAATAAACGGGGAAATCATCAACATTGGACCGGACGAAGAAACCATTTCGATCAATGAGCTGGCCGTTATCCTCGCGGATCTGCTCAACTTCAACCTGGACCCGATCTACGTGAAGGAGCGTCCCCAGGAAGTCCGGCACGCCACCTGTTCCTCCGACAAGGCGAGAAAGCTTCTCGACTACAAGACGACCGTGAACCTGCGCGACGGCCTTTCTTCGATGATTAGCTGGATCAAGGATCATGGGCCCAAGCCGTTCGAGTACCATCTCCCGATCGAGATCGAGTCTCCGCTAGTGCCGGACACCTGGAGATCACGGCTCATTTAGCCTGTGATGCCGACAGAAAAATCTGAAAATCCGTCCGCGCGGCGCGCGGGCGGCCTTCGCATCGGCATGCTTGGCCTGTACGGGATGCCGATGCCCGAGCTGCATTTTACGGGATTCGAGACGGCTTTCGGCGAGATCGCGCCCCGCCTGGTCGAGAAGGGGCACGAAGTAACGATCTATTGCCGCAGGGCGCATTTCCCGCCGGAGCTGCGCCGTCCCACCTGGGAGGGCGTGCGCCTGATCTACGTTCCCTCACCCGGCGGCAAGAACTTCTCGGGAATTCTCTCGACATTTCTGGCTGCGCTGCATGCGCTTGTTTTCGGGCGCTATCAGCTTTTCTTCTTCGTCAACGTCGGCATGGGACATCATGCGGCGCTCTGCCGCCTGTTTGGACGCCGAGTGGTGATGAACGTCGATGGTCTGGACTGGAAGAGAGCGAAGTGGGGGCCGGTTGCGCGAGCCTACTTCCTGAGCGCCGCACACTCCGCAATCCGATTCTGTAACCGCCTCATCACTGATGCGGAGGCAATGCGCAAGTTCTACCTGGACGAATTCGGGAAGGAAACCTCGATGATTGCATACGGCGCGTATGTAGAGTCGAGCACGAACCCGGCCCTCGTTTCCCAGTTCGGTGTCGAGCCAGACGGCTATTACCTGATAGCCAGCCGGCTGATTCCCGAAAATCATGCCGACCTAATCGTCCAGGGATTTCTTGCATCAGGCTCGAAACGGAAGCTGGTGATTGCCGGGGGTGCGAACTACGACAGTCCCTTCCACAAGCGGCTGCGCGATCTCGCGACGGACGCGGTGATCTTCACCGGCCACATCCACGACCAGGCCGTGATCAAGGAGCTGCACTGCAACTGTTTTGCGTACCTTCACGGCCATTCGGTGGGCGGGACCAATCCGTCGCTTCTCAAGGCGATGGGATATGGCAACTGCATCGCCGCCCTGGACACGGTGTTCAACAGGGAAGTGCTCGCTGATACGGGCCTCTTCTTCTCCAGGGATCCGGACGATCTGGCAGGAATCATCCGGCACCTCGAGTCGAGTCCGGAGACTGTTGCGAGCATGCGTCGGCGCGGGCCGGAACGCATAACCGCGGAGTATACCTGGCCGAAGATTGCCGACCAGTACGACGAGCTGTTCCGCGAGGTAGTGCTGAAGAAATAGACGCTGAAAGCTGACAGCTTTCAGCTATCAGCTATCAGCTTCAAGCTGCAGTTGTCCTGGATGAGAGCAACACCGAGCCTGAAGCTGATAGCTCAACGCTCACAGCTGACAGCGGGTTTTTCTAGAGTACTGAACGATAGGCTTCAGCATGCCCCGCCGCGCACTGGTCCCAGCGGAACAACTCCGCCCGCCTGCGGCCGAGCGCAACCAGACGGTCGCATTCTTCCACTGCCCGCACGATACCCTCGGCAATCGCATTCTCGTCGTACGCGTCCACCACGACGGCTGCGTCTCCCGCGACTTCGGGCAGTGCGCCTTCACGCGACACCACAACCGGCGCCCCTGACGCCATGGCCTCCACCACGGGGAGGCCGAACCCTTCATGCAGTGACACCTGAGCGACGCATGCGGCACCCGCGTAAAGTGCATGCAGCTGGCTGTCGCTCTGTTTTCCCACATGCTCTACGTGCGCACCGGAGATCTTCACCTTGCCCCAGCCGCCCCCACCTGCAACCACAAGCCTGTACAGTTTTCCTTTCTTGCGCAGGATCTCAACTGCATTGACAAGGCGCTGAAGGTTTTTCCGCGGCTCGGGGGTCCCGACGAACAGAACGTATGGTTCGCCTCTGTCGTCTATCGCAGACGCGCGCTGGAAGAAGAGGTCGTCAATGCCATTCCAGACCACCCTGATCCTGTCACTTCCAACCCGGGCGAGCTGCTCGAGATCGTTTGCTGTATCCGCTGACGGAGTGATCAGGAGGTCGGCCGCATCCAGCATTCTCCCAAGAGTGGCGCGCGAGTAGAAGCGGGTCCATCGCGGCATGGTGTCGGGAAATCTCAGCGCGACCAGATCGTGCACAGTGACCACGAGCGGCGGCCGGCCGCGTGTGATCGGAGCACGAACGGCAGGGCAGTGATAGATGTCAGCATCCAGATATGCGGCCTCGCGGCGGCCTGCGTACGGGTACCAGAAGAAGTCCTGTTCTGCTGTGAGCAGCTTCTGGCGCAGGCCCCGGGTCACCAGCGGACCTCCGCCTATTTCATCGACGACTACGTCTGCTCGGCGCGCCAGCGCCGCTGACAGTCCCCGTGCGTACCTGG
Organism: Gemmatimonadota bacterium; assembly: GCA_036676795.1. Classification (GTDB taxonomy): domain Bacteria; phylum Gemmatimonadota; class Gemmatimonadetes; order Gemmatimonadales; family Gemmatimonadaceae; genus UBA4720. The sequence goes on from JAKFCC010000121.1 coordinate 102,998, forward strand.
CAGTCCCGGCGTCGGACTGCCGCACATGATGCATGTCGAGAGCAACACGCATCAGCCGCCCCGCCCCAGAAAACCTTCAACAGTGCCGGCCAGAACAGCCCAGCCCATTTTCGGCCGGCCCGACAACGTTTCTACTATCGCCTTTGCAGGTTTCGTAGCAATCAGATAAAGGGATGCGACCAGGCGATTCAGGCCGCGAAAATTTCTCTGCACATACAGCACCCTGTGACGTACCTGCGCGCGCATGATGTAGGGCGACGTTTTGGCCGGTCCCACTGTAGCTCCGATCTTGTGGTATACGACGGCCCTGGGGGCATACAGAACGGGGAAGCCGGCAGCACGCGCACGGGCCGAATACTCTGCATCCTCGTGGTACAGCGGGAAATAAATCTCCGGAAGCAGCCCTATACGGTCGATGACGGGCCTGGAGATGAGCATTGTGCATCCGCTGATGAATTCCGTCTCTACAGGTTTCGCGGTGTCGGGTACCACAGTCATGTGCTCGATCAACGCCCGGTATGGAATCTCGCGACCACCGGCGTACCATACTTTCGAGCGGTTCGGATGTTCGTATATGGTGCCCGTCATGAGCCCCGCATCGGGCGCGGCAGTCAGTGCGTCGCTGATGTCCGAAAAGAATTTCTCATCGACCATGGCGTCGTTGTTCAGGAGCAGCACGTGCGTGATGTCGGGACGGGTGAGCAGATGCCTTATGCCCACGTTGTTGCCGCCTGAGAATCCGAGGTTCCGTCCCAGCACAATGATCTCGAGCCATGCTTCGCGCGGCACATCGTTGCCTGCGGCCCACTGGCTAATCCTGTCCACGCTGTCGTCCGCGGATGCGCTGTCCACCACAACCACCGCTGTCGGACGCGGATCTGCCGACCAGAGAGAGTCGAGAGCCGCGATCGTATCAGTTGCGTTGTTCCAGTTGAGCAGAACAACGCCAATTCCGTGACTACCCATCACTCACCACGTTTTCCCTCGGTCCTCTCATCAGTGACTGTGAGGCGGTGACACCGGCCCCGGCGATCCAGAAAAAGAGCCAGCCGAGCGTGATCGAATTGAACACGACGGCTGTGATCCCGTTGATTGCAATACCAATGCTGGTCAGCCAGATGACAATTCCCATTCTGCGTCGCGAATCATCTTCGGCGTTTTGAAAGAGGGTCAGCCCTGTCCTGCCAATGCTGTACAGCACGAGAATCAGCAGCGCCAGTCCGGCCACGCCCATCTCTATCCCGTACTTGAGAAAGAGATTGTCGCCTGCGATGTGTGGCAGTCCTGCCCGAACCGCGGTCTGGTCTGCGGTGCCAAGGCCCCACCCCCAGGGCCGCTCGAAAAAGGCCGAAGCGCCGCGCAGCCAGTCGTTCATGTGCGAAACACTGCTGCCTTCCTGCCAGGACAGGGTTTGCCACACGAAGGTAGGGAAGCCGGGAATTAGAATGAACGCCGCCACGAAGACGAGCCCGAGCATTGATACACCCGCCACCGCCCATTCAGGCCGTTTCATCAGGATCACGAAGAGCACGAGCTGAATGAATGCAATCAGAATTGTCATTCGCGTGAGCGTCATCAGCAGTGCGGTGCAGATGAGCAGATACGCAAAGACCTGAATGGGAATGCGCTTCGCCCTCCAGAAAACGTAGGAGGTAGCCAGGGGAAAAAAGAGAATGAATGGAACAGCGAATCCCTGTCCGCTCAGATAGACAGAGCCGGCCCGCCTGAAGGGACGCCCGGCAATGAACGTCCAGTAGTTGAGCGGAAGCCCGTACTCGTTGCCCTGTGTAAATGCGGAAACGCCCAGGAAGTTCTGGAAGTAGGCCGCGACACCAAGCGCTACCAGCATTTCGGGAGATACAACCAGCCGCTCGATTATTCCGATCACACATGTGGCGACCACCAGATAAAACAGCCTGCGCGCTCCGGACTCCGACTCGATCAGCTCCGGCGTGGACCGTCCGACGAAATAGATCAGCATGAAGTAAACGGCGTCGCGCACTCCCATGAACTGCGCTTCGACGGGAAGCTCCGCGTTGAAAAACGGATTTGCCGTCAGCAGGTAGCAGATTGCAGTAAAGAAAAGCGCCAGCACCCAGAAGTCGGTCCAGGTGACTTCCGTCTTCTTGTTGCGTCCGGCAATGGCGCGGAAAACGACCGCTACGAGGAGGATGGCCAGAAGTATTTCCTTCCACGCAGCCATCTGGCGAACGAGTCCCTCGGGCAGTCGAAAGAGCCCGTACAGAGAAGCGATTATGAGGCTGTGAAAGGCGAGTCCCCATGCAAACATGGGAAAGACCCGACGGCTAATTACCGGCTCAGCCACTCTCTGCCACCCGGCGGCGTCGGCCGACGGGGAATGGGATGTGGGGTAACGAGTTACTCAGCTGGCTTGCAGTCGCTGGATTTCGCGCCCGCCAGTCGGCCATGATGACCGCGCACCCGGCGAGCAGGATGCCGAGAATTGCACCCACCGAGAGCGAACTCGCGGCCAGAAGCCAGTAGCGCGGCCAGAGCGCCTTTCTCGAGGGCATGGGGCGGTCAACCACCGTGATCAGCGCCGCATCATTGATCGCATCGAGGCGCGAAGCCTCGAACTGCTGCTGGAGCGTCATGAACAGTCCGCTTGCGATGTCGAGGTTGCGCTTGTGCCGCGCCTCCTCGAACAGCAGCTCCGGCGAACCACGGCAGCATCCGCGGTTTTGCGCATAGAAAGCCTTCTGGCGCTCTTCGGCATCGCGAAGCTGGATACGGGCGCTATCCAGCCGCGACTGGAGGAAGGCACGTTTCGCAGTTGACCTTGTGGTGCGCTGTTCCATGTTGAAGCGCTCTACAAGGTCGATGGTGCGCTGTGCCATGGCGGCGGCCAGCTCCGACCATCGCGCGTCAACCTCTACCCGTACGAGGTTCGTCTTGGTATCGAAGAAGACGTTGATCGCCTTGGTCATTTCCTTCATGGCGATCTCGACTTTGCGGGCGGGATCCTTTCCCTTGATCTCCATTATGTCAACGAGCGTGGCGCTGTCATTTGGATTTCGTGTGCGCGGATCCGCGAACCGCGAATTGACCAGACGCCGGCGCAGCTCCTCGCTCTCGATCAGATCGGAATAGAACGCAGGTGATTCCGAGGGATCTCCAACGCTTGGCATTCCGAACTGGGACGCGAGTCCGCTGAGTGCACCGGAACTAAGCGCGCCGCCCAGCTTGCTCGAGCTGGTGGCGTTCGCAACGAAGGATGCCTTGGTTCTATATACCGGGGGAATTACAAAGGCAGCGATAGCGGCCAGCACCACTGTCGCGATCATTACCTTCGCGATCAGCCGCCAGCGTTCGAGGATCCCGGCTACCCAGGTCCCGACCGTCAAAGTGGACGCTCTTTCTATCTGTACCATGTGAGAGCTAATGATAACACCAGCTTCAATCGAACACCCGCATTTCGTTCATTCATCCGGCTTGGCCCCGACGAGAAAATGCGACCACCCCATCCAGTGCAGCTTGGCAACATACCGGGAGCGGGTGTTTGGGCGAAATACAGCCAGTATGGGATAGGCCAGGGCGAAAAGGAGATTCCGGGCTTTTCCGCTGGCCCTCACCGTCAACCCGGTTCTTTCGGCGTCCTCGCGCATGGTCGCAAGGGGCACGAGCGATGTGTGAGTGGGGTCATCGTAGAAATTCATCGTCACGCTTCCCGCAGCCGGGCCGGTTACGCTTCTTGCCGTGAGCGAGAGAGGGCCAGGCGTTTCCACATAAATGCTTCCTCCGGGCTTCAGCACTCGGGCGCACTCGGACCAGAGCACGCTCGAATCCCGCAGATGCTCGATGAGATGCATGCAGGTAATCGTGTCGAAAGTATCTGCAGGCCAGGGCAGCGGTCCCTTTTCCAGGTCCACCCGCTTGAACTCGGCTCCTGCCGGCAGTGAGGCAGGACTCTCGAGGTCCACTGCCGCGTACCGTATGTCGGGGCGCAGCTCTGCGAAGTGCCGCAGGGTTGACCCGTCAGACGTGCCGAGGTCGAGAAGCCGGCCTCCCTGCGGGGTGCGCGCCACAAAAGCGGCGCGCGAGTCGACCCAGGGAAGCCCCCGGATATAGCGCCAGTTCATTCAGCTCTCATTTGGGGCGAAAAAAAGCGGCGAGCAACTTCGAAGTCACTCGCCGCCAATTCCCGTTCTATGCTATCGTCGCAGTGCTACTGCAATCGTAATGAAGCTCACGAGCACCTGGGCGATCTGGCCACCCAGTGCGATGAAGTCAATCGGCTTGTCGTTCGGATCCTTCTCCGGAACGTAGATCGTGCTGCCAGGCCGCGGCTTCGGGCGATAAGGAATCAGGAAGCGCGACTGGCCCGCTTCGACTTTTCCGTTCGGCTGCGTTACATAAGCGAACTTTGTCGCGCCCTTTCTTGAAGGTCCGCCTGCAGCGCGAATGTAATAGTCGATCGTTCTTCCCGGCACGTACGTCACTGCGAGCGGCGAATTGACCGCGCCTGTGACGTTCACGACGGAACTGAAACGGGGAATCGAGATTGAGTCGCCATCCTGCAGCAACAGGTTGTCTCTGCTCTTCTTGTTGTCCAGGAGAGCAGGGAGGTCCACACCGATCCGGCCTACCTTGCCGGTTGCCCGGTAGAAGGTGATTCCATCCGCGTAAGCTTCGGGTGTGAGTCCGCCGGCGCGTGCAATGATGTCCGAGAGCCTTTCACTCTTGGAGCGCAGGCTGTACCGCCCCGGGAACCTTACTTCGCCACCGACGCTCACAGTCCGCTGAAGCTCCCAGTTGGGCTGGCGGAAAATGAGAACGTTGTCGTATGGCTTCAGCACGATTTCAGGTGCAGGACCAACTGGAGCCGGCAGACCCGGAGGTCCGAGATACTTCCCGTCGGGACCGCGCTCGAAGATGTAGCTCGAATCGAGCGGTGTGCGGAAGCTCACCGCTGTGGCACCACCGCGGCGATCCTCGGGCAGGCGCGCAATTTCGGCCTCGCTCAGGAATGCGCTCTGGTCCAGACCTCCGGCCAGCAGAATCAGGTCGCGCATCGTCATTCCTTCGCGATACTGAACGCGGCCGGATTTCTTGACTGCACCGTTGATGGCGACATACCTCTGCGTCTGGAATGCGCGCGAGGAGAAGACGGTGATCTCGTCATCTTCCAGAAGCGGGAAGTCGTTGCGAACGGTGCCAGAGCTGTCGGCAAAGGTCGCGCGCAGCTGAATGCGAGTCGAGTCCGGCTGCAGGCGCGTCACCAGGACCTGGCCCAGGTAGGCGTCAGGCTTGAGCCCGCCCGCCAGGCGAACCGCTTCCTGAATGTTCATGCCCGGCGAAAGCCCGAGCGTTCCCGGCTGCCAGACATCGCCCTTCACTGTGATCCGGTTGCGAATTCTTGTCGTTACAGGGAACACGCGAATTACGTCGCCCGAACGAACCGGCTCCGGCGGACCAAAGCTGGTTGCGAAAAGGGGAGAAGCAACGTCGGTTACAACACGATCCCGTCCCGACACACGCGCTTCGGGTGGAAGGATGCGCTCGATCTGAACGCGCTGACGCGACGCACCAGGCGTGAACCCTCCGGCAAACTGCAAGGCGTCCGCAAGCGTTTCGTTCGGTTTCATTTCATAGGTGGCAGGGCGCACGATCTCCCCGACAATTCGAACGCGCCCGAGGTGCGGTGGAACGAAGAGTATGTCTCCAGTCTGGAGGCGAACGTCGTGGCTCGCGTCCCCGCGCAGGAGATAATCATAGACGTCCAGGACATCGACGATGCGTCCGTTGCGCTTGATCTCCACGCGCCGGAGGCTTCCGTTGTCCGTTGGACCGCCGGCCGCGTACAGTGCCGACAGGGCCGTTCCTGCAGCTGAAACACGGTGGCTGCCGGGATTCATGACGTCGCCGAGCACGAAGATCTGGTTCGTCCTGATTCGGGCAGGCGAGATCGAGAACTGCGTCGTTGCACCGGGCCCGCGTCGCACGCCGGAGTAAACTTCGCCAAGTCGCCGATACAGGATGTCTTCGAGCTGGCCAAGCGTAATGTTGTTTACGTACACCTGTCCCACTTGCGGCACGAGCACGAAACCCTCGCGCGTGACGTCAAGGGAATGCACCGCCGAAACGTCTCCGGTCAGAATCAGTACGAGCTTGTCGCCAGGTCCGAGTCTGTAGTTGGGATCGACCGGTCCATTGAGATTCGCATCGAACTGGGTCGTCATTCCGCGGAACGTTTCCAGTCCGAAGATCGTGAAACCGCTGTCGAGTTGTGCCTTGCGGCGAATGCTGTCAACATCGGAGCGGGTCAGTCTGCGGCCCGTGCTGTCCTGCCGTGCAAGGCAGCGGTTACGTGCGGCGCGCTTGGCCTGCTCTGCCCGGGCGCGGGCAGCGGCGCTGGTATCCGCACCTGCAGTGCCTGTGGCGCCATTTCTGGCTCCCTGGGCGATAGTGCTGTCCTGGCCGACTGAGTCGGGATCGAGTCCGCAGCGAATGAGATCCACGTCCGTCGAGTCCGAGATGCCCAACGCTGAAAGTGCGGAGAACACATCCGAATTCAGGGTCACTGAATCCTGCATTCCGGTGCCGCCGCCGAGATACGCGTCGAGCAGCGAATCCGGATATCCCTGTTCGCGCAGCCGTGCGCGAATCTGGTCCGGCGTCAGTCCGCTCGACGTCAGCTCCTGACGCAGTCTGCTCAGTACAGCAGGATCGGACTGCAGAATCCGCTGAGCTTCGGCCGGCGTAGGGTTCTGTGCGGACAGGATTCCTGGCGTGAACGACATGGCCAGGGCGAATGCAACGACCAGCTTTCGGTAAACAGAATTCATCATCAGTGTTTTTGCGTTAATGAACGATTTTGAAGCGAACCGGCGTAGTGGTCGCGCAGGGAATCGAACCCCGGACCTCTGGTATGTGAGACCAGCGCTCTAACCAGCTGAGCTACGCGACCGTACTGATCTTCCTGCAAAAAAACAGGAATCCTAAAGGTATATCCCGGGCCGTGTGAGTGGTAGGGGAACTTCCGTTAGGGCAATGGTTTAGGCCTCAGCTGGCCGCGCGGAGATATATACACCGCCTTCCAGAAAAAGGTCGTTCGAATGGGCCATGCAGGACTCGAACCTGCGACCGTCGGATTATGAGTCCGCTGCTCTAACCGACTGAGCTAATGGCCCGGTGCCTCAATATAGAAAGTTTTGACTAGACGGTGCACTCCTCATCGGTCACCGGTCGTATGAGAACATCGAACGTGAGCCAGATCACTTTCCCCAGAGGCTGCATCACTAACCCGAGCACCAGCATTCCCGTCGCCGCTACGTATGTGACTGCGTCCCAGTTGATATCAGGCCACTTGAGTATCAGGTAGGCAGCAAAGCTCGCCGCGAAAACCGCTTCCATGATTATGAGATTGAAGAACATGGGCGCCGAAAAATAGCTGTCGTCGCTGCGCATGAACCTGAAGTTGCAGCTGCTGCAGCGAATCCTGACGTCGGTCTTCCAGTTCGTTAGGACCGGTCCCCGGCCACAGTTGGGACAGCGCAGACGAACCATTCGACCGGCAAGCTTCGCGATGCGGCGCCAGGAGGGCAGGGCGTGGCCGGTGTCGTGGGTGCGCCTTGGTGTCTGCGTGATCATGGGTGCAAGGAAGGCGTGACGCCTAGAACCTCAGCCCCCATTGCGGCTCGAACGCGACGCGAATGCGCCCCTCGAATCCCGACTTGTCTATGTCGAGCGCATTCACTGACGGGCTCACCGAGTTATAGCCAAGGTCGCCGCTCACCCTGAGGCCCGGCGAGAAAAATCCTCCGCCGCTCACCCCGACCCTCGTCACCTTGGTGGTCGATCCGATGAACAGTCCCGGAATCTTCTGCTGGTCCAGCGCGGTACGCTGTGGATATGGGCTCCTGTAGTCTCCCTCTCCCTTCCGCCGCGACGCCACATATGCGCGCAGTGGAAGCCGAGGGATGAATGCCAGGTCCGCTCCAACCCGCCACTCATCGTAGTCACTGAATCCCCGGCCCAGTCCGATGCCATGGATCGCGTACCTCTCATCTGGTCGCGGCGTGCGGTATGTCAGGCTGCTCACGCGGGTATATGCCGCGAAAGCCCTGAGTCCCTCCATGAGTGGAAGCCGCTCTGCGGATACTGTGACTCCCAGCGAAGAGGGCTCATTGCATGTTGTGTCGCACTCATCGATCTGATAGTCGTCGATCAGTGCATGGAGTGCGAAGGTCCCGAACCTGTCGGTCCGATAGGAACTCTCGAAACCGAAGTTCAGGTTTCCGTCCATGTTCTCATCCCGCCAGGAAAGGGCGAAAGCGTTCAGCGGATTGATGAGCGGGAACTCCAGCCCTCGGCCGACTCCTGCATACACGTACGACTCGGTAAACGCGAGCTCGAGTTTCCCGAGGCGTCCTCCCAGGCGGTGAATCGAGAAGTAGCGATTGGACTCGCGCCCCGGAGCCTCGACGTAATTCTCGAGTCTTGCCGCAACCATGGAGAAATGCAGACGTTCCGAGCCGAATCTTCCATAGAAGTGATCGTAGGAGTAGGCATAGTTTCCGAGTTGAAGGCCCGGAAGGATCTGCGGTCCCCAGTTGCGATCCGTGCGTCCGAAAAAGAGCTCACCATAGTTCCATCGTCCGAGCAGGTACCCGTCGCGGGTGCGTGCCGCGAGCGTTCTGTCTTTTCGGCCGCCGAACTCAGGATCATGATTCAGTCCTGGATCGATCTCCACCCGTATCGCGCCCGCAATGGGGCCGCCTGCCATGAGCATCCTCAGGCTTCCCGCAGCCAGAACCGAGTTGCCTGTGTCGGCGAGCATGAGATCGCGGCGCCCCGAAGTCTGCGCTGTGGCGTAGAGCGAACCGTCGAACAGTGCGCGCGGAGCGTCAGGATCGTTGCCTGAGGCGCGCATCTCATACTTGGTGATGGTGCCGCTCAACGCTTCAAGAAAGCTCCGCGCGACTGCCGAAGGTGAGGCCGCGAGTGCGGAATCGAGTGCGATTCTTATCTCACCCGCTGTGTAAGGCCTCTCGAGCGCGGACAGATACCGGAATCCGGGCGCTTCCTGTAAGGCATCTATATAGGTGTAGCCTATGTCGTCGAGCGGGAGGTAAGGCGAGGTCTGGGCGAACGCCGCGGTTCCGGGAAGGAGTGAAGCGGGGAACAACAGGCACGTAAGAAGTGCAAGCCTGGAGCAGCTCGCTCGCAGCCTGCTGCCCGGGGCAGCTCCCGGCCTACGGCTCCCAGCGAGCTGCTCCCGGCTTGTAGTTCTTATGTTCGCTTTTTCCATTTAACGGTATAAGCCTATGACCTTGAGGTCCGGTGTGATCTGGAGTGCCGGCGCTGGAAACCTGATGAAACTGAGCGTGTGCTTTACCCGGTTCCAGGTCGGATTGTCACCGGGAAGTTTGTCAGCATCCAGGTCAAGTGACAACAGGATTTTTCGCTGTGCCCGCAGGTTCGCACCAGTGTTTGGTTCGATCCAGTCTGTGATCGAATGCCCGACGGATACGCGCACAATCGATGGCCAGTACCGCTTCTTGTCTTCGGGCAGCATCGCGTGCAGATCAGTCGATATCCAGTACGTCTGTCCCGCGTAATCCAGCGACGGCCGCAGTTCGCCATTCTTTCCATTGCGAAGTGCCTGCGTTGGCCAGTAGGAAACAGTCGGCTTGAACGCGCGCAGCCTGGGGTGGTAGTGCTGCGCAACAGCGAGGGCCATTCCGCCCGTGTTCGCGATTATGTCCGGATACGAGAAGCCGTACTTGTCGTACATGCCGTCGAAAATCTCGATCTGCAGCTGGAAGATCGTCGCGTAAGCGGCCGCGATTGCGATGGCCTTCGGCTCCGATACGCAGGACGCGCGAAGCAGTGCGTCGCCGATTCGCGTGAGATGGTATCCACCCAGGAGATGGCCGAACTTGTCCTGGTCGCGGAAGTCCATGTCCCAGTCGGACTGGAAGAAGAACTTGTCCGCTTTTTCACCCGACCACCATGCGCGCTTGAAATAAACGAACAGGCCTGCATTGGCAGCTACGAAGGTGGCGCCAGCAAGAGCGCGCCTCTGGGGCTGGCCCATGCTCTCCGGCTTGCAATACGCCGAATCCATCTGGGCACTGGCAACAGCAGGCATGACAGCGGCGCAGCACAACAATGCGCCGCAAATTGTGATTTTGATTTTCAAGTTCAAGTGTTCTGAAACGAATCGAAGGCTTCGATTACTTCGTCAATTGTGACTGTCGCTGCGCCGAGCTTTCCTACTTCGACTCCGGCAGCGAAGTTGGCGACGATTGCCGCCTCGGGAGGAGTCGCCCCGGCCGCCAGCATGGTAGCCAGGTAAGCAGTGACAGTGTCTCCCGCGCCAACTACGTCATACACTTCTCGGGCCGTTGTGGGTATGCGGCCGACTTCGCCATCCGCGGACAGAAGCGCCATCCCCTGTTCACCTAGCGTGAGCAGCAGGTAATCGACTCCCAGGCGCCTGAAGGTGTCAGGGAGCCCCTCGGTTCGTTCCAGCTCAACTTCGGCGCCGAGGGCGGCCTCGAGTTCGCGGCGGTTCGGTTTGAAGATCGTGGCGCCCTTGTACGAGAAAAAGTTCTTGTACTTGGGGTCCACGATGATCGGGATGCCGCGCTTTCTGGCAGCCGTAATTGCGGCGGTGATTACGGAAGGAACGAGGACACCCTTGTTGTAATCCTCGAGCACGAGCGCTTCTGCATTCGCCACGGCGGCGGCGACGGCCTTCTCCAGCAGGGCCACCTCCCCGCCTGCGATGTCGCTGTCATTTTCCTCGTCGAAGCGAACTACCTGCTGCGACCGGGCGAGGATTCGGGTTTTCGTGGTGGTGGGGCGTCCGACCGCCAGCATTCCCGTGGTGCGAGCGTTGAGGCTCTCCAGCATTTCTCGCAGACGCTCGCCGTTCCGGTCGGACCCGATGGCGCATACAAGAACGGGGTCGGCGCCAATCGCCGCCACATTGGCTGCCACGTTCGCGGCCCCTCCCGGCGCGGCCCGCCGCTCGGTGACTCTTACCACCGGAACGGGCGCTTCGGGAGAAATGCGATCCACATCGCCATGCAGGTACACGTCGAGCATTGCATCGCCAATGATGGCGACCCGTTTGCCCGACCCTGCCTTTAGCAGGTCGACAAGGCGTGAGCGGCTAATGGTCTCGATCATCCTTTGGGGAAAGTAAGGGCACCGAAGCAGGTCAAACAGGGCACATGGCTTGCCAATCGGGTAGCTTTGAAGAGGCCCGCTAAAGGAAACGATTTGCTGCAACGCTTCAACAACACTGTAAAAAGCACGCTGAATTCCGTGCAGGAGTTTTTTCTCCTGGCAGGGAACGCATTCCGTTTCATGTTTGCGCGTCCTTTCTACATGAACGATGTCGTCCAGCAAATGAACGCCATTGGCTTCGAGTCGCTGGGGATCGTCCTGCTCACGGGATTCTTCACCGGGATGGTGCTCGCACTCCAGTCATCGGTGATGATGCAGACCTTCGGAGCCACCATGTACATCGGCCGGCTCGTTTCGGCGTCGATGATACGCGAGCTGGGCCCGGTGCTGGCCGGCCTGATGGTGGCCGGCCGGGTCGGATCGGGAATCGCAGCGCAGCTCGGCTCCATGCGCGTCACCGAACAGATCGATGCACTCAACACACTTGGCACCGATCCCATCAAGAAGCTCGTCACACCGCGGCTGATTGCCGCCCTGATCATGGTCCCCACGCTCACCGTCATCAACGATTTCGCCGGACTCCTCGGCGGGAGCGTGATTGCCTCGGTGTACGTCGGCATTCCAACATCACTTTACTGGCGCACCGTGTTCGAGCAGATCGCCGCGGGCGGGTTCCTGTTCCGCTATATCCCGAATGACTTTGTGCACGGGCTGACCAAGCCGCTCGTTTTCGGCGCAATCATCGCACTCACAGGCTGCCATTATGGACTCAAGACCACGGGTGGTACCGAGGGCGTCGGGATCGCCACGACCAAGACAGTCGTGCGTGCGAGCATCCTCATCCTGGTAGTCGACTACTTCATCACGCAGATACTGCTCGCGGTGCTCACAGGATGAGGGACGAACGCCGTGTACCCGGCAGCGAGAGCAAGCCGTCCGCTCCGGGTGAGAAGCCAGTCGAAGACAAACGGGTCCGCACCGCCATCCGAAACGAGCTGGAGATCATCAGCGAGACCAGCGACACGCCCGAAGCAAAGAGCAGCCGCCCCGTTGTCGAGCTGAGAAATGTTTTCCTCGCGTTCGACACTCCGATTCTGGAGGATGTCTCCTTCGTCGCGCGTGAAGGCGAGACGATCGTGATAGTTGGGGAGTCGGGTACAGGAAAATCGACGATCCTCAAGCTGCTGCTGCGGCTCCTGGTGCCGGACAGGGGGGAAGTGATCATCGATGGGGAAGAGATTACCCACCTCTCATTCAATGAGGCGCTCAGCGTCCGCCAGAAAATGGGAATGGTGTTTCAGGGTGCGGCGCTCTTCGATTCGATGACGGTTTACGAGAACATCGCGTATCCCCTGCGTGAGCACACCAGTCTTACGGAAGACGAGATCGAGGCCCGTGTAAGGGAAAAGCTCCAGTTCGTGGATCTCGACCCCGACAAGGTCATGGAACAGATGCCCGCGGAGCTGTCAGGCGGCATGAAGAAGCGGGTCGGCGTTGCCCGCGGAATGGCCAACAACCCCAAGATCATGCTGTACGACGAGCCCACCTCCGGCCTCGATCCGCTCACAACTGCAACGATTACACACCTTATCATGAAGCTTCAGCGCGAATTGAGCGCAACCAGTGTGGTTGTCTCGCACGATATTCGCTCTGCATTCCGCATGGCGAGTAAGATTGCAGTGCTCGCCCAACGCAAGATTATCTTCTTCGGATCTCCCGAAGACATGGCTTCAAGTGATGACAAGTACCTTCAGGACTTCCTGGGTGGTTTCTAGATGAAGCGGTCAACATTCATTACGGTCGACCAGCTGAAGGTCGGAGCGATGGTTCTCGTCGCTCTGGCTATTCTTGGCATTGCCGGCCTTAAGCTTGGTGAGGCAGCCAATCTGTTTTCCAAGCGGTATGACCTGGTTGCGTACCTTCCCACCGCTTCCGGTCTGCGCGAAGGCGGACAGGTCACCGTTGCCGGCAAGCTCGTCGGAGCGATATCGACGATCGAATTTCTCCCTGTGGACAACGACACCTCGCGGAACCTGAGGGTGGTTGTGGCCATCGACGCAGGCGTGTCCGAGCAGGTTAGAAAGGACTCACGCGCGCACATCAAGACGCTTGGTCTTCTCGGTGACAAGGTGTTCGACATCACGCCCGGTACTCCGCGCTTTGCCAAACTTCGCGACGGCGACATCATTCCCATCGAGCCTTCCGTGGACTATGAGACCGTCCTGATCCAGGCGTCCGGGGCCGTGAAGGAAGTCGTCGGACTTACCACCGATCTCAGGAAGGTCACCAACGGAATCACGCGCGGCGAGGGAACTCTCGGGCAGCTGGTTACCAACCGCGCCATGTACGACAACCTGAATTCCACGCTGGCGAACACCAACCGCCTGCTTGTCCGGCTGCAGAATCCGCGCGGCACCGTCGGACGTCTGCTGGATGATCCAACCCTGTACAACAGCCTCAACAAGACTGTCGAGTCGGCGAGCCAGCTGGTCGATCAGTTGAGCAAGGGCGATGGAACGATCGGAAAACTCTTCCGCGATGACAGCCTGTACAATCACCTGGTGAGCGCAGTAGCTAACGCCGATTCGCTGACGAAGATGATGGCGCACGGTGAGGGCACTATCCCCAAGCTCTTCAACGACGCCGAGCTGTACGACAAGATTGTGGAAGCCGTGACCGAGCTCAACAAGGTTCTGGTGGATGTACGCCGCGACCCGAGACGGTACACAAAGGGAATGATCAAGGTATTTTAAAATTGTGACTCAGACGCATGACCTGGATGTCGTCGTCACCCGGGGCGGGGTGGTTGAATCGAAGCATCGGGTGCATGCGGCAGTAGTTGATCTGGACGGGAAGCTGATCGCGTCCGCCCGCGATCACGCTGCGCATACTTTCTGGCGCTCTGCGGCGAAGCCCTTCCAGGTCATGCCCTTCGTCGAGACCCGGGGATTCGATTCCCTCGACTGGGGCGACGACCAGCTCGCCATCGCCTGCGGATCGCACGGGGGAGAACCCGAGCATGTGGCGATTGTCGCCCGCATGCTGCGTGATCTCGATCTGGAAGATGGCGACCTGGCATGCGGATCTCACGAGCCGCTTTCGTCGCGTGGCGCCCGCATAGTCAGGGAATCCGGACATCGCCTCACCCGTCTTCACAACAACTGCTCGGGCAAGCATGCCGCGATGCTCGGCTTTGCGCACTCGAAAAGCTGGAAGCGTTACGGGTACGAGCGCCCCGAACATCCCGTTCAGATCGCCATCCTGCATGAAGTCGCCAAATGGACGAAACTGAGGCCGAGCCAGATTGCGGTGTCAGTGGACGGATGCGGCGTGCCTGTGTTCGCACTCTCGCTGGAGCACATGGCGGCTGCTTATGCCCGCCTGGGCGCGGCGAGTCATCGCGGCGAGGAGGTTCCTGCACGAGTGCTCGGCGCCATGTCACAGCACCCGTTTCTGGTCGGCGGCACCGACAGGCTGGACACGCTCCTCATCGATGAAACTCACGGCAAGATCCTCTCAAAGATTGGAGCTGAAGGCGTGTACTCCGCCACGGTTCCAGAGATGGGTATCGGCATTGCGCTTAAGGTGGAGGATGGAGCCCAGCGGGCGACTGCCCCTGCGCTGCTCCGTATTCTCCAGATCATTGGTGCGTTGCCGGAAACTCTTCCGCCGCGATTGCACGATGTCGCACACAAGCCGGTGCGCAATTCGCGCAACCAGTGTGTTGGCGAAGTGACTACGGCAGCGTAGAAACGATGCAAGGAACCGGCGCCCCCGGCGTGTACGTTCCCGTCATCGATGACAGGACACGCTATCTCGTCCGGCTTGCAGCGGCGATCGCCGGGTCTTCCGAGGTGAAGCTCCGCACCGTCATTGCGGAGGAGCATTCGCCAGACTGGAGGGTCGAGGTGGAAGAAGTGATCCTCCAATCCTATCTCTTTGCAGGATTGCCGCGGGCGCTCAACGCCATGCGTACCTGGCGTGCCCTCTCAGGCGCTGAACCCGCACGGCCGGCCACTCATGGCTACGTTGCAATGGAAGAGCTGCGCGCAGAAGGCGAAAAGACCTGCGCAAAGGTGTATGGCTCTTCATATGAGCAGCTCCGCGAGAATATCCGGGCGCTGCACCCCGAACTGGACGAATGGATGATAGTTGAAGGATATGGAAAGGTGCTTTCGCGCCCCGGGCTGGATCTCAGGACGCGGGAGTTGTGCATCGTGGCTGCATGCGCCGCAACGGGCCAGAAGCGCCAGCTGCACTCTCATGTACGCGGCGCCATGAATACCGGAGCGTCCGTTCGGGAGATCGAGGTCACCATCGACGCAATTGCGGACCTCGTTTCCAGCAGTTCCGAGCGCGATGCCCGCGAAATGCTGGCTCACCTGGTGGGCAAGTAGATGTTTATCGATCGCGCGATCATCACCGTGGAAGCCGGCACTGGCGGCTCCGGAGCCACCTCCTTCCGCAGGGAATGGCGAACGCCCATGGGCGGCCCGGACGGCGGTGAAGGCGGCAAGGGCGGGGATATTGTCATCAAGGGCGACGGCAATCTCTCCACGCTCCTGGATTACAGCTACCGGGACAAGTGGAAAGCCGAGCGTGCAGAGCACGGGATGGGGTCCAACAAGACGGGGCACTCCAGCCCCGACGTGATCCTGCCTGTCCCCCCGGGAACCCTGGTCAAGGATGCGGAGACGGGCGAGATAATCGTCGAGATCCTGAACGACGGGGACACCTTCGTTGTTGCCAAGGGTGGCAGAGGCGGGAAGGGCAACTCCTTCTTTGCGACGGCTACCCACCAGTCGCCCCGCGAGTGGCAGCCCGGTGAAGAAGGACAGATCCGGAAAATCGAGCTCGAGCTCAAGCTGATTGCCGACATTGGGCTCGTCGGTCAGCCAAATGCAGGCAAGTCCACGCTCCTTTCGGTCATCTCCGCGGCGACCCCTAAAATTGGCGATTACCCGTTCACGACCCTTGCCCCGAATCTGGGTGTCGTCCAGATGTCCGACTCGCGCACTTTTGTGGTCGCCGACATCCCGGGAATCATCGAGGGCGCACATGAAGGGAAGGGGCTCGGACTCAAGTTTCTGAGGCACATCGAACGGACCAGAATCCTGGCTTTCATGATCCCGATCGATGCCATGGACTGGCAGCTCGAGTATGACCAGTTGCGCAAGGAAATCGAGTCCTACTCGGCCGAACTGGCAGGCAAGCCGCACTGCGTGGTTTTCACCAAGATGGATCTCATGGGCGAGGATTATGTGCCTCCCATCGAGGCACCTGATGCATTCGGGAAATACGCAATCAGCGCGGCGGCCCGAACGGGTCTGGATGAGCTGATTCTCGCCTGGTGGAAACAGTTGTTGAAAATTAAGCAACAACGTGAGGTAGCAGCTACAACTGAGCCATTGCCATAAGGTTGCAGTCATCAGCTAATGTGACTTCTCAATCCGCTCATGGCAGGATATCCACAGTCCTGCAGGGCGGACCGCACTACCCGGCCTCTCTTGCTGAGCTGACCCGGCCCCCAAAGAAAATCTCCTGCATTGGCGACCCAGGACTCTTCAAAATGCCCTGCGTCGCCATCGTTGGAACCAGGGCCCCGACCCGGTACGGGATCCGCATCGCAAGAGCGCTCGCGTCGGAATTGGCAGACGCCGGGATCTGCGTCGTGAGTGGTATGGCACGGGGCATCGATGCGGCGGCGCACTGGTCAGCTTTGGAGGCCGGCGGCAAGAGCATCGGGGTACTGGGAACCAGCGTCGATATTCCCTATCCCGCTGCCAACCGTCCACTTTACGACCGGCTCGCGCGCGACGGCCTCCTGGTGTCTGAATTCGCCACCGGGAAACCCGCTTTTCCGGGCTGCTTTCCGCGCCGCAACCGAATCATCGCCGGCCTGTCCAAGGTCACAATTGTGGTGGAAGCCGGTCACAAAAGTGGTGCCCTCAATACAGCCACTCACGCGATCGAGCTTGGCCGTCCGGTTGCCGCTGTTCCGGGCAACATCGACTGCCCCCAGGCGGCCGGCTCCAACCAGCTGCTTCGTGACGGCGCCCACCTCATCAGTTCGATCGCCGATGCCATGATGCTCGCCGGGGCGGATCCCAGACCCATGTCCCGCGGCGTCGCTCTCTCGGACCATGAACGGGCTGTATACGACGCCCTCGGCTCCGTCGGGAAGGATCTGGACTCAATCGCGTCCCTGACCCGCCTCCCGGTCCGCGAGTGCATGGCGGCGGTTGCAACCTTGGAGGTCCACGGCCTCGTGGAGTGCCTGCTGACCGGCGAGGTGGTGCGGCGCTAGAAGCGACAGCTATCAGCTAGTTGCGTCCAGCTATCAGCTTCAAGCTCGTTTTTGCCCCGACTTCGAGAAACAACGAGCTCGAAGCTGATAGCTCAACGCTATCCGCTGATAGCTGCCGTTCAACGGGTATATTCCAACATGTCGGCACGCCACCTCTACATCCACGT
This sequence comes from Gemmatimonadota bacterium, assembly GCA_036676795.1. Taxonomy (GTDB): domain Bacteria; phylum Gemmatimonadota; class Gemmatimonadetes; order Gemmatimonadales; family Gemmatimonadaceae; genus UBA4720. The sequence continues at coordinate 120,632 of JAKFCC010000121.1, forward strand.
TCCATTCTGCGCCCGGCGCTGCGCCTACTGCGATTTTTCCATTGCAGTCCGGCCCGCAGTCCCAGTGGATGAGTACCTCCGTGCCCTCCGCACTGAACTAACCCTCCGGGCTCCGGCAGAGAAGTGGACCCTCGACACCCTATACCTCGGGGGCGGCACGCCTTCACGGCTCGGCGCCGAAGGCATAACTCGACTGATGCAGCTCGTCAGCGAATTCGCGGAGCTCGCCAGCGACGCGGAAATCACGGTGGAAGTGAACCCGGAGGATGTTTCACCCGAATCGGCGGCCGCCTGGCTTGCTGCCGGCATCAACCGGTTCTCGCTCGGCGTGCAGACTTTTGATTCCGATGTCCTGAAATGGATGCACCGCGTTCACACTGTCGACCAGTCCACATTCGCCTACAAGGCGCTGCGCAAGGCGAACGCAGCCAATATTTCGATCGACATGATCTTCGCGCTCCCCGACCAGCTCAAGCGTGATTGGCGCGCCGATCTCGAGAAGGCCCTCGCGCTCGACGCCGAGCACGTTTCGCTTTACGGACTCACCGTCGAGACCGGTACTCCGCTCCAGCGCTGGGTCGATCGCGGTGCGGCTGTGCCTGTAGGTGACGACAGCTACTCCCAGGAATTCATGGAGGCCCACGAAATTCTCACCTCCAACGGGTATCAGCACTACGAAGTGTCCAACTTCGCGAAGCCCGGTTTTCATTCGCGGCACAACAGCACCTACTGGTCGGGCGCGCCCTACGCCGCCGCTGGCCCGTCCGCGCATAGCTTCGACGGCACCGCGCGCGAATGGAACATCAAGCCATACGCCGCCTGGGTCGAGTCACTCGATGCCGGCCGACTGCCCACCGAGGGACGGGAAGATCTGACTGAGGAGAACCGCTCGAACGAGCGTGTGTATCTCGGACTGCGCACTCACGGAGGACTTTCTCTCTCCGAAGTGGGTGACAGGTCGGTGGTGAAGGCCTGGCAGGCCGCCGGTTGGGCCACCATCGATGACGACAGGATCCGCCTGACCGCGGAGGGCTGGCTGCGACTGGATTCACTCGCCGCTGACTTGACACTTTCTCGCTCTAATTTCTAGCTTGCTCTGATGGGACTTCCCGAGCTGAACGAACGCGAGCGCAGAGTGCTCGAAGCCGTAATTCAATCGTACGTGGAGACCGCACAGCCTGCGGGCTCGCGCACGATTTCGCGGCGTTTCGAGCTCGGCGTTTCCCCTGCGACGATTCGCAACACGATGAGCGACCTGGAGGAAAAGGGATATCTCTTCCATCCGCACACCTCAGCAGGCCGGGTCCCCACCGACGTTGCCTACCGCGTCTACGTTGACTCGCTGCTCCCGCGCGCACCGCTCGCACTGCCCGAACAGGAACGCCTGAGCGCACAGATCACCAACGGTGGATCCGCAGTCGAATCGATCCTTCGGCGGGCTGCGCAGTCCCTTGGGGTGATTACGCAGGAACTTGGTATCGCTCTCGGTCCGCGTCTGGATGACAGCACCCTCGAGCGTCTCGACCTGATCCGGCTTTCCTCGGACCGGCTGCTGGTTGCACTGGCTCTCAGGGGTGGCGCCGTCCGAACGATCTTCGTCGAAGCCCGGGGCGAGGTTGCCGACTCGGCGCTGCACGAGGTGAGTCACGTGCTCAACGAACGCCTCTGCGGACTATCGCTTCGCGAGATTCGCAGTACGCTGGGCAAGCGCCTGCGCGACATCGGCCCCAATCGTGAAGCATCGGAATTGCTCAACATCTTCCTCGAGGAAGGCGCGCAGATTTTCGATGCCGCGATCAGGCCGGAGGAAGACAACATTCTCCTGGGCCAGGCTTCAGTGCTCGCCGAGCAGCCAGAATTTGCGAACGTGGACAACATGCGGAAGCTGGTGACGCTCACTGAAAAGCGTCAGCAGCTTGCAGAGCTGCTGCGGGACAGGGCGGGAACGACGGGACTTTCGATTACTATTGGTAACGAGCATCGCGACCCGAAACTCGAGAGCTTCACAGTCGTAACGGCACAGTACAATGCCGGGCCGCTGACAGGCGTGATCGGGGTGATCGGGCCGACACGCATGCCGTACGAGAAGGTAATTTCGCTGGTGACACACACATCCCAGCTGCTCACTGATCTACTGGACTAACTGAAGTGGCTGATTTCTACGAAGTGCTCGGCGTGAGCCGAGACGCTGGCGATGATGAGATAAAGAAGTCGTACAGAAGACTGGCGATGACTTACCATCCGGACCGGAACAACGGTTCGCGCGAAGCGGAAGAAAAATTCAAGCAGATCACCGAAGCGTATGACGTGCTCCGCGATCCCAACAAGCGTGCAGCCTATGATCGCTATGGTGAGGCTGGGCTCAGCGGGGCCGCTGGTGGGTTCCATCACGTAGACCTGTCGGAAGCTCTCAACATCTTCATGCGGGACCTCGGCGGTCTCGGCGGCCTGGGAGATTTGTTCGGGGCCTCACGGGGTGGCCAGCGCAGCGGACCGCGTGGCGGATCCGACATCCGCATGACGATTCAGCTCACCCTCGCCGAAGTGGCAACGGGCGTCGAGAAGACCATCAAGGTGAAGCTCCTCAACCCCTGCGACAAATGCGAGGGAGCTGGGGCGGAGCCCGGCACGTCGGTGAAAACCTGCACCGTGTGCAACGGCACCGGCGAGGTGCGGCGCGCCCAGCGCTCCTTCTTTGGACAGGTGATCAGTGTTTCGCCCTGTCCCACTTGCGCGGGTGAAGGCACAGTGATCGAGTCGCCGTGCAAGAAGTGCAGAGGCGAAGGCCGCATCCGCGCGGACGAGGAGATAGTGGTGCGGGTTCCGCCCGGTGTTGCGACCGGACAGTACATGACGCTTCGCAGTGTCGGCAATATCGGTCCGCGTGGCGGTCCGCGCGGCGACATTCAGGTTGTCTTCGAGGTCGAGGACGATGACCGGTTCGAGCGCGACGGCGAAGATCTTTACTGCCAGGTTCTCGTCACCTATCCGCAGCTCGTGCTCGGTGCCGATGTGGAGGTTCCGACAGTGAATGCGAGCGTATCGCTGCGCATCCCGCCAGAGACGCAGAGTGGCCAGGTCTTTCACCTGCGTGGACGCGGGCTGCCACGCGTAAATGCCGGCGGAGTCGGTGACCTGCACGTGCGCATCCAGCTCTGGACGCCCTCCAAGCTCTCGCCCGAAGAAGAAACTCTCATCAAGCGCCTCGCGGAGCTGCAGCCGAAGCCGCCCGAGCGTCAGTCGAAAAGTTTCTGGGCGAAGGTAAAGGAGTCGCTCGGCGCGTGAGCTGGCGCGGGCTGCGCATCAAACCTTCCGCAGCCCCCGATGAAATAATTCAGGCGCTGTTCGATGCAGGCGCCATCGCGGTGCAGGAAGATGCGGGCGATATCGTCACGCACTTCCCGCCCGATGCGAACCTCGAACGCATTGTGATCAGCGTGTCGGCCGCGGATCCGGGTGCGCAGGTCATAATCTCCGACACCCCTGACATCAGCGTGTCGTCCCTGCACGGAACCGTGAGCGTGCAGAAACTTGGAAAGATCACCATCGCTCCTCCCTGGGACGCACCGAACATCGACTCGCCCGGGCTGGTGGTCATCGATCCGGCAATGGGATTCGGCACCGGCGAGCATCCCACGACGAGAGGCGTGATCCGCCTGATGCAGAAGGTCATCAGGCCTGGTGACACTGTCGCCGATCTCGGCGCGGGCAGTGCGATTCTGGCAATCGCCGCCGCGAAGCTTGGCGCATCACGGGTTTACGCTGTCGAGAACGACGAGCAGGCGATCGGCAATGCCGAAGAAAATGTGGCCGGTAACCAGGTCGGTGAAATGGTATCGGTGATCGAGGGCGACGCGGGGGTCCTGCTTCCGCTTATCGGGCCGGTGTCGCTTGTGCTCGCCAACATCATTTCCTCGGTGCTGCTGCAGGTGATGCCGGTGATTCATTCGGGAGTCGCAGCAGGTGGACATGCGATCTTGAGCGGCATCCTTTATTCTGAGCGCGGGGAAATCATTAGCAGTGCAACCGCGGCTGGTTTCACTGTGGTCGAGGAAGATGCAGAGGGAGAATGGTGGAGCGTACTGTTAAGCCGCCCGTAGCGACTTTTCTTTCGCACGAGCAGTTCGTTGCCGGCGGAAGCGTCACGCTGAGCGACGAGGAGATGAATCATATCCGCGCGCTCCGTCTCAGTGCGGGCGCAACAGTCGCACTGCGTGACGGTGCAGGGAATGGCGCGGAAGGAATTCTCGTGCGCATTGCAAAGAATGCGGCCGTGGTGGAAATCTCCAGCGCGATGACTTTCAGCCAGCTTCCTCCGGTGCACCTTCTCGCTCCGATCGCGGACCGCGAGCGCATGCTGTCACTGGGCGAAAAGGCGACAGAGCTTGGCGTTACCTCCTGGCGTCCGGTGCTCTGGAGAAGATCGAAAAGCGTGTCGCCGCGGGGAGAGGGCCCGACCTTTCAGCAGAAGCTGAAAGCACGAATGACGTCGGCACTGCTCCAGTCCCGCGGGGGCTGGCTGCCGGAGATTTTTCCGGAGGCCACGGTGGAACGCGCTATCGCCGCCAGTCCATCGGGAACCCGGCTGCTTCTGGACAGCGATGAGCTGGAGGGCGCGGATTCGACCCTTCCGCCCGTGGTTCCCCTGACTCGACTCGAGCTCAGGAGCCCAGTGGTCGTTGCCCTCGGACCTGAAGGCGGCGTCGAGCAGTCGGAGCGACAACAGTTCCTCGACGCTGGCTTCCAGCGTGCATCGCTGGGGCCCTATGTTCTCCGTTTCGAAACAGCGGGCATCGCGGCCCTGGCGATGGTTCGTTCAATGCTGGGAGGAAAGGACACATGAGTACCGACTGCATCTTCTGCAAGATCGCCGCGCGCGAGATTCCCGCGACGATCGTTGACGAAACGCCGGGCTGCCTCGCATTTCGCGACGTGAACCCGGCAACGCCGACTCACATACTGGTAATCCCCAAGAAGCACATCCGTTCACTGAACGAAGTGGACGATCCGCCGCTGCTCGGTGAGATGATGGACCTTGTCCGGCGGCTGGCGGAGCGCGAGGGAGTGGCTGAGGCGGGGTACCGCACGGTGATCAACACAGGTTTGGATGGCGGGCAGAGCGTGTTTCATATGCACGCGCACCTGTTAGGGGGGCGGAAGCTGACTTGGCCTCCGGGTTAGGGAGGTAGCTGCGCGTATCCCGTTTTCCGTTATCCGTGCCCGTTATCCGTTTTCGAAGGCCGTAAGCGCGCAGTTAGAACGCACAACGGCAACGGACAACGGACAACGCAATACGCGCCCCTAACTCCCATTTGAGCGCCCCAAGGCTACCCTCCCGTCCATGGCCAGTGTATCTTTTCAGACTGTCCTATACCGACGCCAAAAAGCGTCAATGAAGGGGGGAAGTAGAATTTGTCGGAAGTAATCATCCACGACGACGAGAATTTTGAGCGGGCCCTTAAGCGCTTCAAGAAGAAGTGCGAGAAGGCGGGCATCCTGTCTGATCTCCGCAAGCATCGGCATTATGAAAAGCCGAGCGAGCGCAGAAAGCGGAAGCTCAACACCGCGATGCGCAAGAACCGCCGTACTCGTCACGCGTAATGTCCGAGCTGCTCGCCCGGCTACAGGGCGACCAAATTGCTGCACGCAAGTCTCAGGACAAGCCGGCAACACTGCTTCTCGGTACCATCCTCTCTGACATCAAGAACAAGCGCATCGAGCTGCAGCGTGACCCAGCCGATGCCGAAGTTGTCGATGTGATAAGAAAGGGAATCAAGCGGCGCAAGGAATCGGTCGAGATGTACACCAAGGGAAATCGCGAAGATCTCGTCGCGAAGGAAAGCGCGGAAATCGCGCTCCTGGAGAAGTACCTTCCGCCCGAAGTCGATCAGGAAGAGCTGCGCGCAGCCGTAAAATCCGCAATCGCAGCTGGCGCCAGTAACATCGGCGCAGTGATGGGAAAAGTGATGCCGCAGTTCAAGGGCAGGACTGATGGCAGTACCATTAACGCGCTGGCAAAAGAAGAGTTGAGCAAGATCGGTTAAATGGGAGTTAACAGCGCGTTTTCCGTTTTCCGTTTTCCGTTCTCCGTTTTTCGGTTTGAACCGCATGTGGAAAGCGCGCTGCACCAAACTGATAAACGGAAAACGGACAACGGATAACGGAAAACGCGTTTCTAACTCCCTGATGTTCACGCCAAACTCTTATCAGACCCGAATCCGTTTCCCGGATCGGGTCTTTTTATTCCGTTGAACTCTCACGCCCTCAACGTCCTCGAATTCCCCCGCGTCCTCGACGTGGTCGCGGGCCGTGCTTCGTCCGAGCTCGGAGCCGCGCGGGTGCGCTCGCTCCGCCCGACGTCCGACCGCGCCTGGATCGAGCGCGAGCATTCCCGAGTGGCCGCCGTCCGGTCAATCGCCGAGAGCGAGAAGGGCTGGACTACCGTCGCAATCCCGAATGCACAGGAGGCAATTGCCCGTCTCTCCGTGCGGAGCGCGGTTCTCGCCGGTACGGATCTCCTGCTCCTCGGGACCCTGCTCCGAAGCTCACGCACGATGCGCGCATTCGTCGGGAGCGAGAAGCATCCCGCAGTAGTTCGCGCGGTGCTGGAGAATTTCCGGCTCGCGCTCGCCGACGAGCAGTCCATCGAGCGGATGATCTCCGGTGCGATCGATGACGATGGCAACGTGCGCGACGAGGCCTCGCCGCTGCTCCGCAGGCTGCGCCGCGAGCTGCGGGGAACCGAGAGTGACCTGGTGCGCCTGCTCGAGCGTCTCATGTCGAAGCTGGAGTCCCATCAGCAGGTTCCCGACATGTCGGTCACCCTGCGCAATGGACGGCTCGTAATTCCAATTCGCCGCGAGGCGCGCAGTGCAATCGGTGGAATCGTGCACGACACTTCGCACAGCGGTGCAACTCTTTTCGTCGAGCCACCTGCGGCCGTCGAGGCTGGGAACCGGATCCGCGAGCTCGAGGCGGAAGAGTCGGAGGAAGTCGAGCGCATTCTCGCGGAGCTGACGGACAGCCTGCGCCCGCACGCACCGATGCTCGCAACATCGCTCGATGCCCTCGTAGAACTCGACACCATCTACGCCCGTGTGCGATATGCAGGCGAGTTCAGGTGCGAGCCCTGCGAGCTCACAACACCTGATGAGGGTTTCTCCGTTTTCGACGGACGGCACCCGCTGCTGCTAGCCCAGGGAGTCGCCGTGGTTCCCTTCGACCTCGCGATGGATAGTCATGAGCGCACACTGCTCATCTCCGGGCCCAACACCGGCGGAAAGACAGTCCTGCTCAAGTCACTGGGGCTCTTCTCGGCGCTGACGCAGTCAGGAGTGCCAGTCCCGGTGGGCAAGGGGACCACTATTGCCATTTTCGACGATCTCTTTGCCGACATCGGCGATGAACAGTCCATAGAATCCAGCCTCTCTACCTTCAGTGCACACGTCAGGAATCTCTCAGAGGTACTGTGTGCGGCATCGGCAAGCTCGCTTGTTCTCATCGACGAGCTGGGCTCGGGAACCGATCCGGTGGAAGGTGCTGCACTCGGCGGCGCAATCCTCGAGAACCTCACTCGCCGCCGCACAATTTCCATTGCCACAACCCACCTGGGTGCGCTGAAGGAGCTCGCGCTCGAGGTGCCGGGCATCGTGAATGCCTCGCTCCAGTTCGACGCCGTTGCGCTCGCCCCGACATACAGATTGATCAAGGGAATTCCCGGACGCTCGTACGGAATCAGCATCGCCCGGCGGCTGCATCTCCCCGATGACGTGATCGAGCGCGCCGAGCAGAGACTGCCGGAGGGGGAACGGGACGTAAGTGCACTCGTCGCGAGCTTGGAAAAGCGGGAAGAGGAGTTGAAGAAACTCGAGGATGAAGCCAGTGTGCGTTCAGAGGACCTGTCCGGGCGTGCGGCCCGCATTGCGGAGCGCGAGCGCAATGTGCGTGAGCGCGAGCGTGAATTCGAGAAGGTTGCTAGACGGGATGCGCGTCAGTATCTGCTCGACGCCCGGGCCGAGGTAGAAAAAGCCATAGCGGAGCTTCAGGCAAAGACAGGCGAGTCGGAGGCAGCTGCGCGGGAAGCGCGAAAACGGATCGAGGAGCTGGCCGAATCGCAGGCAATGGCAATCGATTCCCTCGAACGTCCGGAAGCAAGTGAACGCGGGACGGGCCCGAAGGCAGGTGCCGTTTCCGAGGGTGACTGGGTTACCGTCGCCACACTGGGCGGCAAGAAAGGGAAGCTTCTCGAGATTCGGGAAGGTTCTGGCATTGTGTCTGTGGGCTCAATCAAGCTCACCGTCCCGCTCGCAACGCTGGCACCCACCCAGGCTGACGAACGGCCACAGGACCTGCGTGTTCCCATACACGGCGAGCTTCCCGAACTCGCTCCGGTGCGCGAAGTTGACCTGAGGGGAATGCGCGCAAATGAGATCGAGGACATTGTGATGCAGGCGCTGGATGCGGCCGTGCGGAATGACCTCAAGACGATGACCATCATTCATGGCAAGGGAACGGGCGCACTTCGCGAGCGTGTCAACGAAATGCTCAGGAAGGAGTCGCGCGTATCCAGCTTTCGCATGGGCGCATGGAATGAGGGCGGGGCCGGCGTGACCGTGGTGGAGTTCGCGTGATACCTGATGAGACGGTGGAACAGGTGCGGGAAGCGGCCGACATCGTCCAGATCATCGGCGAGTATGTAAATCTCAAGAAGACCGGAACCGACTACCGCGGACCCTGTCCCTTTCACCAGGGCAAAAACCGCAACTTTTCCGTCACCCCGCGCAAGAAGATCTACTACTGCTTCGTATGTCATGAGGGTGGAGATGTATTTCACTTCCTCCAGAAGAAGCTCGGCGTCCAGTGGCCCGAAGCGGTGAAGATTGTCGGCGAAAAATCCGGAATCGAAGTCAAGGAAGTTGACACCCGCCGCGAAGGCCCCGATCCGCGCGAGCCGCTCTGGGAAATCAATGCGACGGCGACAGCATACTTTCAGAAGCTGCTCTGGGAAGACAATGCTGCGTCGTCTGCCCGGGACTACCTCGCCAAGCGGGGAATAGACCGCGAAACGGCCGACAGGTTTTCGCTGGGCTTTGCACCCACTGATCGCGCACTTTTGCGGGAGTACCTGACTGCGCTCGGCTTTGACGAGCAGCGAATGGTTGATTCGGGCTTGTTCGTAAGGCCTGAAGGGGAAGACTCCGGCATACGACCTCGTTTTCGCGGGCGGCTGATCATCCCGATTTTCGATGTTCTTGGGCGCAACGTAGGGTTCGGCGGCCGGGTTCTCGACAACAGCGAGCCAAAGTATCTCAACTCGCCCGAGACGCCGATTTTCGGCAAGGGAAAGCTTCTTTACGGTCTCAACTGGGCCAAGAACAGCATCCGAAAGGATGAGCGCGTACTCGTGGTGGAAGGGTTCTTCGATGTCATCCGGCTCATGGCTGCAGGTGTGGAATCTGTCGTAGCTCCAATGGGAACCGCTCTCACGGACGCGCAGGCTGGAATTCTCAGGAAGTACACAGGCAATGCATACCTGCTCTACGATTCCGATCAGGCAGGGCTGAAGGCAACGTTTCGCAGCGGGGACGAGCTTCTCTCCCAGGGAATGACAGTCAGCGTTGTCACATTGCCGGATGGTGAGGATCCCGACTCGTATGTGTCCGCACATGGAGCCAGAGGTCTCGAGGATCAGATCGCAAAGGCAATCGACGTGTTCGAGAGGAAGATTCAGATTCTTGACAGGGCAGGGTGGCTGTCCGAGCTCCAGAAGAAGCGTCGTGCACTCGACCGCCTCCTGCCTACTATCCGGGCCACTGCCGAACCGGTGATGCGGGATCTGTATCTGGGAAGAGCTGCGGAAGCACTCTCGGTTGACAAGGCTGTCCTGCTCCGCGAGCTGTCAAATACGAGACGCGAGCGTGTTCGACCCGTCGCGGAGGCGGCCCCAGCGCGCAAAGCCGAAGATCGCCGTCTGCGACCCCCCAGAGTGCGTTATACTGCACGAGGTGCTTCTGCCGAGCGTGAACTGGTGCGAAGCATGCTGCACAGAAGAGCGATGGTTGAAAGCGTAGCCGAGCGACTTGGCCCGGAATCATTCAGGGATCCCGATTTCCGTGAGATTTATGAGGTGCTCCTCCAGATGGGCGAGGATGCCGATGTTCTTGAAGTTGCAGGCGCTCTCAGTGACGAGGCAGCTGTGACGATGAGGGATCTGCTCGAGGATCCTGAAGCCGGCAACATGACGGAAGCGCCAATCGATGAGTGCGTTGGGATTCTCCGCGCGCGCGAAATCGAGGAGCGGCTCAAGGAGATCGATCGTGAATCTCCCCTCGCGAGCGACAGACAGAAAGACGAGCTCCTCCGGGAAAGAACCCGCCTCGTCAAGGAGCTAAAGCAGGTTGGCGGGACCTCATTCAAGGCTTTCAGGCGGTAGACAAACGATGACTCAGGGGAATTGGTAATGAACGCAGAAGTGCAGGCACTACTCGATCTGCAGGGCGACGATTCGGTAATTCGCGAATTGGAGAACAAGGCTGCTGCGCTCGAGCCCAAGCTTGCGGATCTGGATCGCCGCAGGGAAATCGCGGCCACGGCCCTTGCACGCGCGAAGGGCGCAGTCGAGTCAGAGGAAAAACGTCAGCGTGAGCTTCAAGCCCGCGTTGCACAGCACAAGCAGATTCAGGAACGGAACCTCGCCCAGCTCGACGCAGTCAAGAAGATGAAGGAAGCCACTGCGGCAATGGCGCAGGTCGAATCGGCCCGGCGAATGATCGCAGAAGATGAGAGCGAGATCACGACCATCTCGCGCCGCATCACCGAGCTGCAGAACAACGTGAAAGCGGCTGAGAGTTCACTTGCGGATGTCGAAGCCGAGCAGGCAACAGCGCGTTCCGAAATCGTGGGTGAGCGCGAGAAGATAGACGCCGAGCTGGCAGCGGCACGTTCGGTCCGCGCTACGAAGGCACAGAAGGTCGACAAGAATCTTCTCTCCAAGTATGATCGCATCAGGACACGCAGGCCACACGCTCTCTATCCGCTGAATGGGCAGGCGTGCGGTAACTGCGATACATCGATTCCTCTGCAGCGCAGGAATGTGATGGCGGGCGACGGCGCAATCGAAGTATGTGAAGCCTGCGGCGTGTTATTGTACCGCTAACAGGTCTTGAGAGGAGTTACGCGAAACGCACCACGCTGGGTATTCCCCAGGGAACCCGACGTCGAAGCGCTGGCCGAGCTGGTTCAATCGCTCGGCATCCCGGAAGTAGCATGCAGGCTGCTCATATCGCGCGGATTCGGCGAGGCTGAAGAGGCCAAGAGATATCTCCGCCCGCGCCTGGATCAGCTGCACGATCCGTCTACGCTGCTTGGGCTGCCCGCAGCCGTAGAGCGTTTACTCGCGGCAATCCGCACGGGCGACCTGGTGATGATCCACGGCGACTACGACGTGGACGGAATCTGCTCCACGACGCTGCTCACGCGGACCATCCGGACTCTGGGCGGCAATGTGCATCCTTTCATCCCGAACCGCATGACCGACGGCTATGACCTCGGCAGCGCCGGCGTAGAGGAAGCCAAGCGAGTTGGCGCAATGGTCGTCCTCACCTGCGACTGCGGGACGAGTGCGCGCAAAGCGATCGCCGACCTTTGCGCGGCGGGTATCGACGTCATAGTGACAGATCACCACCTGCCGAGCGAGACGCTTCCTGATTGTCTTGCCGTGCTGAACCCAAAACGGGAAGGCTGTGAGTATCCGGACAAGGATCTTGCGGCCGTCGGTGTGGCGTTCAAGCTGTCGCTCGCGCTCACCCGCGCAATGAACCGTGACGATGGTTTTGTATGGGGGATGCTGGATCTTGTGGCGCTCGCAACAATTGCGGACGTTGCGCCGCTTCGGGGAGAGAATCGCGTGCTTGTGCGAAAGGGGCTCAAGCTTCTCGGGGAAACCAGGAATGTTGGAATCCGCGCACTGATGCGGGCCTCAGGCCTGACGGGAAAGGCGCTGACTGCGGGACGGGTCGGGTTCATTCTCGCGCCACGCCTGAATGCGGCGGGCCGGCTCGGTCAGGCGCTGCGCGGCGTGGAGCTGCTCCTGAGTGAGACCGACGCGGAGGCAAATCCCATCGCACGCGAGCTGGAGGAACTCAATCAGCGGCGCCAGGACCTTGACCGGCGCACGCTCGAGGAAGCGCGCGAGATGATTGCGAAGATTGATCTCGCCAGCACATACGGAATCGTGCTCTGGAGCGATACCTGGCACCCGGGTGTCATTGGGATTGTGGCGTCGCGCGTGGTCGAGGAGTTTTGCAGGCCGACGATGCTCATTTCGCTCAAGGATGGAGAGGGGAAGGGATCGGGAAGGTCGATCCCGGCATTCAATCTCCATTCGGGTCTGGCCGAATGCCGCACTCACCTGAAAAGATTCGGTGGTCACAGGTCCGCGGCCGGAGTCACAGTGGAAGAGAATCAGCTGCAGGCATTTGCCGAGCGGTTCAACGAGGTCGCGAAGCTCCAGCTGAAGCCAGAGGATCTGATACCGGAGCTGCGAGTCGATCTGGAACTGGATATCGACGCGGCCGATTCCGATCTCGAGAAGGTTCTCCGCCACTTCGAGCCATTCGGGATGGGGAATCCGTCGCCTGTGTTTGTTGCGCGGAAGGTACGTCTGGGTGCGTCACCCGAAGTCGTGGGGCGGGATGGACTCAAGCTCAGACTGGCGACCAAGCATGGGAGCATCGAGGCCCTCGGCTGGGGAATGGCCGACCGCGCCGGCGAGTTCAGGAAGGAGCAGAGTGTGGATGTAGCATTCCGCCTCGAGCGCGACGAGTTTCGAGGGGAAGTGCGGCTTCAGGCACGAATAGCGGATATCTATCCCCATCAGGAGACGGCGGCCTGATGCGGATTGTCGCCGGCCAGTGGCGCGGACGAAAGATCGCCGCACCCGAAGGCAAGAGCGTCCGCCCCACGCTCGACAGGGTGCGTGAGGCCTGGATGAGCATCATGCAGAACGACCTGCCGGATGCGAGCGTTCTCGACCTGTTTGCAGGGTCAGGCGCGCTGGGGCTCGAGGCACTTTCGCGCGGGGCGGCATCGGCCGAATTCGTGGAGAACAACGCCGCCACCTTCCGGATGCTGCAGGAAAATGTTGCGACACTCGGTGCCGGCAGCAGGGCGATTCTGCATCGCAGGGACGCACTCGAGTTCATAAGAACAGTTGAAGCCGATACATTCGACGTTGCCTTCGCCGATCCACCCTACGACAGTGGTGCGGACGTAAAACTCGCGCAACACTGGCTGGATACGCCATTTTCAAGGGTGCTCGCCATCGAACATTCTTCGCGCATTACACTGCCCGGGGGCGGCGATCGCAGGAAATACGGTATCACAGCAATCACCTTTTACCGCAAATAACAATTGCCGACAGTTGCCATTTATGCGGGAAGCTTCGATCCCATCACCCGCGGACATGAAGATGTAATACGCCGAAGCCGGGAGTTCGTTGACCGGCTCATCGTGGGCGTAGCACACAATACGTCAAAGAAAGCGCTCTTCTCGCTGGACGAGCGAATGAAGTTCATCGAAATGGCAGTCGCAGATACATCGGGTGTCGAAGTCAGGCAGTTCAAGGGTCTTCTCGTGGACTTCGCCCGGGAAATGAAAGCATCACTGGTGATTCGCGGGCTGCGTGCCGTCAGCGATTTCGAGTACGAGTTCCAGATGGCCCTCATGAACCGGCACATGTCCTCCAACCTGGAAACAGTGTTCATGGTTCCGTCGGTAGAGACGACGTACATCAGTTCCAGTGTGGTGCGGGAGATCGCTCAGTTCGGCGGAAATCTTACCGGGCTGGTGCACCCGAAAGTCGCGGAAGCCCTGAAGCAGAAATTCGCTGGAGAGCAGTCGCGCTCCTGATGAACTTCATTGATGCGTTGGATGAGCGCGCTGCCTCCACTGGAGCGCGCATTGTTTTCCCGGAAGGCCAGGATGACCGGGTGGTCGAAGCCGTCCGCCGAATTTCGGTGCGTGGGGCACTCAAGCCTCTACTCCTGAAACAGAATCCAGGTGGCCCGCCTGTTCTGGAAGTGGCCGCGGCGATGGTGAGGGACGGCGAGGCGGATGCGTGCGTGGCCGGGGCTGTTTTCACTACTGCTGAGGTGCTGCGCGCGGCGCTGAAGATCGTGGGCCTGAAGCCGGGAATCAAAACGTTGTCGAGCGCCTTTTACATGGCGGGTCCCAACGCAGGCAATGACGCCGGAGTCCTGACATTCACCGACTGCGCGGTGATTCCATCCCCGACTCCGGATCAGATGGCTGATATAGCCATTTGCGCAGCAGATGACAGAGTGTACCTCGTGGGCGATCAACCCCGAGTGGCCCTGCTATCCTATAGTAGTGCCGGCAGCGCCGAAGGTCCCTCGGTCACCCTCGTGCGCGAGGCGCTGGCAATCATTCGCCGCCGCCGTCCTGAGCTCATCGTGGACGGAGAATTGCAAGTTGATGCGGCACTGGTGCCGTCGATTGCGTTACGAAAGGCGCCGGGAAGCAGTGTTGAGGGCAGAGCCAACGTTCTGGTTTTTCCTTCACTCGATTCGGGCAACATCGGGTACAAGCTCGCTCAGCGTCTGGCAGGGATGCGTGCCCTCGGTCCTATTCTTCAGGGGCTCGCAAAACCTATGGCCGATCTCTCGCGCGGAGCCGACGTCGAGGACATTATTAAGGTTGCTGCAATTACCGCCTTACAGGCAAAAGCTCGAAGTACTGAAAGAACCCAAGTCTCTCCTGGAGAAGAAAAGGAATGAGTTTCTCAATCAAGAAGCAGGGCGAAGTTGTTGTCGTCGACGTTGAAGGCCAGCTGATTGTTGGCAACCGCCAGGAGCTTAAGCAAAAAGTGCTCGACGAACTCGAGCGCGGCGAAAAGAAATTCCTGATCGACTTCAGCCAGACCGGATACATCGACAGCTCCGGGCTCGGCGTTCTGGTATCGCTTTCCAAGAAGATCAGGGAGCAGGGCGGCGAGCTGAGGCTGGCCAACCTGAACGACGACCTCCAGACATTGTTCGAGCTCACGAAGCTGGATACGCTCTTCCAGATCTCGGACACACGGGAGCGCGCACTCGAGAGCTTTTGATGGATGAGTCGCGCGTCGCGCTAGACATCGAGATTCCCAGCGACGTTAAGTACATAGAAGGTGCAGTGGCGCTCGCGACAGAACAGTGTCGCGGGCTGGATCTTCCACCCCAGAAGTGCTCGCTGAACATTCCTGTAGCGCTTTCAGAGGCGCTCTCGAATGCAATTCTTCGCGGCAATATCGAAGACCCCAACCGCATCGTCCGCCTGCGGGCGACGGTAAGTGACAAGGCGCTCGTCTTCGACATTGTGGATGAGGGAGCCGGGTTCGACCTCGCCAACTTCAAGCACGATCCGACTGCAGCTGAGAATCTCAGGCGGGAAGATGGTAGAGGCTTGTTCCTGATGCGCAAGCTGATGGACCGGGTCGAACGGGTCAGCGAGAATGGAAGCGGCAACGTCATAAGGATGACGGTGAATCGGTGATGAAAGAGCTGGAGTCGGTGCTTACCGTCTTCCGCAACTCCACTAAATGCGAGGTTACCGTTTGGGAGGGCGACGCCGCTGCACCCGGCGCTCTCAAACCGGTTGCGAGCACAGTCGCGAAGCCTGTACCGCCGGATGCTCTTCCGCCTGCTGATTCCGACGAAACGATCGTCACCAATGGCGGCACGGTTCGGGTCGCATCCATCCGCTATCGTGGGCTGGCTTTTCTTGCAGTTGGCCCATGTCTCGACCAATCCCTTCCTGAACAGCTGTATCTGGATCTCCTGAAGCCGCTCATAGTGCAGGTGTACCGCACCCGCCTCGAAGTCGAACACACGGCACAGGAGCTGTCCGACCGGTTCGAAGAGATCAGTCTGCTGTATACAATCGGGGAGATCCTGGGCCGGACCGTCTCACTCGAGGATGCGGCCAAGACAATTCTCAATGAGATTTCAGAAATCGTAGGTTCCAGCACCGGCGCGATTCTCGTGCATGACGAACCGAGCAATTCACTCAGCGTAGTTGCGGCTACCGGCGCGGGAACCGAGAACCTCCCGGCAATCTGGGTGTTCGATCCCGAGAGCGTGTCGGCGCGGGTCTTTCGCACCGAGCACGAGGTAATAAGCGAAGCAGACGAACCGGTC
Source organism: Gemmatimonadota bacterium (assembly GCA_036676795.1). GTDB lineage: Bacteria > Gemmatimonadota > Gemmatimonadetes > Gemmatimonadales > Gemmatimonadaceae > UBA4720. The sequence continues at coordinate 136,825 of JAKFCC010000121.1, forward strand.
GGATACGTCGAGGAGACATACCGGAAGGGGGTCATGCTCTCGGTGCCGATCATGTGGACCACACCCGAGGGAGGGGAGCCGCTCGGCGTAATCAACCTGTCCGGCCGCACCTCCCGCACTCCATACACAGCCGGTGACCAGAAGCTGGTGCGTGCGATCGCCACGCAGATCGGCACCGCGATCCAGAATGTGCGTCTCGTAAAGGCGTCTGTTGAACAGGACCGGCTTCTCCAGGAGATGCATCTCGCGCACGACCTGCAGATGAAGCTTCTCCCGAACCCGTCAGTGGCATCGCCGCTGGCAAAGGTGACAGCGCGTGTAGTGCCCGCCGACAGTGTAGGAGGCGATTTCTATCATCTCTTCAGGATTCAGCGGGACTGCACCGGCGTGATGATTGGAGATGTATCGGGTCACGGTTACCGCGCGGCGCTCATCATGGCGCTCATAATGAGCGCGTCGGCAATTCATGCCCAGAACACGGAAGGACCGGCAGAGATGCTTTCTGCGCTGCTCGATTCAGTGAGGGAAGAGTTGCGCACCACAGAGATGCATGTGTCCGTGTTCTACGCCATCATAGACCACAGGTCGCACAACATCACTTATGCCAATGCCGGTCATCCGCATGCGTTCGTGTATGGAGCTACGGAAAAGTTCGAACGGCTGCGCGCCATAGATCCTCCGCTTGGAATGGTGGAATCCGCCCCGACCGAACTTTCCTATCCCTGGCGCGCCGGGCATGACCTCATGGTCCTGTTCACCGACGGCATCAGCGACGCCCGAAACGCCGCGGACGAACGGCTTGGTGAAGACATCGTTCTCGAGACGATTCTCATGCACAAGGATCTCCCGGTGGAGGAAATTTCCATGCACGTGTTCGACCTGCTGGATGAACACATGGGCGATATTCCAGCGCGCGACGATCTCACTCTCGTCCTTATCAAGAGCTAGTGCCCCGCGAGAGCGGCGGATTTCCGCCGGTTCTGAAGAAGTTTGGACAGCACTTCCTGAACGACCAGCGTGTACTTGAAGCCATCGCTGACGCGACAGGCGCAACGCCGGCCGATACAGTTGTTGAGATCGGACCGGGAAGGGGAGCCCTCACCGATCTTCTGGTCGAGCGCGCGGGAAGGGTAATCGCCGTGGAGCTGGACCGCGCGCTGGCGAAGATGCTGCGCGACAGGTACGCAGCGCGCACCAATGTCGAGGTTATGGAGGCGGACGTTCTGAAAACCCCGCTCGGCGAACTGGCAGGCGCAGGATACATCCTCGCGGGAAACGTTCCGTACTACATCACGACGCCCATCATCTTCCACTCCCTGATCCCGCCCCTTCCAAAGCGTGCTGTGTTTCTGGTGCAGGCTGAAGTTGCGGACCGCATGACATCGCCCGAGGGATCCAGGGAATACGGCGCTCTCTCGGTGAATCTCCAGACCATCGCGAAAGTGGAAGTCCTCATGCGCGTCCCTGCGAGCGCATTCCACCCGCCGCCCAAGGTGGAGTCCGCGGTTGTGCGAATCACCCCCGGCGAAATTCCCGCGAACCTCGATCTCGTCAAGTTTCGCGCATTCGTGCAGGGACTTTTCGGTCAGCGCCGCAAACAGCTCCAGAAATCCCTGCGAAGCGTGATCGATGTCGAGCCTGCGGAGACCGTCGCGCTACTCGAGAGTGTCGGCGTTCAACCCTCCGCCCGCCCCGAAGAAATATCGCCGGCGAAGTTTTTGGAGCTTTTTAGGAAGGTCCGGTAACTTCGACTGCGCTACAGGGAGAAGGGCGGAAAACTGCGGACAACTGCGGTTTTCTTTTTTTGGGAACGACTATTCGGGTCCTACCCTAAACTCTCAATGCTGCTAACCCCGATGTCGCAGTGGCAGTTACCGCAGTTGTCCGCAGTCTCCGCCCTTCTCCCTGTTGCCTGGAGTTCCCCGAACTACTCGATCCTGTTTGTAAGGGCGAAGGAAAGTCCTTCCAGCTCCTGCGCCATGTTCACGGTGCGCACGGTTACGTCCGCGGGAACCGAAAGCTGTATCGGCGCAAAATTGAGGATTGCTTTGATGCCCGCGCGTGTAATTCGGTCAGCTACTCCCTGCGCGAATTCGGGGGGGATGGCCAGTACCGCAATGTCGTATCCCTCCTTCGCCGCGTCCTGCTCGATCCGTGCGACGTCACGCACGGTCAACGAGTCCACCGCCTTTCCCACTTTTGCGGGATCGCTGTCGTAGATCGCTTCCACATGAAATCCCCGCGTCGAGAACGCCTCGTACTGGGCGAGTGCGGTGCCAATTTTACCCGCTCCTACGATGCAGACCCTCCACTTGTGGCCGAGACCCAGGATCTCGCGGATGCTGACGCACAGCTCCGGAACCGAGTAGCCCAGTCCGCGTTTGCCGAATGATCCAAAGAAGGAGAGGTCCTTTCGCACCTGAGCGGACGTGGTTCCGCCAAGCCCGGCGAGTTCGTCGCTGGATATCGTCGTCTGTCCGCGTCCCTCGATTTCCTCGAGGAAGCTGAGATACAGCGAAAGGCGGCGGACAGTTGATTCAGCTATGCGTTTCACAGACGGGGGGGTGCTTGTGAATTAGTTCACAAGTTACCCAGACACGTGAATTCCGGCAAGAAAAACCGGTCTTTCCCAGCTATCTTTGTGTTCAAATGTCTCCCTACGATTCGGCAGGCGTTCGGGTCACTCAGCCCGACACGTTACTCACCTCCAGAGCGCTTGAGTACCTCAAATCGGGGTCTGCCGAGGCATCCGACCTCATCAGCTATGTGTGCAACCTTCCTGGAGCGCCGAAGGTGGTAGCCGAGCACCTGGCGGAGGCCATGTTCCGCGACCGGACCGATATCGCGCGCGGGCTGGACGGCAGGTGGACGCTTGTAGAGGAGCGGAGGTACCCCAGCCCGGCAAGCCAAGCCGCGATAGCTGCGCATGTGGTCGGCATGATCGCGGACGCCGACGGAACGCCGCGGCCAGGCTTCCACGAAACCATCGAGGACGGATCACCGCGGCTGCGTGACATGTCATTCGTGGTGGTGGACACCGAGACCACCGGATCCAGTCCCTTCTGGGGGCACAGGGTCACAGAAGTTGCGGCCGTCGTCGTCGAGCGCGGAGAGATCGTGGAACTGTTCGAGTCACTCGTGAATCCGATGCGCCCGATACCGTCGATTGTCACACGTCTCACCGGAATCTCGTCTTCGATGGTCCAGGACGCGCCGCGCTTTCGCGACATCTCCGACCGCGTGGAGTCGATGCTCAGCGGACGCACATTCGTCGCGCACAATGCCGCCTTTGACTGGCGTTTCCTGCATCATGAGATTGCGACTTCATCGGGCCGGTACATAGAGGGCGAGCGCCTCTGCACGGTGAAGCTCGCCAAGAAGACACTTCCCACACTTCAGCGCCGCTCACTGGACCATCTCGCCAATTTCTGCGGCGTAGAGATCTCCAACCGGCACCGTGCCGGCGGGGACGCGATTGCAACTGCGCACTGTCTCATACACATGCTGCGGCGCGCTGAGGACATGGGCGTCGAGCGGTGGGGCGATCTTCAGCGCCTCATGCGCATGCGCAGAAAAACCAAGCGCAAAAAGAGACCATCAGCACTGCCCACCCCTATGGGAAAGGACACTACCGCATGACGATGCCGCAGCCACTCGTGCAGGAGCTGAAGCTTGGCGACCTGCAGATTTTTGCGATTCAGGCCGGCGGTCAGAAGCTGGACGGCGGAGCGATGTTCGGCGTAGTGCCCAAGCCCCTTTGGGAAAAGCGAATCCCTCCCGATGAGCGGAATCGCATCCAGCTGGGGATGCGCTGCCTTCTCATCATGCATCCGTCAGGGCCTGTGCTTGTGGACACTGGCGCAGGAAACAAGGAGGACGAGAAGTTCCACCAGATATACGGACTCGAGAACTCCGGGGCTGCGGGCCGGACATCGCTCGAGGACGGACTCGCACAGGCGGGCGTGAAGCCGGAAGATCTGTCGATCGTAATCAATACCCACCTGCATTTCGATCATGCAGGCGGCAACACATTCATCGATGAATCCGGAGCTGTGAAGCCCACCTTTCCCAATGCGCGCTACATCGTGAAGGGCGGGGAGTACGACTACGCGACGCACACGAATGAACGCACGGCCGCGAGCTACTTCGAGCGCAACTATGTGCCGCTGGAGACGTCAGGACAGCTGGAGCTGGTGAGCCGCGAAAAGGAGATCGTGAAAGGGATCCGCGTCGTTCCAACTCCCGGTCATACGCCATTTCACCAGAGTGTTCTCATCGAGTCGAAGGGTGATCGCGCTTTTTACCTCGGCGATCTCATCCCCACGCACGCGCACCTGCCACTGCCATGGATCATGGGGTACGACGTGGAGCCGCTGGTGACCCTGGAGACCAAGCGCCGCATTCTAAAGCAGGCGGAGGATGAAGACTGGCTGCTGATCTTCGAGCATGATGCGACAGTGCCGTGGGGGAAAGTGCGGCACGATGGAAAGGCGTATTCCCTCAGGAAAGACTGAACTGCGGACAGGAGCGGGGGAGCGAAGGACATAATCTGAGAACTGCTATTTCCAGTAAAACAAACTCGGATTCGGTCCGTCGCTCCCTCGCTCCTGTTGCGCAGTTTGTTCAGGGACTCACACAGCCCAATTAGCCTTGCTAGAGCTGGCAAGCCCAGCCTAAGGCTAATTACCTATGCCGCCACCACGCTCAGGCGGCGCATGAGCCGAAAAAATACGGCGTTCGCCCAATTTATTCCGGGGTTCCGGAAGATGACTTTGCGTTCGTAGCCCAGCCGTGCATGCACGCGCTCGGTCAGGCTGCAACGAACGGTCTGTTCGCGGCGGGAACCTTCCGCCGCGGACAGACACCACTCTTCTCAGAGGAACTCATGCAAATGTCCCGGAAGTTTTCTGCCCTGCTGTGGATCACCGTCACCTCGGTCATTGCCATTGGCTGTTCCGATCAGCCAGGGCCTTCCGGACCTCAGGTGCTGTCGCGCCAGGCGTCGGTCGCCGGTGGAGTGCCGACAGGACGAACTGTGGTCGTGTTCAGCGATACCTCTTCGATTCCGCTGGCAGGGAGTGCGCTGATTCAGTCACTGGGCGGCACGATAGTAAAGCGATGGGACGACATCGGCGTTGCGATTGCAACCGGCCTGTCCCTCGATGCGCTGAATACACTGAGCGGCAGCAGTCTGGTCTCGCTCGTGGGTAATGACCGGTACGTCAACTGGCTTCCTGCAACCAGGACCGGTGCTCTCGTGGCCGGTGATCCAGGCGCGCTTGCGCACAAGGATCCCACGAAAGCCAGCTACTTTGCAGACGGAACGCAGTGGGGCATGCGTGTAATAGGTGCTGACAAGGCGTGGGCCGCCGGTCACCAGGGCACTTCCACAACACGCGTTGCAATTGTGGACACAGGCATCGACTACACCCATCGTGAACTGGTCGGCCTGGTGGATCGGCAGGCTTCGGCGTCGTTCGCAACGGTAATCGTCTCGGAAGGTGATGTCGGTGTGGATCTTGGCATCGAACCACAGCAGCCCGGCGACGAACCGTACATGGACAACCATTTTCACGGCACGCACGTCGCAGCAACGGTCGCCTCCAACGGCGTCAGTGTGGCCGGCGTCGCACCGCATGTGACGCTCATCGCCGTCAAGGTTCTCAGCATGACGGGCAGCGGCTCCTTTGAGGGCGTCGCGAGTGGAATTCGCCACGCAGCCGGCCCCGCAAACGCGGACGTCGTGAACATGAGCCTGGGTGCCAATGTGCCCGGCGACGCTGAAGGCGTTCCGGCCCTCCTCGAGATGATGCGTCGCGTCATCCGCTCGGCGGAAAAGCAGGGAACGATCGTCATCTCGGCGGCGGGCAACGATGCAATCAATCTCGATGTCGGCACGACCGTTTCGACACCCTGCGAACAGAGCACGATTTGCGTGTCGGCGACGGGTCCGCTCATGCAGACAAACTTCGATCAGCCTGCGACATACACGAATTATGGAATCACGGCAATTCACGTTGCCGCACCGGGCGGAAATGCCTCGGATACCGAGGAGTATGTGAATCAGGATCTCATCATCAGCGCCTGCTCCAGCCGCGCGAGCGAGTCAACGCTGAATGCCTGCAGGATCAACGCTGCAGGTGGCCCGCACCTGTATGCGTACGCCGCAGGAACGAGCATGGCGACGCCGCATGTCGCAGGCGCGGCTGCATTGATAAAGTCGGCGAATCCTTTGATCTCGGTGAATGGTCTCAGGAACACCATTCTTCACAGCTCCGATGATGTGCAGGCCTCCGGTCGCGATATCTACACGAACTGGGGCCGAATCAACGTCGCAAAAGCACTCGGCCTGAAGTAGAACTGCGAAAGGGAGCGGCTCGTCGCCGCTCCCTTTCCTTACCCATACTGGAAAAGAATATGAGATACCCAGCATTGATCGCACTTCTCGGTGTCGCTTCAGCCTGCAGCGAAGTTTCATCGCCCGATCAGGCCATGACATCTGTGCGCACTGCCTCTGTTGTTGCTGAGGATGGCACGATTCCCGGGCAGTATGTTGTTGTAGCTGACTGGAATACCGATGCGCTCGGACTGGCATCGGCTTACGGGATCCAGCCGACTCATGTGTACGAACAGCTGCTGAATGGATTCGCGGGCGCAATTCCCGATGCCGTTGTAGCAGCGCTCTCCGCTGATCCGCGCGTTCTCAGGGTTTCCGTGCAGCGGCAGCTTACGAAAGTCGAAACGGTAAGTCAGTTCGGCGCAACCTGGGGAATCGATCGCATCGACCAGCGCGCACTACCGCTCGATCAGACCTACACCTACGACTTCACTGGCTCCGGCGTATCGAGCTACATCATCGATACTGGAATCAGATACTCGCATTCGGAGTTCGAGGGACGGGCCGTAAAGGGATTCGATGCATTCGCTGCTGATCCTACCGATCCTCTGCTTGGTTATGACGGGTCCGGCGACTGCGACGGTCATGGAACCCACGTGGCGGGCACGGTAGGCGGAAAGACCTACGGAGTTGCCAAGAAGGTTCGGCTCGTTGGTGTTCGAGTCCTCAACTGTGCCGGTTACGGTTCCGATGCAGATGTAATCGCGGGAATGGACTGGGTCGCGAAGAATGCGACACTTCCGGCCTCCGCCAATATGTCGCTCGGTGACGTCGTGCCGACCAAGACCGCTGGGACGAGCACCGAAATTGATAATGCAGTAAAAGCAATGGTAGCATCGGGAATCACTGTCGCGGTTGCGGCAGGTAATGGCTGGGGAAATGGAACGGTGGGAGCCGATGCCTGCATGTTTCCGATTGCCAATGTGCCAGAGGCGATTACGGTCGCGGCAACCAACGCAACCGACACGAGACCCCAGTGGACTAACTACGGCGCGTGCATTGACATCTTTGCACCCGGGTCCTCGGTGGTATCATCCACCTTCGACAGCGACACTTCGTTCGGGTCGAAGAGCGGAACTTCGATGGCGACGCCACATGTTGCCGGCGCTGCGGCCCTGGTGCTCCAGCAGGCTCCCGGTGCCACGCCCGCGCAGGTGCGCGACATCCTGGTGAATGGCTCGACGCAGAACATCGTCAAGACGTCCACATTGAATACCGGTGCTACGCCCAACAGCCACCTGCTTTACAGCAGGGTCGCTGTTCCCGCGGATTTGGTTGGGAAGAAGCCGAAGAACCCGAAGCCGTGCACACCGCGTCGGCAGAGGGATGGGGAGTGCTGATTCTGTAATAGAAACTGCGTTTTGCGTTGTCCGTTGTCCGTTATCCGTGATCTGTCAGGGCTTACAGCGACTGGGGGTTACGGAAAACGGATTACGGACGACGGAAAACGGAAAACGCGCTTCTCCTTGTCTGGAGCTTCAGGAAGCGAATCGTGCCGCCTCGGTCCTCGTCCGGCACCCGAGCTTGGCGAGGATATGGCTCACATGAACGCTAACGGTCTTCTCTGCAATGCCGAGCGCACTGGCGATCTCACGATTTGTCCGTCCCTTGGCCACTTCCTGAAGAACTGCACTCTCCCGCTCGGTTAACAGCGTCTTCGTCACCGGCTGGGTTGCTGCGGAAGTCTCCGCCTTAGTTCGAATTCCTGCTTTCCGCAGGATTCTTCGCACGCGTTCGCGCTCCTTCGGGAAACGCGCCGCGTCCAGATCCACCATCAGCTTGCGGCCAAGCGCCTCGCCATCTGCCGCATTTCCCCGCGCGAACATCGCTTCCATTTGTGCCGCAAGCGCCCGCGCCATGAGAACCTTGTTGTCGAGGCGCTCCCATTCACCGGCGGCAGCCGCGAAGTCGGCGCTTCCATAATCCTGCTGGGCATTCTCCAGGTCGATCAGTCCTCGACTGAAACGAACCTCTGCCTTGCCCGGGAGCTGGCTCTGGCTCCGCTCCACACGCTCGATTATCTGCAGTGCCTCCGCGGATCGGCCCGCACAGACAAGAGCTTCTACGGCATGGGGAAGAACGTGAACCGCAACCGTTATGTGCGTTTCCGGCACCGACTCAATTATTTGCAGAAGGGAATCGGCGGCCTCCAGCGCGCGTCCTTCTGCCAGCGCCACCAGGGCGAGCCCAAGCGCTGTATACCGGTCGCCGAGTTCAGCCGCTTCCTGATATGATTTCTTTGCGTGTGAGAATTCGCCGCGCACACGGTGCACAAAGCCCAGGACGCGAAGCGCTTCGCGCAGCTCCGGACGGCCGGCAACTCTCAACTCAGCCGCCGCTTCAATGGCCGCCTCGAGTGTATTCTCGGAAGACCCCGTCGTCGTCAGGATTGCCGCGCGCAGCGACTTGAACAACGCAGCAAGGCTGGTCATCCCCTGATCGGTGCAGAGCGCGATCGCCGTTTCGGTCCAGCGGAGTGCGCGCTCGTAGGACTGCGCCATTATCAGGCTGCGCACGGCACCGTAGTAAACTTCGACAGCGCGGTCGAGCGACAGGTTCTCGTCCTGCAGCACAACGAATGCGACATCGAACATGTGCTCGGCGGCTGCCACCTGTCCCCGCACGACTTCTATTTCGGCCAGTCCCACCAGGGCGCGAACCTCTTCCGGGCCGTTGGCTCCTGGTGTCCTGCTCGCCAGTCCGCGCAGGAGCAGCGATTCCGCCGACCCAAGATCGCCGTGCAGAAGGGAGAGCCTGCCCAGGTCGTCGAATACTGCACGAAGTTCCGGATTGTCCGGGGTCCGGCTGAGAATCTGGAGCGCCTCGTCCAACACCTCGGCAGCGCCTGCGCTTTCTCCGTCCTGCACCCTGATCGCCGCGAGCCGGCGCAGCAGCCGCGCAACGGTTTCAGGATCGTCATGCAAACGGCGGAGTCGCACTGCCTCCTCGAGGTATTGCCTTGCCGCTGCCGAATTGCCCTGACGCCACGCTACATCGCCCAGGTTTTCGAGAAGGGGCGAGGAGCGGGCGCCATCGTCCTTCAACTCTTCCAGCGCTTCCAGCGCGCTCTCGTAATAAGTCCTGGCGTCATCCCAGGCCCGAAGGCGAACGGCTTCATCTCCCGCAACGAGCGAATACTCATACGCCTTCTCGTGTTCACCGCCGAGTCGGAAATGGTAGGCGAGCCGATCGAGATCCTCGGGTGATCGCCGCTCGGGTCGTCTCTCCAGAACATTCGCGATCTGGCGGTGAAGAATGCGCCGTCGTCGCGCAATGATGGACTGGTAAAGCGCTTCCTGGGTCAGTGCGTGCGGGAAGGTGTAGTGCTCGCGTCCCGCAACCCGCTCCTCTTTCAGCAGCTGATGCGCGACCAGCTGCTCGACCACGCCCACAAGCTTTTCCTCCGGCATGTCGAGAACTTCGTG
>JAKFCC010000122.1:0-1581 GCA_036676795.1 Gemmatimonadota bacterium
CACAGTAGCCGCGGAGCGGTTACAGCATGTGTGTTCATATGCGCCTAGACAGTGTGTCAGCAGTTGGTTCTTATGCTTTACATCCGTACATAAAGTGCTTCTCCCGCTTTACAGATAGAATCAGATCGCTATCAACGCCAAGATCAAATTTTCATAATCCTTAGAGCGAAGTGTTTTTACTGTTCCTGCTCGAAGACGGCTGTACGGCCACCTGCTCATGCCGCTGTGATCAATTCCGGCCAAAATGCATGAATAGCTGCGAATGTACGGCTGAATCCATGGTGTAAACGCCGCGTACCAGGACGGGCTGGGGTTTGGCGGGATGTCCAGAGGCAGCCGGCTGTGCATAAACACCACCTGGCGCAAGGTGCTGGAGTAGCTCATTCAGACAAGCGGCAAGCCTCTACCCGTTATGCACCTCTATCGGTGGGCTGTGAGCCATCCTGCGTCCCGGGGCTTAGCCGCGCGGCTAACGCCCCAAGCGCTCATCAGTTCACCTGCCTGCTCCTGCCGGGACCCCGGTGTCAGCGGACGCGGAGCGAGGGAACGATCAAAAAAGCAGGAACTCTGCGATTCCGTAGCAGGCGCGCCCCCGCGGCGAATGCAGCCCGCAGGGCTGCCCGGTTTCGAGTTTGATCATTCCCACGCTCCGCGTGGCGACGCTCTGCCTCGCCAGGTGGTTGCCGTTGCGTGGTCGCTGGTGGGTGGACTCTGGAGCGTCGAGGATTGCATTCCCACGCGGAGAGTGAGGACGATCAATTCTGCACAGCCTCAGCGCCGGCATGACCATACCCGGTGGTATTCCGCTGCCTCTGCTCTCGCTGAGCGCGTTTACTCTAATCATCGCTATTCTTTTCTTGATTCGCCGGAGACCCCGCTCTATGAGAAGACGCATAGTTGTGCTCGTCATCAGCATCATCACTGCACTTGGCTTTGCCGCTGCTGTCTTTGTCTATCAGCAATTTTCTGCGTCGCCGGAAAGCGCTCTTCCTCCACCGGACCCCAACGCCCTTGTTCGTTCTCACTCGCCAATCATCGGCCCCGCGACTGCGTCAGTGACCATTGTCGAGTTCTTCGATCCGTCTTGCGCGGCGTGTCGCATCTTCCACCCAATCGTCAAGCAAATCATGGCGAAACACCCGGGCGATGTACGCTTGGTAATGCGCTATGTGCTGTTCCACGAAGGTTCAGAAGAGGCGGCAAGAATTATTGAAGCTGCGCATGGGCAGGGACTTTTCGAGCCGGTTCTGGAGGCGATTCTAGAGGCTCAAGCAGAATGGCAAGCTGATCCGAAAGTCCAGAAGGCTTGGGAAGCTGCCGGAGCTGCGGGTTTGGATGTGGAAAAAGCCCGCAAGGTGATTATGTCGTCTGAGATTGACGCGGTGCTTGGCAAGGACATGGCCGATGCGAAAACTTTGGGGGTTCATAGGACTCCCACGTTGTTCGTCAATGGCAAGCCCCTCGCGAAGCTCGCAGCAGAGCCGCTTCAGGAGCTTGTACAAAGCGAAATAGATCGAGCGGCACAATAAGCACTCTGTAGTGTTTCACGGCCCTGTCGAGGCCGTGAGTGACCGGTTCAGA
>JAKFCC010000123.1:0-1779 GCA_036676795.1 Gemmatimonadota bacterium
CGATCGATCGACGTTCCGACGTTGTACCGAATGCCGAACTGAATTCCAACAATAGGATTACGCCCAATCAACAGCTCGCCGGCGTCGGGAACTACTGTCGCCTGGCCGAAAACGGCGAAGCGTGAAAGCTCCGCCTGCGCACCGCCAAGAAACATCAGTGCCACCTGACTGCGCCGTTCAGTAACGCGGCTGAAGAAGCTCTCGTCAGGCGCATCGGATGTCGTGTCCGTGCTGTCGATCACGACCTTTGCATCACCGAGCAGGTCGAGATTGAACCCAAGGCCCGCGTACGGGCGAACCGGGCCGTATTTCACCGGAAAGAACATTCCGGCCACGCCTACGCGGCGGAGATCGTCTACTTCGATCTGCCTCACTCCTCCGCCTGCATTGGAATCGTTCACCCGGGCAGTGCTCGTGAAGTTTGCCATGTCGAAAGTCACGTACAGTCCGCCAGACTTTCGCGTGATGACCCAGTCTGCACCAATGGTCCCGACAGTCTTCGACTGGTCATTGGTCGCGAAGCTGAGCGTTCCCGCCTTCGCTCCCCAGAACCATGAATTCTCGAACGGACGCCCCGACTGCGCCTGCGCTTCGGAAACGGATACAAAGAGCAGAGCGACCAGCGCGTAACAGACTCGCATTGTCATGCCATCTCCTGGAATAAGGCGGTCAGATGATTCCCAGCTTGCTGCCGACCTTCTTGAATGCGTTCACCGCTTCATCCAAATCGTCACGGGAATGCGCCGCGCTCAGCTGACAGCGAACGCGTGCCTGTCCCTGCGGTACAACGGGAAACCCGAAACCCGTTACAAAGACGCCCTCATCCAGCAACATGTCACTCATCTTTATCGCCAGGGCAGTTTCACCCACGATAATGGGCACAATCGGAGTGTCTCCAGCCAGGGGCTTGAACCCGGCCTCGGATATCGCGCCGCGAAAGTAAGCGGTGTTCTCCCGCAGTCGGGTGACCCGGTCCGGGTGCTGCTCCAGATACTCGATGGATGCCAGCGCGCTTGCTGCCACCGTAGGCGGCAATGCGTTCGAGAACAGCTGGGGACGTGAACGCTGCGTCAGCATGTCACACACAGCCGCAGGGCCGGCAACAAATCCGCCTGCCGCTCCACCAAGTGCCTTGCCCAGTGTCGACGTGATCACATCCACCTCTCCCAGAACCCCAAAATGCTCGGCAGTCCCGCGGCCATTCTTGCCCAGGACACCAGTCGCGTGCGAGTCATCCATTACGACAATTGCGTCGTGCTCTCGGGCCAGCTCAAGAATATCGGGCAGGGGAGCGATGCTTCCCTCCATCGAAAATATTCCGTCAGTCCAGATGATCCGCCTGCGTGCCGACTTCGCACCCGCGAGCTTTTCGCGCAGATCGCTCATGTCCGCGTGCTTGTAAACAGCTGTCGTGCACTTGGTGATCGCCTTCGCCAGCCGGACGCTGTCGATAATGGACGCATGGTTCAGCGCGTCGGAAACCACGAAGTCGTTGGCTTCGACGAAAGTGGCAGTGAAACCCTCGTTCGCGTTCCACGCAGACACATACGACAACGAGGCCTCGGTACCTACCAGCCTGGCAATCGCCTGCTCCAGCTCCCTGTGGACCGTGAACGTTCCGCATATGAAGCGGACGCTGCCCGTGCCTGCCCCGAAATCCTTCAGGCCCTGAATTCCGGCCTCGACCACCGAAGGCTCGTTGGCCAGGCCCAGGTAGTTGTTGGAGGAGAGGATGAGAACGCTGCCGCGTCCCTCCATCTCGACGCGCGCGCCCTGCGG
>JAKFCC010000124.1:0-29559 GCA_036676795.1 Gemmatimonadota bacterium
GCAGCGCGCCGGCCTGGAGCAGCGCGTCCTCCGCCTGCTTGCGAGCGGTGTTGTCGGTGCCGATCAACAGGTAGCCGATGATGGCGTCCTGGTCGTCGCGCAGCGCCGTGACCGAGACGATCGCGGGGAAGCGGCTGCCGTCCTTGCGGATGTAGGTCAGCTCGTAGATGTCCTCGATGCCGCGCGAGGCCTTGAACACCAGCGCCTCGAAGCCGGGGGCAATCGGCGTCTTCAGCTCCAGGCTGAGGGCGGCCGCCCGTGCAATCAGCTCCTCCGTATCCGAAATATCGGCCGGGGTTATCTTGTTCATCACTTCGGCGGCGGTGTAGCCGAGCATGCGCTCCGCGCCGACGTTGAAGATCTGGATCACTCCGTTGGCGTCGGTCGCGATGCTCGAGAAATTGGCGCTGTTGAAGATGGCGTTCTGCAACGCCCCGGCCTTGAGCAGCGCTTCCTCCGCCTGCTTGCGCGCCGTGTTGTCGGTGCCGATCAGCAGGTAGCCGATGATGGCGTCCTGGGCGTCGCGCAGTGCCGTGACCGACACGACGGCGGGGAAGCGGGTGCCGTCCTTTCGGAAGTAGGTCAGCTCGTAGATGTCCTCGATGCCCCGCGACGCCTTGAAGACCAGCGCTTCGAACCCGGGCGTGATCGGCGTCCCGAGCTCCAGGCTCAGGGCCTCGGCACGGGCGATGACTTCCTGCGGATCGGAAATGTCGGCGGGTGTGATCTTGTTCATCACTTCGGCGGCGGCGTAGCCGAGCATGCGCTCGGCGCCGACGTTGAAGATCTGGATGACGCCCTTGGCGTCGGTGGCGATGCTGGAGAAGTTCGCGCTGTTGAAGATCGCGCTCTGGAGAGCACCCGTCCTCAGCAGTGTCTCGGCATTTCGGGCATCAGCGACTTCCTTTGTGTCAGAGTCCGCTGAGGCAGTGCTCGATGACATGGGCTTTCCAGTTATGGGCATAGCTTAGTGTACGTTAGGCAACACCCGATAATCCGCTTTCGCTTTTAATAACTGCCGGTTTAGAGCTACAAGGGTCTACCGCAGCAAATTGAGAGAGCCATGGTGCGTCGCCACTCAGCTGGCATACTATAGATGAGGCCGAAATGATGATTTCCAGAATGCTTGCAGCCGCTTTTGCCCTTTTCGCTGCACTGGCGTGTGTGCAGCCGCCCGCCGGCAGCGCACCCGGCGACTCATCGCAGCCTGCCAACCCGCCGGCGAACACCCGTGAGTCGGACTGGGCGGCGATTGTCGCTCTCGAGAACCAGGCGAAGACCATCGCCAAAACCACGGGATGCACCAGCGACTCACAATGCAGAACCGCACCTGTTGGAAATCGCGCCTGCGGCGGTCCGCGTTACTACCTTGCCTACTGCGCGGCCACCACCGATTCAGTCGCGCTCTTCAGGAAGCTGGACGAAGTCAAAGCGGCAGAAGATGCGTTCAACCGGAAATACCAGCTGGCGTCCACGTGCGAGTTCCGCATGCCGCCGGCTGTTGGAATCACGGGCGGGGCCTGCGCAGCGCAGTAACTCCGCATTACCGCAACTACCCGAGCAATGAAGAAATCCCTCCTCGCCCTCGCGTTGATCAGTGCAGCCGGCGCATGTGCTCCGCAGCAGCCCCCGGCAACTGCGACAGTTCCAGTCCGCGAATCTCCAGCGCATGCGGTCATTCCGGTGCCCCGGTCGATTACCCTCGACAGAACCGAGCGGTTCGTTCTGGACACGTCCGCCGCCGTGGTCATCGATGCGAACGCGTCGAAGGAAGTCGCTCAGGTTGCCGATTATCTGGTGAAACTGCTTGCGCCGTCGGCGAGCGGAGCCGTTCGCACCACAGGCATGGCAGCTGGCAAACCAATCAGACTGTCTTTGGATCCATCCCGGTCGCTGGGTGCGGAAGGGTATGATCTGACCGTTGGGGCCCGTGAGATCACTCTGGTAGCCAATACGCCCGCTGGTCTTTTCTACGGCGTGCAAACTTTAAGACAGCTGCTTCCATACTCTGTTGAGCATCCAGCGGCAGTAGGAAGAAAGCTCAGCCTGCCAACTGGAAGAATCACCGATGCACCGCGCTTCGAGTGGCGCGGAATGATGCTGGATGTGTCCCGGCATTTCCTGCCGGCCACAGACGTGAAGCGCTTCATTGACGCCATGGCTCTCTACAAGCTGAACCGGCTGCACCTTCACCTTTCCGACGATCAGGGCTGGCGAATCGAGATCGAGTCGCGGCCGGCCCTCACTGAAATTGGCGGCAGCACAAAAGTCGGGGGCGGACCGGGTGGATTCTACACGCAGGCGGAATACGCCGATCTCGTCGCATACGCGGCGTCCCGCTTCATTACGGTCATTCCCGAGATCGACATGCCTGCGCACACCAATGCTGCGCTTGCGTCGTACCCCGACCTGAACTGCGACAAGGTTGCGCCACCGCTCTACACGGGCATCAAGGTCGGCTTCAGCGCGCTCTGCGTGGACAGCGCATCGGTGCTGCCTTTCGTCCAGGACGTGATTCGCGAGATCGCCGCCATAACTCCTGGTGATTACTTCCACATTGGCGGCGACGAAGTAAAGAAGCTCACAAAGGCGCAATACATCCGCTTCATCGAAAGTGTGCAGCAGGTAGTCGCGTCCAACGGAAAGCGAATGATAGGCTGGGGAGAGATTGCACCCGCGGCACTCACGCAGAACACGATCGTGCAAAGTTGGATTCGCGATTCGTCGGCGCTGCACGCAGCGCGTGGCGGAAAGGTGATTCTCTCACCCTCCCCCAAGCTTTACCTCGACATGAAATACGACTCGGCTACCGTGCTCGGTCTCGCCTGGGCGGGACTTGTAGAACTCAGAACCGCGTACGACTGGGATCCGGCGACATTCATTCCCGGGGTGGGCGAAGCCTCGATACTTGGCGTGGAAGGTCCGCTCTGGTCCGAGACACTCGAAAAAGCTGAAGACTACGAGCGCATGGCCTTTCCGCGCCTGCTTGCTGTCGCGGAGCTGGGCTGGTCACCTGCTGCCGCGCGTGACTGGAACAGCTTCAGGGCCAGAGTAGCCGCGCACGGAGCACGAATGTCGGCGCTGGGGCTCAACTTCTACAGGTCACCCCAGATCGACTGGCAACCGTAGTTATTCCTGGCCTGTTGTCGGGAGTTTTCTCGAGGTCGGCAGCGCCTCGTTCAACTTCTTCCTGCGGTCCGCGGCGTTGAAGGTGCGCCACATGTTGTACACAAAACCGTAGGCGCCGAGCGACCAGAGTACGCCGCCGCCGGCGGTAACGGGAACGCTGCCGGCGCCGATGTTGGGTGCCAGGAAAAATCCGGTGACCATTCCAGCGAGTCCCAGGTTCGCCAGCCAGATGTGCGACGTCGCCAGAAAGCGGTTATGAATGGGATGTCCAAAGAACCTTGGCAGCATCTGGTATCCCACGCCGAAAATCATCATCATCACGAAGCCCGCGAGATTCATGTGGGCGTGCGCGGGACGGTACACTACCCATGGCGGGTATATCGCCATTGCCAGGCCAAGCGTGATGCCCGCGACGAGCCAGAGCAGGCTCGCGCGTATAAAAGCCTTCGCGAACGAGTCCACCCGCTATTTCTCCGCCTTGAGGATTCCAACAGCGCCCTTGGTGGCGTCTGCGAATGCGTGCGTCACAAAGGGATAATCTCCCTCCTGCTTGAGGCGCACCTCGAAAATGCCGCCTCCGCCGACAGGCACCGCGACCGTCTGGACTCCTACAAGCGGATTGTTCGATCCATCCATGTACACCCGGTCGAAGATGCCGCCAACCACGTGAAAGGATGAGAGCCGGTTGGGACCTGCGTTGACCAGGTAAATCCTCACAAGCTCGTTGACCTTCACGCGAATGGGATGCTCCGCGTACTGCGAAGCCCTTCCGTTGAACGTGACATAGTCTGGTGCAAGCTCGAGCAGCCGGTCCCAGGCGAGCGATCGCGCCGCAGTACCTGCCGCAGGCGTCATGTAGAATTCGCTCTGGACGAACACCAGCTCCTTTGCCGGGGGCCGCGGGGTGCGCGGATCCACGATCAGTGCGCCATACATTCCATTCGCAATGTGTGCGGCGACGGGCGCGGTGCCGCAGTGATACATGAATGCACCGACTACGTCCGCGGTGAAGCCGAAATGAATGGAGTCGTTTGGCATCACGTTCACGTAGTACTTGTTCGGCGCAATCTGCGCGGCGTGAAAATCCATGCTGTGCGGCATCGGGGCCTTGTTGATCAGCGTGAACTCAACCGAGTCCCCCTGCGTTACCCGGACCACAGGACCCGGCACTGTGCCAGCGAAGGTCCAGCCCTTGTAGGTCACGCCCGAAGCAAGGACGATCGTCGTGTCCTTCACCTCGAACCGGATCTTCACGAGTTTCTTCGTCGAGCGAGCAGGCGCGACGGGATCAAATGGCGGCGGATCATTCGGGTTGCCTACCGGTGCCTCGCCATGAGACATGTTGGCCGGCGACTCGGTTGGTGCCGCCACGCTTTTCGAGTCGGCCGTCTTCTCGGCAGGTGCGGGCGCCTTCGACTGACAGGCAGCCATAAGCAAAAAGAGAATGGAAACTCGCGAGAGTCTGGTCATGTTTTCTGTTGTTTGGTGGTTTGACCGCAAGCTAGGCCCGGAAGAAACAACGCAGCATCAGCGAATCACCTACGCGTGCGGGGAGTATCCCCTACACAGGATACTACTCGAGTTCTATTGAATCGATCGGGATTTCGTATTCGCGGAGCTTTCGATACATGGTGCGCTCGCCAATGCCGAGCATCTCTGCCGCCTTTCTGCGGTTTCCGCGCGTGTGCTTGAGGGATGCTTCTATTGCGGCGCGCTCGATCTCTGCCATCGTCATTCCCGGACTGAGCGTGATCGTCGGATTGTGTGCGGCCACGGACGTCCCCTCGATCGCCCGGGCCGGCTGCTCGGGTGGCGCCGGCTGGATCTCCCCGAGCCAGTCTCCATTGGTAAGCGGGCCCGATGCGCGTCCAGGTCCGTACACGCGCGGCTCCTCGCTCGCGGGTATTCTTCGTCGCAGCTCTTCCACCTGAAGCTTAAGCTCCACAAGGCTTCGCAGGATGAACTCGAGTTCCCGCCCGCCCGCGGCCTCGGCGCCGCGGACTATCGGGCCGACATGCACAGGCAGGAGCCGCGCACCGCCGCCCTGACGAATTTCACGCGGGATGTCCTCAGGCTGGATTTCATGTCCGTGAGCGAGGACCACCATGCTCTCAACCAGATTCCGCAGCTCGCGAACATTTCCCGGCCAGGTGTAGTCCACGAGCAGCTGCATCGCTTCGGCTGAAATCCCGTGGAACGGGCGATCGTGCTGCGTCGAGAACTCCTTGATGAAGCGGCGCACCAGAAGCGGAATGTCGGAGCGGCGCTCCCGGAGTGGCGGCAGGTAGATGCTCAGGACACTCAGCCGGTAGTAGAGATCGGCGCGAAAGGCATTTTCCTCCACGCGCTGCCGCAGCGGCTGGTTCGTTGCGGCAACGACGCGCACATCTACAGGGATGGGCACTGATCCGCCAACACGCGTGACCTCGCGCTCCTCGAGAACCCGGAGGAGCTTCACCTGTGTAGCAGGTGGAATCTCACCGATTTCGTCCAGAAAGAGTGTGCCGGTGTCGGCCAGCTCGAACCTCCCAAGTCTCCGCTCGGCAGCTCCGGTAAACGCACCTTTTTCATGTCCGAACAGCTCGCTTTCAACGAGAGTGTCGGGAAGCGCGCCGACATTCACTGCGATGAACGGCTTGCCGCGCCGCGGACTGAGCCGGTGAATGGCGCGGGCCACCAACTCCTTTCCGGTTCCGCTTTCACCCTCGATCACGACGGTGCTCGAAACAGGCGCGAACTGCTCGATCTTGACCAGGACTTCGCGTATCGCCTCCGACTCCCCGATCAGTCCCGTGGTCGAAGCGAGACGCTGCCTCTCGAGCACGCGCTTCACCGAGTCAACGAGTTCGTCTGTGGAGATTGGCTTTGAGTAGATCTCCACGAAGCCCGCAGTCCGCAGCCGGTCGTTCAGATCCGGATCGACAACATCGGCAAGGCCGATTACAGGAACGCCGTCCCATGCCTGCTCACGCGCAATCTGGATGTTGTGCGGATCGGCCAGGTTTCCCGTGAAGACTATGAGATCCGGTTTCGCCTTCCTGATCTCTCCCCGCAGGTCGTCGAAGGGCGACACCATCGTGGTGTTGAGGTCCAGCGCCTCGAGCCGCGCGTTGAGCCTTACGGCCGGTTCGACGTCGGCGAGCGTTATTACGACGTTCACCTAGTCTTCCGCGTCGCGGGTTCTTCGCCCGCCTTTTCGCGCGCGCGAAACGCGCGTCGCATCCTTCACCACTTTGAGCCGCGGATCGTCGGTGACGAGCGGCATGTGCGTGGAAACATTCCCGCGCAGGACATCACAAGCGTGCTGGAGAATCGGGTCCAGCGCTGCGAGGGCGTCGCGCACCCCGTTCGGTGAGCCCGGAAAATTTATTACGAGCGTCTGGTTGCGTGTCCCCGCGATTCCGCGCGACAGCACTGCGCGCGGGAACTGTGCCGCACCCCACGCGCGGATGTACTCGGCAATGCCCGGCGCCTCACGCTCGATGACCGTGCGAGTTGCTTCAGGGGTATTGTCTCGTGCAGACAGCCCCGTTCCACCTGTGGTGAGAATCGCGTCGGCGATGTCGCTGTCACACCATTCCGCCAGCCTGCTCGCAATGGTTTCTGCGTCGTCGGTGATGATGTCCCTTATTGCAATCTCATCTCCGCGTGCTGCGGTCCAGTCGGCAATGACGTCCCCGGATACATCGCGTCCTTCACCCTGGGCGCGTGAGTCGGAGATGGTGAGAATGCCGATGCGGAGGGTCATAGATGCGATGCTTCTTTATAGAAGGGCATCTTTACAACCTTGGCAGGTACGCGCTTGCCGCGGATCTCGATTTCTATCTGCGATCCCTCCGCCGCAAACGCTGCCGGAACGTACGCAGTGCCGATCGGTATGCCGAGCGTCGGGCTCAGCGTTCCACTTCTCACTTCTCCGCTCGGCTCTCCATTCACGAACACCGGGTAGCCATGTCTCGGAAATGCTCGCTCGTCTGACGTGAAGCCGACCAGCTTCCTTGGCACTCCGCCTTCTTTCTGCTTGAGCAGAGCCTCGCGCCCGATGAACTCTCCCTTCTTGAGCTTGACGAGCCACTGAAGATTGGCTTCCAGGGGAGTCACTGTGTCGTCCAGATCGTTTCCGTACAGTGCCATTCCCATCTCGAGCCGGAGCGAGTCGCGGCAGCCCAGGCCGGCCGGCGTCACCTCGCCGGTTGCAATGAGCGCGTTCCAGATCTTCTCCGCGTGCTTGTTGGCGAAATACAGCTCGAATCCATCTTCACCCGTGTAACCGGTGCGCGAGATGATGATGCCGGGAATTCCCGCGACTGAGCCCACTGTGAAGTGGTAGTAACTGATGCGGGACAGGTCGGCATCTGTAAGCTGCTGCAGGATTCTCGCGGCCTCGGGTCCCTGCAGCGCTAGCAGTGCCGTCTGCTCGCTTTCATCGATCACAGTTGCATCGAAACGTTTTGCGGTGCGCTGTATGTGGTCGAGATCTTTCTGCACGTTGGACGCATTCACGACCATCATCAGGTGATCCTCGAACCTGTAGACCAGGCAATCGTCCTCGATTGTCCCGCGTTCGTTGAGGATCGTGGAGTACTGCACCTGGCCGACGGCGAGTGCGGCCACATCATTCGTTGTCACATAGTTCACGAGATCCACCGCCTGCGGTCCGCGCACGATGAACTCTCCCATGTGGCTCACATCGAACAGGCCGCACTTCTCGCGCACTGCTTTGTGTTCAGCTGTGATGCCGCTGGGATACTGCACGGGCATTTCGTATCCGGCGAAGGGAACGAGTTTGGCGCCGAGGGCAGCGTGTATATGGTATAGAGGAGTTCGTTTCAGGGTCATATAGGGGGAAGATGGCGAAAATGACCGGGTTTAGGGAGGGGTTTTGTGCCATTTCGGCAGGATTGGGCATGCAGAAGTGGAATGGATCAGGGGGTTAAGGGCTGCGTGGACGAGCAAAGTCTCTCATTGCTCATGGCGCCTGGGGGCCTGATTTTGGAGGCGTCCCTAACCCCACTTATATGACCGCATCGCCTGAAGCATTGGACTCCAAGAAGTCGGGGGTGTTTGATGACTTCGTTGACATCATCACTTCGCCTGCGAAGGTGTTCGAGAGACGGCAGGATGGAAGGTTCGGAACGCATCTGCTGCTGCTCACGCTGATCTGCGTCGTCTTGTTTTTCGTGTTCAAGAACGCGATGGAGCCGATCATGGACGCGGAGTTTTCGCGTGGTGCGGCGAAGATGATGGAGAAGAACCCGAACCTGACCGAGGAGCAGCTGGCGAGCATGCAGAAGATGGGCGGCACCTTTGCGGGGATTGGGTTTGCGTTCGTCTTCCCCATCAGCGTGCTGCTCGTCGGACTTGCACTCTGGCTGATGGGCAAGGTTTTCGGTGCAACGCAAACGGCGAAGCAGTCCATGTTCATTGCGACAATTTCTCAGGTGCCCACCGTGATCGGCATGATACTCGGTGCTGTGCAGGCGATGCTGCTGCCGGTGGACAAGCTGACGTCGCAGTATTCCATTGGATTCAGCGCGGCGCGGTTCATGGATCCTGACACCACGAACGCCGGGCTGCTGGGACTGATTGGCCGCGTGGATCTCATCGGGATCTGGATAATCATTCTCATGGGAATCGGACTGAGTGTGACCGGAAAGATCGATCGTCCCAAGGCATGGGCGGCGGCTGCGATCGCATGGATCGTGGCGGTGCTTCCATTTATTATCCCGGCTCTTATGGCCTGATCACGAACTGGCATTGCGGGATGGAGCGGCCGGGAAACCGGCCGCTTTTTTTGTTTACGGAGACCAGGTCACGGAAAAGTGACGGCGCGGTAATGCCTCCCGGTCAGGTTCTCGCCAACCCGTACTCGTGGAGGCAGCATGAGATTCTCGAGGACAGCGCTGTCCGCAATGCTTCTTTGCGCACTGCCCGCCATGTCTTTAGATGCGCAGACAAGGACTGTTGGATATCAGTGCCGGCTGGACGCAAGTCACGTCATTGACTGCAGCAGCGATGCTGAATGCCAGGCCAGGTATTACCACCACCTGTGCAACGATCACAACATGACGCAGTACTGTACGCTCGGCAGGGGTCAGGCAGACCCGAACTATGACATGCGGAAGATGTCTGCCACAAAAGTGGCGATGCTCTGGGGTATGGGCTTTGGGATAGTCGGTGCAGTGGCCGGCGGCGTGAAGGAAATGGACAAGACAGAGGAGGAGAAGGAGGCAGACAAGGCAGCCGGAATTCCGCCCGCGCCGGTGCAGTATGGTGCCATAGGGGCTGCGATAGGTGTAACGATGGGACTTACCATGAAGCTCATCGCATCGAACCGGAAACTTCCCGATACCTGGTGGCAGCGCACCGAGGTAACCCGGTCGCACCGACAAGGCTACGGCATTCGCCTCAACCTTCGCTGGTAGAAACCATGCGAGGCCTTGCAATAGGGGTTGTCGCGCTGGTTGCGTGGGGCGGTTTTCAGCGTGTCGCCGCGCAGGATTCTACTGGGGTGAACCTCAGAGAAGTTCCTGCAGGGCTGCCGCAGAAGGAGCGCGACCGGCTCGGAAAGCAGAGAAAGCTCGTGAAGACTGCAGTGGACTCGGTTAACGCTGCAATCAACCGGTTCAATGTGCGCTGTGGCAATATCACGAGTGCCGGTCAGCTTGCGTCCTGCCAGAGTGAAATGACCGAGCTGCAGGGTGCGGGAGCCGAGCTTGAACAGCTCAAGACTGCTTTCAACAGCGACGTTGAACGGACTAGCGTTGCGTTTCCTGCCTTGCCCGCGAGAGCAGCGCCTATGGAGCAGGTCAGCACCGCTGAAGCAGAGACCAGGGCTCCCACTCGAAGAAACGCGGGAAAAGCTGGTGGCGGGAGTGCACTGCAGCAGCTGAAGTCGGCAAAGGTCTCCGGCGACAGGGCAAGACCCATGGAGGACGGGCGCGACCCGGCAATGGATGTATTCGACAGGCCCGGTGGCAAGGTGAATGACGAAGCGCCGCCGGTATTAGCCGGAATGCGCAAGGAGCTGGTGATTCCAGAGAGCGTCAGGAAAGACCCGGAATTCAGGAAGCTCCTGGAAAAGCAGAATCAGCTGAACCTCGAACACGCAGCTCTGGAGAAGAGACTCGCGTCCATTCGTGACAAACGCAGCAAGAGCGACAACCCTGGCCCCCTGATGGTCGAAGAGGCCAAGGTCAAGCAACAGATCTCGAACAATGAAGCTCTGGCCAACGACAACCGCCGCAAGCAGGAAGAAATGGTGGACCGAAGCGTCAAGTTCGGCACGAAGTCCGGCAAGCCGGCGCCACGAAAGGTCCCATGAGGATTCACGCAGTCCTCGCAGTCCTTGCAGCGATCGCGTCTGGCGCCGAGCCCGTCTCAGCGCAGCGGCAGCCGCGCGACATTCCCTCTTCGATAACAGGAACTGTCCGCGCAGAGCTCGAGACGGAGAAGATGCGTATCCTGCTCGAGCAGACCGCAATCAGCGACCAGGCCGACGCACACAACCGGCGCTGTGAGCTGGTCCACAAGGGAAGCAATGAAGACGTGCGCTGTATCGCGGAGCAGCAGAAGGTGAATGCGCGAATCGTGTTGTACGATAAGCGAATCGACTCCTTCGACAGTGCGGTCGCACAGGCGGAGACTGCAGCGGCCGGAAAGGATGCCGTTCAGAATGAGCAGGCGGACCTGGATGCAAATCCCGATAGGTGGGTCGCCCGTCAGACGGAGAATGTAAGGAACGCGACGGCTTCGCGGTGGCAGTGGCGGCGCGATGTAATGAAAGCCGTCGAACAGGGATCGGCGGGGCAATATCAACTCACGAACCTTTCCGAGCTCACGCCGGGCGACGTGCTGCTGATTGCACCCGCGCACATTCAGGACGGACTGAAAGGCGCAGCCGTGAGCGGCGCAGTTGTTGGCGGGGATTACCTAATCAGGGCGACCTCTGATTTCGCGGCGGGAAGACTCTTCAGCACCGATGCTGCTCCGGCGTCACACGTCGTGACCTTCGTTCGTGCTACCGGTGAGCGCATGCTCTTCCTGGATCACACGCGTGCAGGAAGCCGGATCCTCGACGAGCGCCAATTCCTGAAGATGTATGGCAGCCGCCCCATGTTCGTCGCGCGTCCGGAGGCGGTAGTGGACGGCCGGATGATCTGGAATGCGGCGCGGCAGGCGGCACTGCGCGGGAAGTCAGACTACGGACTATTTGGAAAAAATGTCGTGTGTTCGGAGCGCGCCGGAATCGCGGTCGCGCGTGCAACCGGACTGCCGCTCACCAATGGCCGCATCGGTCCAGTGGACATAACACCTGGAGATTTCTTCGATCGCAGGGGTGACGTTGGCAAACATTTCGTGGTTACCCAGCTGCGAATCACACCAACCGCAGTACGCTGAGGATCAATGGCATACCGGAGAAGCATTGTCGTCGGACTGGCCGCACTGACAGCACTTACTGCCTCATGCGAGCGCGGTCCCACCGACCCTGCACCCGATGGGACAAGGTTTGTATTCAGGAACCAGGGCACCGTTCCTGTAATCGAAGCAGGCGCGAGCACGTGCGACGACCTGAGTGAATGGCCCAACAGCCTGAAATCTCCGCTGCAGCCCGGCGCGGAAGTGACAATCAATGTCTACAAGGAATGTTGGGACCTGCATGCGAAGTTTCAGGACGGACGCGAAAAGATTCAGTGGGCAGTACAGATGGCAAAGGGTGCGAGTTATACCTGGATCATCAACTGATCAGCGCGCGCCTGTCGCAGCGGTAAGCGACCAGACATCACCGAGTGATTTGCCCTTTGAATAACCGCCAAAGAGAATCAGTCGCTCGGTGTTTGGATCGAAGACTACTGCCCCTGATACGCGCGGGCCGGGTGAGCTTCCGCCGGTGGCGAGTTTCCGCCAGTTGGCATGCGGCGCGAGTCCATTCGCGCCCTCGAGGACCCACACGTCGGCGGTCGGTTCTGACGCCGCTCCGCTGTTATGGTATCCGCCGAACACGATCAGCCTGTTAGTTGCCGGATCATATGCACCCATCGCCTTGGATGTCGGAGGAATGGGATCTCCACGAAGTGCCGGACGCACCCATTCAGGCCGGCCCCCCAGTCCATTAGCGTTGGTAAGAACCCACACATCGCCAAGAGCGACCGCATCGCGGGGATATCTTCCATCCATCCCCCCGAATACGATTGCCCGGTTGTTCTCGGCGTCGTAGGCCATGAGCTGTGAGCGAAGGGGTGGCGGCGCGCCCTGCGGTGCAGCGGGTGTAATCCGCGACCACCGAGCGGGAAATGACTTGGCCAGATTGAGCACCCAGATGTCCGGAAAAACCGGAGCGATGCAGTCGTGGCCCCCCTGCACAACCAGCCGGTTGTTGTGCGCGTCGTAAAACGCGCCAAACTCTGCGCGCGGTGCAGGACCGGAGCCTGCGACATCGATCTTCCTCCACCTCAGCGGCGGAGTTCCCCTCATCGCGTTGTCCAGCACCCAGACATCAGCAAGACAGGGTGTCGTATGACCCGCAGCTCCGGCAACTATGATCATCGTGTCGTCGCCGGGGTCATACGCGGCAAAGTGGAGCCAGCGGCGCACCGGCGCCTGGGACTCGGCGCTTATGCGCTGCCAGTACTTTGCGCTGCCATCGGTCGCGAGCGACAACCGCCATACATCTCCGAGAATTGCGTCATCTGAAGTTCCGCCGAAGAGCATCACCTGGCGGGATTCCGGATCGTAAACCAGGGAATGGTGTGCACGCGGCAGCGGCGCGTCCGTGAGCTGGGCCCGGGTCCACACCGATATCCTGCCCGGAGAGGAAAAACTGAAAGTCCTCAATCCAGCACTGACTCCAAGAATCGTGAGTGCGAGACCTGCGTACATCAGGACACGGCGACGCGGCATCCCTGGCGCTGGCAGCACGGCCGGTGACTGGGCCGTCATCTGGACGGCGTGTTCAGCCGGAGCACTGACGGGCTGAATAGCGCTGGTGGCGCGCGCGGACAGGCTTCCTGCACGAATCCTCTCGACCAGTGCGCGCGTCTCCGGTGAAAGCTCCAGACCGAACTCATCACGGTACCGCACTGTAAACTTCTCGAACATTTCCATGGCATCTGCCGTTTCACCGGCAAGCGCCAGCGCCGAAAGAACATTGCGCAGCGCCCCTTCGTCGCCGGGCGTGATTTCCAGCTCGCGGCGGCTCCATTGAAGCATCCCGGCTACATCGCCTTCCGACTGAGTGCCTGCGTAAAGACGCTGTGCGCACTGTGCAGCCGCGGCTCTTAGACGCCAGCGCTGATCATCGATCCACGCCTGGAATTCCGCGGAAGCATCTATGTGGAAGGCATCCAGGAAATCTCCCGCATACAGCTTTAAAGCCTCACGGCAGTCACCCCGCCTGGTGCTCCCCGCGAAGGCGCGCGCATCGCACCACAACACATGGGGATCGATCCCGATTTCTTCGGTCCCGCGTGTGACAATTACTTCATGAGCCAGCGCCGACCTAATCCGGTGGAGCGCGGTCCGGAGCGATCCGCGAGCATGCTCATCATCATGCTCGGGCCAGAAGAGCGGGAGCAGCTTGTCACGCCTCACCAGCCGTTCATCGCCTTCGACCGCCAGGTACGCAAGAATTCCGGCCAGCTTGGGGCGAGACAGGAGTGCGGACACAGAGACTCCACTCTCGTTCCGCAGGTCCACGCGGCCGAAGAGATGGAGCGCAATCATCTTGGGAAGCCTAACCGGATGGCCATGCGATCTCCCGATCGCGCGCTAAGGTAACATCGTTCGCTCAGCGGAGGCGACTGCGCAAAGAAAAGACGGCTACAGTATTTCCGCTACTTCTGCAGCATGGCCCTGCGGTTTCACCTTCTCGAACACCTTCATCACGACTCCCTCTTCATCGATGATGAAGGTCGTTCTCAGAACGCCCGTATATGACATTCCATACATCTTCTTTTCGCCGTAAGCGCCGTACGCGTCGGCGATCTTGTGCCCTTCGTCCGCGAGAAGCGTGAAAGGCAGCTCGTGTTTCTTCTTGAATTTCTGGTGTGACGCCACCGAATCGGGACTGACACCCAGAACCACCGCACCGAGATCCCCGAACCGGGGAAAAGCGTCGCGAAAATCGCACGCTTCCTTGATTCAGCCGGGGGTATCGTCCTTCGGGTAGAAGTAAAGAACTACCTTTTTTCCGAGAAAATCGGAGAGCGAAACAACCTTATCCTCGTCCGTGCGCGCCGTGAAAGCCGGGGCAATGTCTCCCTCCCGAATCATTCGGCTGCCTGCTGCGCTGCCCACAAGTCGTATTGATTCATGCCCAATGATATCGGAGCCCGGGCCGGGACGCGAATCCAGAAGGGATAGCCCAACCCCTTGCGCCAGTAAGTTAGGCTTGACTAACATATGGTTGTGGTGCGACTAACCGTTCCCCTTTTCCCCATCAGATTGTCCATGCCCCGAGTTTTCAGCACAGCCTTGTTCGTTCTTGGATTCGCCGCCCTGACAGCATCAGAAGCCGGTGCCCAGGCGTCCGCGCATTCCCTTGCCGGAACCGTCACAGACTCTGCCGGAAGGCCGATACCTGACGTCCGCGTTGTGTTGCAGGAAGTGGGGCGCAGAAACGTGTCCGGTCCCGAAGGGACTTTCAGCTTTGCCGCGGTCCCGGCGGGCACGTATACGGTGAGCCTTTCCAAGCTTGGCTTTTCACCGGAAACGCGACGCATCACTCTTGGCAGGGACCAACGGATCTCGGTCACCATGCGTGTCAGCGGTGTTCACATTGCCGCTGTGCAGGTGACAGCCACGATGGCCGCCTCCACCGCATCTGAATCGCCGCAGCCCACAGCTGTGCTCGAAGGCGCTGAACTGCGCACATCGCAGGCAACCTCCCTGGGCGATGTTCTGGAGAGCATCCCCGGGGTCAGAAGCCTCAGCATGACCACCGGGATAGGAAAACCGGTAATTCGCGGAATGACCCATTATCGCGTCGTCACTCTCGACAATGGCCAGCGCACGGAAACACAGGCATGGGGACATGACCATTCACCCAACGTCGAGACGGCAGCGGCTGAACGTGTAGAAGTGATCAAGGGACCATCCAGTGTTCTGTATGGCTCGGATGCACTTGGCGGAGTCGTAAACGTCATAGCACCGCCCGTCCCTGACGCCCTGGATGTGGACCGCTTTGTCCGCGGGCAAATCATCGGATCCTACAATGCAAATATCCGTGGCACTGATGGAACGCTGATCACCGAAGCTGCGTCGGGTGGATTGGGAATGCGTGCAGCGCTGACCATGCGCTCGAGTGACGACATGCGGACACCTGCAGGACCGATGAGCAACACAAAGAACAGGGCATTGGCAGCAGAGACGGCCGTCGGACTGCGAGGCTCCCGCGGAACCGCGCATGTGAGATACGTGAGCCGCGACGAGCGGATCGAGATCTTCGACAATCCAGTCACCAATCCCGACTACACAGGCTACCAGAAGATTGCGACGCATCGACTGGTGCTCGAGACCAGCCTTGCTCTTCGCGGATCGCGGCTGCAGACCAGTGCCGGTTACGAGGACAATTTCCGGCAGGAATTTGCGAACATGGATGCGCCAACCCCGGATCTCGGACTCTACGTTCGCAACTGGACGGGATTCGCGCACTTCCACCATTCCCCGCTCGCCGGAGGAATGCTCACGGGCACCTTCGGACTGTCGGGAATGTTGAGCGATTTCGAGAACAGGGGCAGCCAGACACTCATCCCTGCGAGCAATACCCGGAACGCAGCAGCCTACTTCTTTGAGCAGGCAACTCTGGCCGACGGTCGGTTCAAGCTGACCGCGGGAGGCCGCTATGATTTCCGCACTCTCTCCACGGAAGGCGACGCAGGGATCACAGTACCAGCACAGTCCCGCGTTTTTCGCGCTGTTACTGGAAGCGTCGGAGCCCTGTACAAGATCACCGAACCGGTTTCCGTCGTCCTGAACCTGGCAAGGGGATTTCGCGCTCCCTCTGCCCCCGATCTGTTCGCCAATGGATTTCACGAGGGCACACGCGCCTTCGAGCGCGGAGATCCAGGCCTGGATGTGGAGACCTCACTCAACACCGATCTTGGAGTCAGGATCCAGCGTACCAACCTGACAGCCGAGACCACCATGTTCTACAACAGGGTGAAGGACTACATCTACCTGAGACCGTTCGGCACTGGTGGAGGAGCCTTTGATTCACTGCGAGTGGTGCAGGGCAATGCGCGCCTGCTGGGACTGGAAGGACGCATCGCGTACCGGCCGATAACTCCCCTCACTCTTCAGCTGTCTGGCGACTACGTGCGTGGAGACAACCTGAGCGCTGACGTACCGCTCACATTCATCCCGCCGGTGCGCGTCCTCGCAGGTTTCCGCCTCGAGCGTGATCCGCGCGGCCGCACGGGACCGCAGCCATACTTTACCACGACCGTCGAGATGAATGGCGCGCAGAAGCGCGTTGACCCGCGGGACATCCCGACCGCTGGTTACTCCCTCGTGACCTTCGGAACCGGCTTCACGCGGTCAGTACCACGCGGCATTGCGACTATCGACCTGTCCATGCGGAATGCATTCAACGTCACCTACCGCAGTTTCATGAGCCGGTACAAGGAGTTCGCAATTGGGCAGGGCCGGGCGATAGTGCTGCGGGCGTCAACTTCGATGTAAGCCATGCGACGCACCCGGCGCGGCGGTATCACGGCCCCGCGCTGGTCAGATCGTTTCGCCGCCCATCAGTACAGCCATCAGGGCCTTTTGAACGTGCAGGCGGTTGTGTGCTTCGTCCCATACCCTGCTCTGCTTCCCGTCAATGACCTCCGCCTGCACTTCTTCCCCGCGATGTGCCGGCAGGCAATGCAGAAAAATTGACTCCTTCTTCGCACGGGACATCACCGCGGCATCCACAGTGAAGCCCGCGAATGCTTTCTCGCGCTGACTCTGCTCCTCTTCCTGCCCCATCGAAGCCCATACATCGGTGTTGACCACATCCGCACCGTCGGCAGCCTCGGCGGGGTCGCGCGTGACAGTCACCTTTGCCCGCGTCTTCGCGCGGGCTAGAATGGCCGCATCCGGATCGTATCCCTCGGGACAGGCAAGGCGAAGCTCGAACCCCAGAACATAGGCGGCGTTGATCCAAGAGTTCGCCATGTTGTTCCCGTCCCCAATCCATGCGACGCGACGGTTCCGATAATCCCCGAACGCCTGCCTCACAGTCAGGAGGTCGGCCAGCACCTGACAGGGATGCACGAGATCGGTGAGCCCGTTGATCACCGGAACTGTCGCGTGCCTCGCCAGCTCGACCGCATCGCTGTGCGCATAAGTGCGGATCATTATCCCGTCCACATAGCCCGAGAGGACCCGGGCGGTGTCGGCGATCGGCTCACCCCTCCCCAGCTGCACATCCCGAGAGGACAGGAACATTGCGTGTCCGCCCAGCTGCCAGGTTCCAGCCTCGAACGAAACACGCGTTCTCGTGGACGATTTTGTGAAGATCATCGCCAGCGATTTGCCCGTCAGGGGCTTCGCGCTGTACTCACCGGTGCGCATCCGCTCGGCAAGGCCCAGGAGATTGTCTATCTCCTCGGCTGAAAAGTCGGGAATCTCGAGAAAGTCGCGTTTCATGGGCGGGCGGAAATATAACTGCCCGCATCTTGCACTGATAAACCGGCATGAGACTCGAGACTTTGCCCGTAATTCTGGGCGCGCTGATATGCCTGCTCGGCATCGCCATCAGCTACATGGCATACCACCCCGAAGCCTGGCGCGCAGGACGGGAGCGTAGACGACGCGTCCGTGCCGAACCTCACCAGCTCGGACAACTACTGCTCGGCGCCGGCACGATCTGCATGGGCGCAGCAATAATGGGACGCGATACCTGGAAGTACTCCAACATCGTTGTATTCGCGGGGATCGCGCTGCTCATTACCGGGGGAATCATGAACCGGGAGTTTCTCAAGGAGCTGATGCTCTTCCGCGGGGCCGCGCGCCGAGGACATGGTACTGACAAGGACGAGCACGACCGCGAGTAGCAATCTCGTTCCACCGGCTCCTTCCCTCTACACTCCTCCGTACCACTCGTAACCCATGTCGCTCCAGTAACCGCCGTTGCGAACGGGCATGAACACGATTTTCGTAAGGTATTTGGTGTTCTTGTAGCCAAGCTTCACGGGCGAGTACACGCGAGCGGGGGCACCGTGCGGCGGGCCGAGCATTTTCCCGTCGAGCCCGTAGGCAACAACAGTCTGTCGATGCAGAGCACTCTCGATGTCCCAGCTCTCATGGTATCCATCGTCGAACGACTGAAAGTCCACATACCGTGCTTCGCGCTGCACACCCGCCAGGGCTGCGATCTCTCGGAGCGGACAGCCGGTCCACGTTTCAACCGCGGTCCAGCCTTCAACGCAGTAGTGGTTCACCCGCTCCGACCGGCGGGGAAGCTTCAACAGGTCTTCCAGCGTGAGACGAAGCGGACGGTTAACCATCCCTGTAACCTCGAGCGCCCACTGTCCGCGCTCCGCTTCATTCCAGATCGGAACCGTCTTCGATATGAAATAAGCGGGAAGCTTGTCCCCAGCGGAGAGTGCGCCTTCGCGGACTACGTCCTCGGCGGAATGGCGAAATAGCGCGCGCTCGAGCGATTCATTCTTGCGCTCGGCATACCGCAGGAGTTTTTCTGCACCCTTTGGCCCGCGCGAATCGCAAGCCGCCAGGAATGCAGCAGACACACCTGCCGCGCTCTTGAGCAGAAACTCACGCCGCAGGATCATGTGCGGGGCTCCGCTTTTTTTCGAAACAAGTTGCGGAAGGGGCGCGCGTTTCGGGCCCGCGGTGAGAGCGACTCATCATACCCTCCTGTGATCATCGACCGGATCGAATAAGGATCCACGGCGAACACCATGAACACATGAATGATACTGAAGAGCACTATGAGACTCATACACACGAAGTGCCAGTAGCGGGCCCATACGTAGCCGCCGAACAGGTTGGTAAGCATGGAAAGCTGAACCGGCTTCCAGATCGCAATGCCCGTCAATACTGTAGCGATCGTCAGCAGCGGGAGCGTGAAGTATGCGAGCTTTTGCAGGGCGTTGTGCTTTCCCTGCTCGGGATGATCCTTTCTGCGGGCCAGGTAAAAGCGAATCATTTCCCTGACGTCTCGCAGATCGCCCCGCCGCGGCACCAGGTCGCGCCATTCACCGTGCAGGTAGATGAATGCGAGATAGAGAATTCCGTTGGCGACGAGCACCCACATCATCGCGAAATGCCAGTTGCGCGCCCCGGCCAGCCAGCCGCCGAAAGTAAGCACCTCTGGAAATCGCTTGCCCTCGAACGGGTAGCAGCAGAAAAGCTCGCCCCGGCGCGCAAATCTGGGATATGCGTTGAAGATGCGCAGGCCGCTGCCGATCATGATCGTTATCGCAATCGCATTCACCCAATGCGTGAGGCGCACTACCCAGTGGTGTCGTTTCGCGGCCATGTGTCCTTACACTACACACGAAACGGCACACCGCAACGCTTAGCTGCCGGTCTTCATGGCTTCGACCATTGCGGTTACCCGCTGCACGATGGCGTTTCGCGCGATCGGATAGTTTTCACTCACCGCAGGAACCGTCCACACCTCGCCCGGAATGCCGAGGTGTGAAAACGAGATTATGGTCTTTGCGCTGCTGAGATCGCTGGCGGACAATTTCATTGGCTCATGCGGCGGCGTGAGTCCGTCCGCGTTCAGTCCCGCCAGCGCTCCGGGATGAACTTCACTGTCGGGATCGGTCCCGCGCGAGATGGCGCGCAGGGAAAGTCCCTGCTCGGCGGCAAGACGGTTGAAATGCGCCGCCGCGACCATGCTCTTCGCGGATCCGTGCTCACAAACAAACAGTACTTCACTCATTGATTCACCGATTGTGCGGACTCATGCCCGCGGATGAGACTTTTCGTAAACCTGCTTGAGGCGTTCCACGCTTGTATGCGTGTATATCTGCGTCGTCGATATCGAGGCATGTCCGAGCAGCTCCTGCACTGCGCGCAGGTCCGCACCGGCGTCCAGGAGGTGCG
The DNA here is from genome assembly GCA_036676795.1 of Gemmatimonadota bacterium. Lineage (GTDB taxonomy): Bacteria > Gemmatimonadota > Gemmatimonadetes > Gemmatimonadales > Gemmatimonadaceae > UBA4720. The sequence goes on from JAKFCC010000124.1 coordinate 20,194, forward strand.
TGGCAAAGGTGTGGCGCAATGAGTGGGTGGAAAGACCTGCCTTCTCATCCACCCGGTCGATCAGCTTCGACATCGCAGACTGTATTGCCCGAATCGAAATGCGCTTTCCAGTACTGCTGAGAAAGAACGCGGTCCGGTCAGCCTTCGCCCCCGCCCCGCGCAGCAATTCATCGCGCTTTGATTCATAGTTGCGAAGGGCGAGCTGCGCATGATCACCTATCGGAACGATCCGTTCCTTCTTCCCCTTTCCCCTCACCTTCACCTGCTGCGACAGAAGGTCGATGTCTGCGCGATTGATACCGCGCAGCTCGGACAGGCGGATGCCTGTAGAGTAGAACAGCTCCAGCATCGCATTGTTCCGTACATCCGAAAACTTTCCTTCCTGTGCGTGCAGCTCAGCAGACGAAAGCAGTATTTCCATCTGCGCCCGATCCAGGTAGCCCGGCAGATACCGCTCGAGCTTTGCGCTTGCCACGCCGCGGGTCGGGTTCGCATCCACCTGTTCGTTCCGCTGGAGGAACTTGTAGAAGGTGCGAATGGCAGAAAGCGCCCGGGCGATTGTCCGCTTGGAAAGCTTGCGGCGCGTCAGGTGGGCGAGAAAACCCCGGATCGCCAGGCGGTCCACGCCCTGCCAGCCCCAGTCCTTTGCGCCGTAATAATTTCCGAGAAATTCCGTGAACGCTTCCAGGTCGCGGCCATAGGCCTTGCTGGTATGCGCGGAAACATCGCGCTCCTTCTCGAGGTGAAGGATGAACGCTTCCACATCGGGGTTGAGGCTCACGCGGTCACCTGTACGGCAGAGATTCCCGCAGCGAAAGCCTTCATCTCTCGCAGCGCCCGTTCCGCGAACATCTCACGTTTCTTCTTCTTGTCGCGCACAGGCTGGTCCAGGTCGTCGAGCAGCCCGAAGTTGGCGTTCATCGGCTGGAAGTGTTTCGGATCTGCTTCGCGCATATACCGGTACAGCGCACCGAGCATTGTCGTCGGGGGCGGGATGACCGGTGACTCACCCGACATGACCCGCGCGAGATTGATTCCCGCGAGCAGGCCGGTCGCCGAGCTTTCCGTATAGCCCTCCACTCCCGTCAGCTGTCCCGCAAAGAATGTGTTGCCGAACCGCGTGGAGAGGTGCGGCGTCAGCGTCGCGGGCGAATTGATGTACGAGTTGCGATGGATGGATCCAAACCGCAGGAACTCGGCGTTCTCCAGCCCGGGAATCATCCTGAACACACGCTGCTGCTCCGGGATCCTCAGTCGCGTCTGGAAGCCGACGAGATTCCACATCCGTCCCGCGCGATCCTCGCGCCTCAGCTGCACTATTGCGTGCGCATCTCTTCCCGTCCTCGGGTCACGAAGTCCAACGGGTTTCATGGGTCCAAAACGGAGCGTCTCGCGTCCCCGCTTGGCCGACTCCTCCACCGGCATGCATCCCTCGAAGTATGGAACCTTGTCGAATTCATGTCCGTGGAACTGATCTGCCTCGGTGACGGCCTCGATGAAGGCGTCATACTGCTCGCGGGTCATCGGGCAGTTGAGGTATGCGCCCTCCTCTTCACCTTCCATTGTTTCCTTGCCGTACCGCGAAGCCCTGAACACGACTGACTGGTCGATTGACTCGATGCTCACGATCGGTGCAATGGCATCGTAGAACGCGAGGCCATTTGCGCCGAGCCGTGCCGCAATTGTCTGGGCCAGCGCGTCCGAAGTCAGCGGGCCTGTCGCGATGATGCCAGGATCGGGCAGTGCCGAGATTTCTTCACGTACAATCCGGATGCGCGGCTGGCTCTCGAGTCTGGCGGTGACCGCAGCCGAAAAAACATCGCGGTCAACGGCGAGAGCACTTCCCGCCGCCACACGGGCCTCGTCCGCACACTCGAGAATCATGCAGCCCATCTCGCGCATCTCTGCCTTCAGGAGGCCGTGAGCGTTGGTGACCTCGGTGCTCTTGAAGGTATTGGAGCAGACGAGTTCACCCAGCCGCTCCGTTTGATGAGCGGCTGTCTTTCGCACGGGCCGCATCTCGCAGAGGAGAACGTCGAGCCCGCGCGCGGCAAGCTGCCAGGCAGCCTCAGATCCCGCCAGGCCACCACCTACGACAGTTATGCGCTCAGTTTTCGTCACCCTTCAATCTAGCAGGCGGGGACGCTTTTTCCGCACTCACAGTGCGGAGCGCGAGCGCGGGAACCTGCATGTAATCCAGAGTACCATCGGCCGGCATTCCTGAAAAACGCCAGAGCCCCGAACCTGTGAACTGCTGGCTCGGGGCTCTTGCTTCAAGGCTGGATTCTGCGGGCCAGGCGGGGAGGCCATGGCCGTTCACAATCATGTATTTCTAGCTCGCGACTGCCTCGATTTCTACCGGCTGCACGACGTCCCACTCGTTCGCGCAGTTGATGCACCGGCGGTATTCGCCGCGCGTTCTGTTCGACTTCACCTCCGCGCCAAGATACTGGCACTCGGGACAGGCCTCCGCGACGGGGCGATCCCAGATTACGAAATCGCACTTCGGGTAATTGGAGCAGCCGTAGAACGGCTTGCCGCGCTTCTTGGACCGGCGCACAGCGATATCGCCGCCATCCTTCGGGCACTTCACCCCTGTAGGCATCGAACGTGTTCCGCGGCATTTCGGAAACTTGCTGCAGCCGAGGAACTCGCCGGACCGTCCGTGGCGAATCACCATCATCTCGCCGCACTCGTGGCAAACCTCACTGGTCGGCTCGGCAGGCTTTCTGTCGCCCCGCAGCGGACGCGTGAATTTGCAGGCCTTGGGATGGTTCTCGCATGCGATGAACGGACCGAAGAACCCTCCGCGCGCGACGAGCTTGCCGCCGCACTCCGGGCAACGTTCCGTGGCGAGCGCAGAAAGATCGTGAGCTTCCGCAATCAGCTCCTCGACATTGGTGTTCTTCACCGAGAGCTCGAAGGGCGTGTAGAAATCGCGCAGCATCACGCGCCAGTCGATGTCCCCTTCCTCGACCTTGTCGAGATCGCTTTCCATGTGCGAGGTGAACTGCACGTTGAAAACGTCAGGGAAATTCTTGACCATCACCTTTTCCACCTGCTCCCCGAGCGGGGTCGGGAAAAAGCGGCGCTGCTCGATCAGCGCATACCGGCGCTCTGCGATCGTTGAAATGATCGAGGCATAGGTTGACGGCCGTCCAATGCCGAGCCGTTCCAGCTCCTTGACCAGGCTCGCTTCGGAAAAACGCGGCGGCGGCTCGGTGAAATGCTGGGTGGGGAGAATGGCTTTCACGGGAACCGCTTCTCCCATCTCCACGGCGGGCAAACCCTGCTCATCCTCGAGTGCGCGGCCTTCGCCCTCTTCGCGAATGTCCTTGTACAGCACCTGGTAGCCGTCGAACTTCATGACGCTTCCCGTCGCGCGGAAGAGATAGCGGCCGAGATCGAAGTCGATGGTGGTCGTGTCGAAGACCGCAGGCGCCATCTGCGATGCGAGGAACCGGCGCCAGATAAGCTCGTACAGCTTTACACGCGCCTCGTCGTCCTTTCCAAGCTTGCCGCGCTTGGCGAGCAGCCGCTTGAGATCGTCCGGACGGCGGCTCGGATCGGTGGGCCGGACGCACTCATGCGCGTCCTGCGTGTTCTTGGACTTGGAGTCTCCATAAAGATTGACGGCACTGGAGAGGTGATCGGCTCCATACCACACCCGCACGAATTCACGACCCTGCTCTGCCGCAGCGGGTGAAACACGGGTGGAGTCAGTACGCATGTAGGTGATGAGACCGACTGCACCTTCTTCTCCAAGCTCCAGTCCTTCATACAGGTCCTGGGCTAGGCGCATGGTGCGCTTCGATCCGTACCCGAGGCGCTTGGCTGCTTCCTGCTGCAGTGTGCTGGTCGTAAATGGCGCCGACGGATTCTTTCTGCGCTCGCGCTTCTTGAGATCGGTTACAGTGAATGTCGTGTTCGCCGAAACATCTCCGACGATTTTCTTCGCTTCCGCTTCCGTACCGATCGTCGGCTTCTTGCCGTCGATGTGGTGCAGCTTGGCGAGGAAGGCCTGGCCGTTCTCCTCCATCTGCGCCGCGATTGTCCAGTACTCCACGGGCTTGAAGGCGCGGATCTCGCGCTCACGCTCCACCAGGAGGCGCAATGCAACCGTCTGCACGCGACCCGCGGAGATTCCCTTCTTTACAGTCTTCCAGAGAACCGGGCTCGCCTTGTAGCCTACCAGACGGTCGAGCACGCGGCGGGCCTGCTGTGCATCGACCTTCTTCGTGTCGATGCTGCCGGCGTTCTCGATTGCCGCATGCACGGCATCCTTGGTGATCTCGTGAAAGAGAACGCGCTTTATCGGTGCGCCGTTCTTGCGCTTGATCTGCTCGGCTACATGCCAGGCAATTGCTTCACCCTCGCGATCAGGGTCAGTCGCAAGGAATATCTCGCGGGAGTCCCGCGCAGCACTCTTCAGCTCGGCGACCGTTTTTTCCTTTCCGGGAATCGTTATGTAGTCCGGCTCGAACCCGTTCTCGATATCGATGCCCATCTTCTTCTCGGGCAGATCACGCACGTGTCCAATGGTTGCGCGGACACGATAGTTGCGGCCCAGGTACTTGCCGATGGTCTTGGCCTTGGCCGGTGACTCGACGATTACCAGAGAGGTGGATCCGGGCTCTGCCGTGAACTCCTCTTCTTCAGCTGCGGCCTGTTTCGGCTTGGTCGTCCGCTTTTTAGCTGTCGCGGTTTTTTTGGCAACGGCGGTCTTCTTTGACGCAGCACGTTTGGTGGCGGTTTTAGCGCCGGCTTTCTTCTTCGCGGTCGCCATTAATGAACCGTCAGGTTGTCATTGGCCGGGCCGGCATCATCGAGCCCACTGCCTTCCAGCAGGGTACGCAGGTCGTCGAGTGCGATGCGCCCATCGAGCTGGATGAGTGCACGCTCGATAATGTGCTCGAGCTCGGCGGAGTTGATCGCGCCTGAGCCGTTGAGCGCCAGAAGGTGTCCCCACGCCTCAGGGGCAAAACGCCCCCGCTCGTGCGGACCCATCACTCGAAACGTCTGCGGAACCGGAAATCTCTCTTCCATTCGTTCTACTTTTCCCCTCTAAAGACCTTGATGAGGTCGGCAAGTTTGTCTGTAACTTGTTGCAGTGAAAGCCCTTCGGTATCGATCGTCGCATCCGCAAGCTCGTACAGGGCGGCTCTCTCAGCCTCGAGCTGGCGGAGCCTCTCTATAGTAGCACCTCCAACAAGCATCGGCCTGCCGTGATGCTCCCCGAGGCGGGCTGCTGCTGTTTGAGCGCCCACTCTAAGGTATATGATACGTCCCCGGGAAAGCAAAAGTGCCCGATTGCGGGCTGTAGCGATCCATCCCGCTCCGGTGGCGATAACGGCTGGATTCCTGGCAAGCACGGTTTCGGTAACGACCGTCTCAATCTCCCTGAATCCTGGCTCCCCCCAGGCATCGAACATGGCGGGAATAGTCTTGCCTGATGCCGCGGCAATTTCCTCGTCCAGATCGACAAAGGGCACTCCAGCTTTCGCGGCTGCGGCCTTCCCCGCCGACGACTTGCCGGCACCGGACAGCCCAACGAGAACTATGTGATGCGTCACGCCTCCCTGTCACGAATGCGCTCGCCCAGGCGGGCAACATACGAATCGTAATTCCGGCGCATCTCGTGGACGGAATCGCCCCCGAACTTTTCGCACATCGCCTGCGCGACCACGAATGCAACCATTGCCTCCGCAATTACTCCCATTGCGGGCACTGCTGTAACGTCACTCCTTTCGGCCACCGCTGATGCCGCCTTCCCGGTGCTTACATCCACTGTATCGAGTGGACGCATGAGCGTGCTGATCGGTTTCATCGCGATGCGCACGACTATATCCTCGCCGGTGGACATTCCGCCCTCGATTCCCCCCGCGCGGTTTGTTCGGCGGCGGACACCTCCGCTCAGTGATGCATTGCGGGCAATTTCGATTTCGTCGTGCACTTCGGCACCGGTTTTTCCGGCGGCAGCAAAACCAATTCCTGTTTCCACACCCTTGACCGCGGGAATCGACATCAGTGCGGCCGCAAGTCGTCCGTCCAGCTTTCTATCCCATGACACATGGGATCCAATCCCCACAGGCACTCCTGTGCAAACGACCTCGCACACGCCCCCCAGCGTATTGCCTTCGCGCTTTATTTCGTCGATTCGTGCAACTACGCGCTCACTCGCATTCGGGTCGAGCATTCTCACCGGAGACTCATCGGCCGCCGCGTTGAGGTTCTCAGGCATTCGCACGGGCCGCTCAGCGGAAATTCCCCCAAGGGATACGACGTGGCTGCCAATGGTTATCGCAAATTCCGACAGCAGTGTCCTGCAGACCGCACCGGCTGCAACGCGGGCGGTCGTCTCGCGCGCAGATGCTCGCTCGAGCACGTCGCGTGCATCTTCGCGATCGTACTTGAGCATTCCCGCGAGATCCGCGTGGCCCGGACGCGGGCGGGTGACACTGCGCTTGCGCTCCGGATCCCCGGGACGCGGAGCGGGATCCATGATCTCGCTCCAGTTCTTCCAGTCCCTGTTGCGAATCAGCATCGCTATGGGCGATCCAATCGTTTCGCCCGCGCGTACACCCGAAAGGAATTCGACCGAGTCCGACTCGATCTGCATTCGCTTGCCACGGCCATGCCCCATCTGCCTGCGAGCGAGATCGGCATTCACCTGCTCCGCGAGCAATCGCAGTCCGGCAGGAATCCCCTCGACCACGCTGACCAGAGCGGGCCCGTGAGATTCACCGGCAGTAGTGAAGCGAATGCTTGTCATGGGAAAGAAAGTAAGTGACCAGGCCGATTTGCGTTATCCGGCCATGAGAGACGGCTATTTGTTACACGTAGGACACGTAGGACGCACGTAGGTCACGTAGAAGAAGCAAATGACTGAGTACGTCTCTAGTGCGAGGCAGTTCACCCGCACTCAGCGGTTCTACGTGTTCTACGTGCCTTCTACGTGTTCTACGTGTAACCAGAGACCGCACCCCGCGCGCCACCTGACGCTACGGGCAGCTCGTCGCGAAGGTGTTGTCCAGGGTCAGAATCACGACGCCGCGCGCGGTTGCGCCGACCAGCACCAGCTGGCCGGAGAACGGCCTGATCGCGGCCTTGATGGGCCCGATGATTGGATCACGCACTGGAACCGTTGTAACGCGCTGGTAGCAGTTGGTGTCGTACACTTCGATCACCGGCTCGGATGACGCCGCAAAGGCGAGCCGCGCCGAGAGTGGGAACGATGACGGGCCAGTGTTGCGGGGATGGAAGTCGATGCCCGCATTGCCGGAGGTTGTCGCGAGTATACCGCGCAGCCGCAGCGCGTTGCTGAGGACGTAGGTGGAGTCGCCGCGCACCGCTGCAAGCGAGCCGTCGAAGTTCATCGCAACTCCCTGCACACGTGAGAACGTGTTCGCGATGAAGTCGCTCACATTCGTCGCCGGCGAGACGCCCAGGTCGATCGAGTTGCGCGGCGCAGTGCCGCCCAGCGGAAGCGATACAAGCGGATGTCCAGCCGTCACGTCATATGTCAGCGCGCGGCTGCCCAGCACCGGACCGCCTTCCCCGAAGACGGCCCTCCGGAAATTTCCGGAGTTTCGCACAAAGGTGGTGTCACGGAACGCGAGCAGCGGCAGGTCCACCACCGTCGAAACGGTCACCTGATTGCCTGCCGGTCCGATCACGTCACGATACGCGAGCAGTGTGGAATCGGGTCCGCCGTACGCATCCTCACGGATGATTTCCAGCGTATCCGCGCGGCCGGCTGTCTGGCCGAGTGCCTGCTCGAAGAAGAAGTGCGAGCTGCGGCGTGTGATGTTCTCCCAGCGCAGCGTTCCGTTCCTTCCCGAGAAGGGCGAGGATTGTCCCGCTGTTGGCGTCGTCGAGTAGACGACTATCACGTCGGTGCAGGCTCCGCTTCCGTCGGTGGTGCAGGTTGTCGCAAGGAACTGTGGACGGTCGCTGAAGTCGTACTTGGTGCGCTGTTGAATCGTCAGGCCACTGGTTTGCGAAACGACTGTCGTGATCGAGAACAGGACGATGTTAGGCAGGTGATAGCGCTCGATTTCGCGCCCGCTCCCCGCGGCAGGAGCTACATCCACGATGCTGATGTCGGTACCGCCGGAGTTCGCGACGAGAATTCGGTTGGCCATGTCGCCGTTGCGATTGCTCGGCCAGGGCGCGATGCCCCAAGGGCGCGAGCCGACGACGACCGGTGACTTGAATGCCGAATCCGCGAGATTGAACACCTCGACCGTATTGCGCACGATGTTCGTCAGGTAAAGACGATCGGTTCCCGTGTGGTACAGCGCGTCAGCCACGAGTCCGCCAAGCGGCAGGCCGCGGGTTGTGCCTGCGACAACCGTTACCGTATCTACGCGGTCGATCGAACCTGCGATCTTTGCGTAGGCCCGGACGCCATTCGAATTCCGCGCGAATGCCTGCACGTAGACTGTCGTGGGGAAGGTCGTGTAGGGCAGCCGCATGTTGAACGTTGCGAGCTGGGATGTGAGCGAGCCGTTGGAGATTACCGAGTCACGCGCATCGATTGCCCCGCCTGGCGTCCTCCGGACTTCGTAACCTATGGTCGTGATTCCGGTCTGGTCGGTCGCCTCGACGTGAATGGTGTCGGTGACTTCTGCGCGCGAGGTAAGCCCGAAGGTGACGACAGGCGTCGAGTTCACGGCCGCCGCAGACTGGACGGTGATCGTGATCGCGGGCCCAGTGGTTCTCTGGCCGAGCGAATCGAGAACGAACGGAGTGATCGTTGTAGTTCCCGGGGTGATGTTCGAGGGTATCGCGAGCGTATCCAGGACTGACACTGAGTCCTTGAGCGGACTCGGGAAGAGCACCGAATCGGCCGTTACGAATGCCCCCGCGGTTCTGAAGCCCACGGCACGCACCTTTACGATTGTTCGCGCGCTGAGAGATACCACGATCGACTTGCCCACAACCGCAACGGTCCCGTTCGCAGGACTGGTGATTTTCACATCAGCCGGTGGAACGTTTCCGACGGTCAGGCGCAGCGTGTCGCTTCTTGTCCGGTTGCCTGCACCATCGGTCGCAGTCGCCACAACGGTCACCGGGGTGCCGGGTGGAACGCTGCGCGCGGTTGTGAAGGTGAGCGGAAGAGTGATGTCAGTGATGGCCGAGGTGAAGGTCGTGTCGAACTGCGCGACGTGACCTCCTGCCAGGTCCACATGAATCGACTTGATCCCGAGATTGTCCTTCACGTGCACGCTGAACGCGAGCGACGTGTCCGGAAGCGCTGCCGCAGCTGCCGCGGTCGGGCCTACGAGGTCTACGCTGGGAGCGGCTTTGTCCGCAAGCGCATCGTTCGCAGTGCTCTCACCGCATGCAGCTGCCGCGAGGGCA
>JAKFCC010000125.1:0-13213 GCA_036676795.1 Gemmatimonadota bacterium
GGAAGCCTGCCGCTCTCCATCCTGAGGAACGCGTTGGGCGCCCTCACCCTCACGGTCCCGATCGCGAACTACGACAACAACCAGCACGCGGAAGACGAGAACATCCGGCTGGGAAACCTCTTTGACGGAATAGAGACGATGGCCGCCGTCATGCAAATCAACTGGTGATACTGCGAGCCATGCTGATCAGATCCCTATTTCTTGTAGCACTTTTTGCGCGCGTCATGAATGCGCAGGCAACCATCACAGGTATCGTCCACGACAGCATCGCCGGCACTCCCCTCGCGGGCGCCGAGGTGCAGCTCGTTCCCGCCAATAACCCCGCGCTGCTCGGGCACTCGGCGACCTCTGATTCGCTCGGGAGATTTACCCTCGCCGCCGTTCCGAAGGGGCGCTACGCGCTCGGCTTCCTGCATCCCATGCTGGACTCTCTCGGCGTCGATCTTCCACCACGCGAACTGTTCGTCGATGACAGCGGCTCCATCCGCGCGGACCTCGCAATTCCTGCCGGCGCCCGGCTGCGAACCGCCATCTGCGGGCCCCGCGCAGTCGGTGATTCTGTAGGCGTGGTCGTCGGAATCGTGCGTGATGCGCAGTCGCACACACCGGTGGCGGGAGCAGCAGTCGCGGGTGAATGGCTCGAGCTCACCTTTAGAGCCGGCGGTTTCGTCCGCAATGTCCCGCGCCTTGTCGCCACCACGGGTGACAATGGGTGGTTTGCGATTTGTAATGTGCCGAGCGGCGGCAACATGACGATGGTCGCGACCCGTGGTGGGGACAGCACCGGCGTCGTTGAAGTGCAGATTCCCGCACAGGGATTCCTTCGGCGCGATCTTTACCTGGGTCCAACCCAGACTGTTGCTGTTGAAGACAATACTCCCAGGTCTGATACTTCTGCTGCTGTGCCGCCCAGGCGCATTCACGTAGGCGATGCAAGGCTCACCGGAACAGTGGTCGCTGCCGTTGGAGGCAAAGCTCTCGCGGCTGTTGTGGGTATTGTGAACGGGCCGCAGACACGAGCCAATGAGCGCGGTGAGTGGACGCTTGTGAATGCACCAGTGGGCACGAGAACGCTCGAGGTGCGCGCGCTGGGATATTATCCCGTGAGGCGCGTGATCAATGTGGTCGCTTCGGGCCCGCCGGTTCGTATTGCCCTGTCGACCATGAAGGCAGTGCTCGACACAGTCAGGATTTCGGCCACGCGCACCTATGACCGCAACATGATCGATTTCGAGAAACGCCGCCGCAGCGCGTTGGGCAAGTATCTCACTGCGGCCGACATTGCCCGGCATGCGCCGGTCGTGACCTCTGACATATTCCGTCTCGTCCCCGGTGTTTACGTTGACAGGAGTCCGCTGGGCGAGACGATGCTGATGGTAAGAGGGATGTTTTCCGAGCGCTGCTCTCCCAACGTGTACATCGACGACAGGTTCATGTGGGACATGACGGCCGACGCACTCGACGATTATGTGAAGCCCGAGAGGATCGCGGGAATCGAGGTCTACAATGGAGCGATGGTTCCACCGCAGTTCCAGCCGGGCCTCAGTGGCTGCGGCAGCATCGTTATCTGGACCAAGTAGTCAGTCCCACCATCCGTGGATGTACCACTCGCCATCCTTTGCGTCGCGGTACATCCACACAAGCCTGCCGTCATCGGTCAGGCACCTGAAATATTCGCGGGCAAAAATATCTTCCCAGTGCGCACCCGAAACCCTGTCGGGTCCCGCGGCTGACTCGATGGTCATCCAGCCTTCTTCACCTTCATAACTCACCGGCGCGAAATGATCGCGCCGCTTTTTTGTGCGTACCACAATTCGCTGCGGCTCCGCCAGCAGCTGCAGCGTGAGACCCGGTGCAACTGACGCATGACCGCCATGCTGGTACCGCCCATGGGCGCGCGCAGGATCCTGCTTCACCCACTTCGTGCGCCGCTCCACGAGCGGATGTCTGGAATTTTCTGGAACCACTACCACGGCGCCCTGGTCATCCAGAAGCTGAGCAATCGTTTCTTCGGTCACGCGGGCAGTTGCAAAGCCGCGATCGAAGATGTCGCCCTGCCGCTCCGACTCCGGCGTTGCAGAGTCCACCCGAATCCGCATTCCGGTCACACCATCGGGCAGCTCCAGCCGCTCGAGATGAGTGCGAATCAGGCGCATCCACGCTGTATGACTGGCGGTCGAACGGGCAGGTCGCACCAGGTGCTCGTATGTAGTGCGGTTTGCCAGGGAAAAAAGCAGCGTGATCTCGCGCGCGCACAAACCGCTGGCAAGCAGCCCTTCGCAAACCTTTCCAACCAGGGCATTGATGATGAACACCAGCCGCTCCGGATCGGTGAGCGTGTACTCCACCCATTCATACGACGCTTCCGGAAGAGAGCGCTGCATGGGCGCGAAGATTCGCCGCCGGTCATCAGCGCGGGCGAGTCTCCACAGGTGCACCCCTTCCACACCGAAGCGAATCTCGACCGATTCCTGATCCAGTCGCGCGAGGTCTGCGCAATAGTCCACCCCCACACCTTCCAGCAGTACCAGCATCGGGGGCGACGGTTCAAGCATGGTGATATGCTTCGAGCTCAGGTAGGCCCGGTCATCCCCGGGCTGCACTACTATAGTAGTGGCGCCTGCAGACTTGCTCGCCACCTCTGCCGCAACCGGCGTCTGCGCGATTCCAGTTGCCGGTAATGCAAACCCGAGATTTCCGAGAACCTCGCTGAGAGAGCGGGAGAGCAGTTCGGCATCGAGGCTTCTTGCATCCGCCCATATGCGCAACCTGTTCCCATCCACCACAATTCGCGGCGCAAATTTTATGAGCGCCGGGCAGAGCTCCGGCCTGGCGAGTGAATCGGCAGTCCAGTCAGGGGAATGAAGGCAGATGAAGGTCATGGGACAGTTGCGGGGCGGTAAGTCTATACCCGAACATATCCCGAAGCAAGAAGGGTGCTTTAGCCCTTTCTAGCCTTATCCAGGGGCACAACTGCAATCGTGCACCGCGAAATGCAGATCAGCCGCTCCTGCTCGTCCACGATCCGGATCTCCCACAGCTGGGTCGTGCGACCACGATGCAGCGGCGTCCCGATCGCTGTGACGGTGCCCTCGCTCTTTGCGCGCACATGGTTCGCGTTGATCTCCAGTCCCATCGCGACGTACTTCTCGCGATCGATGTTCAGCAGGGCGGCAATCGAAGCGACCGTTTCTGCCAGCCCGACTGATGCGCCTCCATGCAGAATCCCAAAAGGCTGTCGGGTACGCTCATCCACCGGCATGGTCGCAACCACACGCTCGGGATCGAGCTCAATCATTGCAATACCAAGGGTAGAGGCGAGCCCGCGGTTTCCGCCTTCGCGTATCTCTGCGAGAACCTCGTCGGCTCGGTTGGGTGCTGTCATCGGCTTTTTTTCCACGGTCGTAAACTACTACACCAACTATTTGAAGTAATGGATTCGCACAACATAGACCCGTCTGTAGTAAAAGGTTTCGGAGATGAGTGGACGTTGTTCGACCAGTCGGGCTTCACTGGTCCTGAGTTCGAGCGGACCTTTTCAGCCTACTTCGATGTTTTCCCCTGGCACCAGCTCCCGGCCAATGCCGAGGGATTTGACCTGGGTACCGGAAGTGGACGATGGGCCCGGGGCGTAGCGCCACGGGTGGGACTTCTCCACTGCATAGAACCAAGCTCAGCGCTCAAGGTTGCAGATCGAAACCTCCGGCACCTGGACAATGTGCGGCTGCACAAAGCGGACGTGGACTCCATTCCCCTCGCTGACAACTCCCAGGACTTTGGCTATTCGCTCGGAGTCCTGCACCACATTCCTGATACTCAGCGTGGGATTGCATCCTGCGTGGACAAGTTGAAGTCAGGTGCCCCTTTCCTCATTTACCTGTACTACGCGTTCGACAACCGGCCGCACTGGTTCCGGGCGCTATGGAAACTTTCAGACGTAATCCGCAGGCCCGTCGCTCGCGTGCCGTTCGTGATGCGGCTAGTGATCAGTCAGATGATCGCGGCCGCCGTTTACCTGCCCCTCGCGCGTACTGCTCGACTGGGGGAAATGGCCGGACTGAACACCGACGCCTTCCCCCTGTCCGCATACGCCCGCGCCAGCTTCTATACCATGCGGACCGATGCGCTGGATCGATTTGGGACACGACTGGAACAGCGTTTTACAAAGAAACAAATCCATCAAATGATGGAGTCAGCCGGGCTCCGCGACATCGTGTTCAGCGATGCGGTTCCCTACTGGTGCGCAGTCGGCTTCAAGAAGTAACGAAGCGCACACCGGACAACAGATAACGGACAACGGATAACGGATAACGGACAACGCGCTTTTACCTCCCTTTATGCGTTTTCCGTTTTCCGTTTACCGTTCTCCGTTCTCCGTTGATCTATTCAGCTCAATCCGACGTACTGTGCGCCGGCTTCCTGCGCGTGCACAACCGCAAAAACTCCAGAAGGTTGGAGTATCACGCCAGGAATCAGCATGGTGAGCGCCAGCTTGCGGGCATCGTCATGACCAAGCTTGTCCTTTTCCATGACCATGGGAACGATGTCCAGCTCGAATGCGAGATTGCAGCCGAGCGCGATTCCTCCGCCCGCGATGAACTTCTCGAGGCGCGAGTTGGCGAGTACCGGGGGTAGTCCCCCATCCGCAGGTGATATGAGCACAGGGTTCGTATTTGTCGGCTTGCCGTCGAGTCCCGTCGCTTTCTTCATAGGGCCGACGTTGTACTTGTCCCAGAAGGACTGCTGCATTGCCAGCACGATTCCTTCGTGACGCAGCACAGTCACCGCAGCGATGCTCGAGAGTGGAACACCCTGGACTTCATTCACCTGCGCTTTCCAGATTCCGGCGCGCATCATGCCGAGCCCGCTTTCGATTTCAGGAGAATCGAAAACCGCCCTGCTCTTCGCGGCACTGATCTGTTTGGCCCACGAGAGATCCCATTCGTGTTTCGCCGCCGGTGCCGCAACCTCCGCCATTTTTTCCATTTTGGCGGTGAGCGGAATGCCGCCCACCATTGCGGCTCCGGCTGCCATACGCTCGACAAATTCCCTGCGCGTACTGCTCATCTTGTCCTCCGAGGGTTTTAGCCGCTTTTGGAACGAGCCCGAATGTGCTCCTCGGCCCTGCGCTTTTTCAAGATCCCCCGGCGATCCACTACCCCGCGCTCGAGGGCCATGCGCAAATCAAAAGGAACAACAGGTATTGGAAACTCCGTTTCCCGATTCCACCCCAGGGACCAGGCCCTGACTCGCAGCCGAACCTCCTGTACATCGGCCGGCTCCCCAAAGGGAGTCTTTCGCCACCGGTAGCTCTCCCGCAGGATCCGCGAATGCATTCGCAGGCTCGCCATCGACGCCTGTGATGTGAGAGCCACGAAAGCCCCGCCTCCTTCACGGGCCGCGCGCGAAAGACGGACGGTTTCCTTACCCTGCGGATCCGCACCGGCGAGAACAACCAGCGCAAACCCACCACATCTCAAAAGTTCTTCGGCGCCGCGCAAGGCGTTTTTCCTGTTCTGCGGACGAAACAGGATTGGCCCCTCTTGCCAGAATTCACCGGCAATCGTGCCCATCGTGTCGATCCAGACAGCCCGCTCGCCATTGGCGACAGTGGTATGACACGCACTCCTGAGCACCGCCGTCGCTCCACCCCGGGGATTCCAGACAACCAGCCTTCCCCGCGGAAACCCCGCACCCGGCAAAATCCGGTCGAGCTCCGGAATCCCCGTTGCCACCGGCTCCGCCGTCCGGTGCGTAACAGGAGTCGCATCCGGAAAGCGTTCTTCAATAAGGTGGCGCAGGTCTAATACAGGAGCGGCTGACATCGGCTTTTTAAAAGGGGAGCAATTATAGCCCCGAACAAATACCGAAGCAAGAAACGGGCGCTGGCTTTAGAGGAAAGAACAATCGTTGGACTAAGTTGTGGCACTGCAACATGTTACACTCCAGTGCCGACACTGCTGTCTTGAAACTGCCATTATACTGCTGACAGGAGCGATGGAGCGAAGGACACAATCTGAGATTGCTATAAAACGGAATTGAAGTCCCAGCCTGAGAAGTTGCCGGACCTGCTCCTCTCAGATCTTGTCCGTCGCTCCATCGCTCCTGTGCCGAATTTCTCTCCCACTCCCGCAGGCGGGTTTTTTGCCTTTCCTCCACCCAAACACAAGCACGCCTCTGGAGGCATTGAATGCGCTGGACACCGGGTGGGAATCGCGGAAATCTGGAAGACCGTCGCGGAATGGGCGGACTCGGCAAAGGACTCGGCATCGGCGGAACGGTAATCGTTCTCGCACTGAGCCTCCTCACAGGCCGCAACCTGTTTCAGGATCTCGGCGTCGAGCCTGGCGCCGGTGGAGCATCTGCCCCGCTCTCGGCAGCAGACTCCGCCCGTGAGGAACAGCAGGTCGATTTCGTTGTCGACGTGCTGAACGATGCACAGAGCACATGGGACAAGACGCTCTCCGCAAATGGCCAACAGTATCGCCCTGCCAAGCTGGTGCTATTCCGAAACTCCACGCAGTCCGGATGCGGAGTTGGACAGTCGGCGATGGGACCCTTCTACTGTCCGCTCGATGAAAAGGTTTACATCGATCTCGGCTTCTACAATGACCTGAGCACACGCTTCGGCGCAAAGGGAGATTTTGCCCAGGCATATGTTCTCGCACACGAGATTGGCCACCATGTGCAGCACCTCCTCGGAACCGACGCACAGGTACGCAGCCGGCAGGAGAGCAATCCGGACGCAGCCAATGAACTTTCAGTTCGCATGGAGCTGCAGGCTGATTGCTATGCCGGCGTGTGGGGGCACGATGCCGCATCACGCGGGAAGCTCGAGGCCGGCGACGTGGAAGAGGCACTTGGTGCTGCATCTGCAGTCGGCGACGATCGCATTCAGCAGCAGACTCAGGGACGGGTAAACGTGGACGCATTCACGCACGGCAGCGCTGCCCAGCGCGCAGAGTGGTACAAGCGCGGGATGCAGAGCGGAGACATGCGCAGCTGCGACACCTTTCAATAAGGTTGTCGCAGCCTGTGGGTCGCTCCCACGCTGCACGTCTTTCAAGCGCCAAACAGGCCCTTAACTACGGCTGAGCTGGAACGATTTCTGCGGTTTCAGGTACTCAATACACCGCCGCTGCAAACCATGAAACGCGCGGCGAAACCCAGAAAGGAGATTCAGAACAATGAAAAATATTTTTCGTGTCGGAGCAATCGCGGCAGCCGCACTGACGCTGTCCGCAGGCGCAGCAAGCGCGCAGGGTCTTGGATTTGGCGTTAACGCCGGCGCTGCAATGCCCACCGGCAGCACACTCGATCACAATGACATCGGTTACACGGTCGGGGCCAGCCTGTTTCTTCGCCCGGCAGTTTCTCCGCTCTCATTCCGCATCGACGGCAACTACTCCGCCATGGGTGGAGCCACAGAGAACGCAATCGTTCGCCCTGACCTGAAAGTCATGTCGGGAACTGCCAACCTTCAGTTCGGGATCGGCGGCGATGCAGTGAAGCTGTATGCAGTTGGTGGTGCAGGCGTTTACACGACGGAGTACGATGGACTCGACCGCTCGGGCATGAAGCTCGGCTTCAATGGCGGATTCGGCGTGAACCTGCCGCTGAGCGGATTCAATACGTCCATCGAAGCGCGGCTGCATTACATCCAGGCCGATGACAATGGCCCGGGACTTGGCTACCAGCGTGGATCGGTAACCTTCATCCCCGTTACATTCGGAATCAATTTCTAAGCAACTGCCTGAGCAGCATCTCAGTGAATTCAGACGGGCGTCCAATCGGGCGCCCGTTTTGTTTTGCTTGTTCAGCCGGTCCATTCAGCCTAGCGGGACGCCGGTTTGGCAGCGCACAGGTCCTCGACTTCACTTAGAATAAGGGATGACCGTACCGCTTCAGGAAAATGCAGGGGATCTGCGGGGTTTTGACTCAGTGTACGCCGACGCTCAGGTGGGCCTGCTGGATGATCGCCGCCTGGCGGCAGTCCGGGCTACGGGCCTTCTTGACACCGAGATCGAGGAGTCCTTTGACCGGCTGACTCGCCTCGCCGTGCGCCTCGTGAAAATTCCCGCTGCATTCGTGTCCCTGGTGGACGAGAATCGTGACTTCTACAAGTCTGCATGCGGGTTCGGTGAGCCGCTCGCCTCCTCACGGGAGCTGCAGGGTCCTACCTTTTGTCATTTTACGATTCAGGCCACCGAACCACTCGTCATTCCCGACACGGCGAGTCATCCGGTGTACCAGCACGTCCCCACAGTCAGGTCCCTTGGAGTTGCCGCCTACGTTGGAATCCCGATAGAGATCAATGGCGAGGTAGTTGGGGCATTCTGCGCCATCGACGTAAAGCCACACCCGTGGACCGAGGATGAGGTGTCTGTGCTGACCGAGCTTGCTGCCGTCGCAGTGAGTGAAATTCACTTGCGCGCATCCCGGTCTGAAGCAGAGCGGCTGAGACAGGAGGCGGAAGCACTTGCATCGGAACTCGACAGGGCGCGCGCGCAGGCCGAGGAGGCTAATCGCGCAAAAAGCGACTTCCTGGCCGCAATGAGCCACGACCTCCGCACCCCCCTGAACGCGATTGGCGGCTATGCGCAGCTCATAGAAATGGGAATAAATGGACCGGTTAACGAGCAGCAGCATGATTCTGCGTCACGAATTCTCAGGGCGCAGCGCCATTTGCTCAACCTCATTGACGACATTCTCGACTTTGCGAAATCGGAGCGGGGCGAAACAAAGCTCCTCATGGGATCGGTTGCGATGGAGGCGGTGTGCGAAGCAGTTACCTCCCTCATGGGGCAGCAGGCAGCCGCGAAAAAGATCGAATTCGCGTGCGCAATCCAGGGTGATCAGGACGGTGAACTGATCGCGAACGGCGACTTCGAGCGTGTGGTGCAGGTTCTCGTGAACCTTTCTACGAATGCAATCAAGTTTACTGATGAAGGTGGGCGGGTTGCTGTAACGATGCGTAGCAATGGCACGTGGATCGAGGCTGCCGTAACGGACACCGGACTTGGGATTGCCCCGGAGAACTTTGAACGAATCTTCAATCCATTCGTGCAGCTCTCGGGAGCAGCGGGCATTCGCGGAGGAGTCGGTCTGGGGCTGGCCACGAGCCGGGATCTCGCCCGCCGCATGGGAGGAGATATCCTGGTGGAAAGCGAGCTGGGAGTCGGTTCTACTTTCATCTTCCGGCTCAAGGCGAAATGAGCTCTCGCCCTTTCATCCTGTCCGAATCGACCTGGAAGAAAGTTCGCGACACTGAATACTCGGTTGCACTACTGCCCTGGGGAGCAACCGAGGCGCACAACTTTCACCTTCCGTATGCGACCGACAATTTCGAAACGGAAGCTGTCGCTGCGGCCGCGGCGGAAAGGGCATGGGAACGCGGCGCGCGCGTAATCGTACTGCCTGTGGTTCCATTTGGGGTCAATACAAGCCAGCGTGACATCGCGCTTTGCATCAACATGAATCCGTCAACCCAGGCGATGGTGCTGCAGGACATCGTCGAGTCGGTGGAGCTGAGTGGAATCGACAAACTCGTGATTCTCAATGGACACGGGGGAAATGACTTCAGGCAGATGATTCGCGAGCTTCAGCCGCAGACCGACGTCTTTCTGTCCACGGTCAACTGGTACTCGATCGTCGACCCCAAAGGCCATTTTGATGATACGGGAGATCATGCAGGCGAGCTCGAGACCAGTGTGTGCATGCACCTCATTCCTGATCTCGTCGCGCCGCTCAGCGAAGCGGGCAGCGGAAAGGAAAACCCCTCCCGCATTCGGGCGTTCCGCGAAAAGTGGGCGTGGGCTCCGCGACAGTGGAGCAAGGTGACCGGGGATACGGGCATCGGAAACCCGGCCAGGGCTACAGCGGAAAAAGGAAAGAAATATTTCGACGAGGTCACTGAAAAGATTTCCGGCTTCCTCTGCGAGCTCGCAGCCGCAGATGTAAATGATCTCTACGATTCCGGGCCTGCATGATATACCGGTTCCTCGCAGTCGCCGTTGCCATACTGCACATCGCCTATGCCGCGTTCGTTGCCCTGGGGGCCTTCCTCGTCTGGTGGAACCCCTCGCTTCTGTGGCTCCACCTGGCATGCGTCGCATGGGCGTGCGGCACCACGATCATGGATCTCGGCTGTCCGGTAACGCCGCTGGAGAAACGCCTCTGGCTGATGGGTGGACGCGAGCCCTATGAAACCGGCTTCATCAACAAGTACATCCTTCGCTCGACTGCGACAGGAACGAAAAGCCACCGCACCCATGTCATACTTGGCACGGTAATGGGTGTATGGAACATCGTGCTTTACTTCTTTCTGTTCTGACAATGGAAAAAGCAACGTTCGGCGCCGGGTGCTTCTGGGGAGTCGAGGTCGCATTTCGTAATGTTCCCGGCGTGACCGACGCCAAGGTCGGATATCTCGGCGGCACACTGGAAAACCCGACATACGAAGATGTGTGCACCGGCGAGACTGGACACGCGGAGGTCGTGCAGGTGGAGTTCGACCCTTCAGTCGTGTCCTACAATGACCTGCTCGATGTCTTCTGGAGCAGCCACAATCCGACGACGAAAAACCGGCAGGGGCCTGATATCGGCACGCAGTACCGTTCGGCGATTTTCTATCACTCCGGGGAGCAGCGTGCTGCCGCCGAAAAATCGCGAGCAGCCTGGGATGCATCAGGCAAGTTCGGGCGGCCGATCGTGACCGAGATCACTGCTGCGTCAGAGTTTTATCCCGCCGAGGAATATCATCAGCGGTATCTCGAAAAGCGTGGGCTGGCGAGCTGCCACATCTAGGTACCAGTTGCCGGTCTGTGCGACACAGGACAGGCAGCCAGCAGTAGTCGCAGAGTTCCTTGATGCAAAGACAGCGCGGCGTACGCGCCGCGCTGTCTCCCCACCTGGAAAAGCCCGAAGTTAGCCGCGGACGATCATGGCGCCCGCGTCTTCCCGACGCAGGTCACGACCGCCGGCGGCAACTCCAGCACCCACTCCTACGCCCAGCGCCAGCGCCGACCCGACCGTGATGAAAGGCAGAAGGGCCGCAATCGGAACCGCGACAGCCAGGACAGCAAAGGTCACGACAAAGGGGATATGTGGCTTCCGTGCACCCTCGACAAAACGCAGTCGGTCGCGCACGAATCTGCGAGCTGTTGTATACCCGTAGTAAACGACCGTCAGGGTCAGTAAAAGACTGATAATTGCAAACATTGGTGGTTCCTCCTGGATGTCCCTACGCAGGGGCCCTGCCGGAAGTTTCCGCCCTCCCGATCTTGCGGAAAAACCTTGCATGGAAGGGGCTGATTGTTTATACATTATGGGTGCATAATCAGTCAGCTTCCGTCCTTCTGCCCTTCCGGGCCAAGCCACGTCCCGCGGCTGAGATTCCGGTCATTCGCCCCGCCTCCAGCAAGGATGCGAGCGCGATTTCAGACCTGGTCAGCTCGTTCGTGGCCGACGGCCTCATGCTGCCACGCACCCGCGAGCAGATCCTCGCCAATATCGACAGCTATGTGGTCGCAGCGCGCCGTGGAGGGCCTGTGGTCGCCTGTGCTGCGCTGGAAGAGTTCTCGCCCTCCCTTGCCGAGGTCGCCTGCGTCGCGGTTTCGCGAACCGAGCATGGCAATGGTCTGGGCAGCCTCGTCGTTCTTGGCGTCGAGCAGCTCGCACGGGCCCGCGAGATCGAGGAGCTTTTCGCAATGAGCCTCAGCGACCGATTCTTCCTTTCGCTCGGTTATGAGGTCGCGTCCATCTCGCGCTACCCTGAAAAGCTCGCACGGTACGAGAAGCTCAAGGCCGACGGCGTGAGCATCGTCCCGAAGCGCTGCTTCCAGAAAATGCTCAAGGACGCTCCAGTTGTCCTTCCCGAGAGCCTGCCCGCAAGCCCGGTCATTCCCGCAAGGAAGCTGAAGCTCGGCTAGCTGGCACCTGCCTTGCCTTTTTCAAGGGCAACTCAACGGGCAGGGCCATGAACAAGAAAGACAAACAAAAGACTACCTGGGCGCTCATTAGCGCCGGATCTGCTATGCTTGCCGGCGCAGTTGTGGACCGTGCGCTCAGCCGAAGCTTCAAGTCCTACTATTCAGAGCGGTCGCCGGCCGACCCAACCAGCCGCGATTTCTCCTGGATGCGCGCAATGGCGTGGACCGCTGGAACCGCCGCTGTCGTCGGAATGACCCAGCGCGCCGCCCTGCGAGGTGCGGCCCTTGGCTGGAAAAAGAAGACGGGAAAGCTGCCCCCCGCGCGCTGACTCCTTGTGAAACATTCCATCCCCGGCGACCGTACTGGAAACCGGGGATGTTCTTGTCATCCAGGAGAAAGCAATGCAAGACAGAGGGTATTCAAAGACCATCATTCGCAACGGTGTCGGATTCGGGTCAGCGCTCGCGATCACGATCTCGTGGAGTGTGCACAAGTCGCTTCTCTGGGCGATCATCCACGGATTCCTCTCCTGGCTGTATGTGATTTATTACGCGGTAACGCGATAACTCCAGCGTAGACAGTTGAGCCCGTCGTTCATTCGGCGGGCTCTTTTGCTTGCATGCTATAGATTGGACGAAACGCACAGCTCATCCAGCCAATTCAAATGATCAAGAAACTTCTCGCACTGATCCTGGTCGCACCCATCGCTGCCGCCGCGCAGGAACGCATCGACTCCGCAATGAACGCAAGAATCCGCGATGAAGGGTTCAACCGCTCGAAAGTCCTCGAGACAGCTGTCACCCTGTCTGACGGATTCGGACCACGGCTCGCAGGGTCCGAGGGATGGCGGCGCGCGGCGCGCTGGGCGCAGGACAGACTCGCCTCGTTTGGCGCCAGGAACATTGCACTCGAGCCCTGGGGAAAGAGAGGCAAGGGCTGGGAGCTCGACTGGTATTCAGTCGACATGACCGCGCCTTACTACCTGCACGTCTACGCAATGCCCAATGCGTGGTCCCCGCCGATCAGGGGGAAGCTGTCAGGATCGCCTGTCGTGGTGACCATTCGTGCTGAGTCGGACTACGCGCGCTACCGCGGCAAGCTGCGCGGCAAGATCGTGATGAACGGGCTGCCAACCCCGGTACGCGGCAGGTTCGACGCCCTCGCACGCCGGTTCACCGACTCGTACCTCGATTCTCTCTCGAAGCTGACCGATCCCGGCCACCCCCAGGACTACTGGGACGACATCGATGGCTGGGCAAAATCCATGGAGCAGCGCAACCGC
>JAKFCC010000126.1:0-4659 GCA_036676795.1 Gemmatimonadota bacterium
TGGCTCTCGCTGCTGCCCAGCTTCAGCTGGTCGAGCAGCACCGGCATGGTCAGGATCATGATCATGCCGATCACGTTCCCGGTCTGCCAGAAGGCGTAGATCCGCGATCGCTCGTGATAGTCGACGGTCAGTTTCGAGGCCCAGGACGTGTGCGACAGCACCGCGATCGAGTAGCCGAAATAGACCACCAGCAGCCAGAACCACAGGTAGCCGGCGCCGACGCCGGGCTTGGCCATGAACAGCATGTAGATGGCCAGCATCAGCATCGGGATGCTGATCGCCATCCAGCTCTTGAAGCGGCCGAAGGCCCAGCGGGTGCGGTCCAGGATGGTGCCGAAGATCGGGTCGAAGCCGATGTCGATCAGCCGCACGAACAGGAACGCCGCCGTCACCGCGCTCAGGCTGACGCCGAGCGTCTCCGAGTAGTAGTGGGGCAGGGTGATGACCAGCGGCAGCCCGAAGGCGGCCAGCGGCAGGCACGGCGCGGCGAATGCCGCCAGGGTCAGGGTGGATCGTCGGCCCGCGGCCATGTCGCCTCGCTAAGGATATCCTGGGTCGGCGATTTGTTATCGCCGTTCACGGGAGATGACCCCGCGAACGGCGATGGAGCAAGTTACTTCTCGGCCAGGCTTTCGCCCTTGGCCAGTTTCCGGGCGAAGCGGTCGAACGTGGTCTCCGCGTCGCTCCAGGTGCCGGCCGCGACGGTGTTGAAGAGGTCCGATTCGTACCACTGGTAGCGCACCGGAACGCTCCGGCCGTCGGCCGTCGTCAGCACGCCGGTGATCTGCGCGCCGCCGAGGCTGCGGCTCTCGTAGGAGAGGCCGGGCGTCCTGGTCATCTGCCGCATGGTCGGGCGGTTGGGCTTGGCGTCCTCGATGACCAGGTCCAGCGTGGCGCCGCCCGGTCCGAGCGAGCCGGCCTTGGCCAGTTCGCGTTCGACCGATTCGCGCAGGTCGCGGCTCAGGTAGTCCAGCTCCTTCTCCATCAGCAGTCCCGCAACGGCGGGCTGGAGCGATACAGTCACGCCCGCCGTGGATGAGTGAGCACGGTGCGCCGCGCCGAAGGCATCGTTCACATAGAAGTCGCCGAGCTGGGCAAAGGACTTTGAAAGCTCCGCCTCATTTTTTTCCTCGCCTGCGAAGAAGCGGGTATTCTCGAGCAGCAGCGCTTCGCCATCCTTGAGATTCTTCGTTGCTGCGACCGCTGCTTCCCCGATGGTCGTATCGAGAAAAGCGACGGGCGCTCCAAGCAGCTCGGAGAGTCGCTTCGCCACAGGGCGGAGCGAGTACTTCTGATCGGGCTTGCCCTTCGGCCTTCCCAGATGGGAGAGGAGAACGGGCCGTGCGCCCTTATCCAGCAGGAACCTGAGCGTCGGAATCGCCGCGCGGATTCGCAAGTCATCTGTGATCGTGCCGTTTTCGTCCAGCGGAACGTTGAAGTCGGCGCGCACGAGAGCGCGTTTCCCGCGGAGCTCGCTGTCCGCGAGGTCGCGGACTGTCTTCTTTTTCATCGATTAGCTGAGACGAGCTCCAACCATCCTGAGCAGGTCGACGCAGCGCGAGGAGTATCCCCACTCGTTGTCGTACCAGCCGGATACCTTGACCAGCGTTCCGTCGACAACGTTCGTCGTCTTTGCGTCGAGAATGCAGGAAGCCGGGTTTCCTATGTAGTCACAGGAAACGAGCTCCACCTCGGTGTACTCGAGAATACCCAGCAGGGCACCTTCAGCCGCCGCGCGGAATGCAGCGTTGACTTCAGCGATCGACGTAGCCTTCTCCACCTCGACCGTAAGGTCCGTGAATGACACGTCCGGAGTCGGAACGCGAACGGAGATTCCGTCGATCTTGCCCTTGAGCTCCGGAATCACGAGCGACGTGGCTTTTGCGGCGCCGGTGGTGGTCGGGATCATCGAGAGCGCTGCTGCCCGTGCGCGGCGCAGGTCCTTGTGCGGAAGATCCAGAATGGACTGATCATTGGTGTAGCTGTGCACGGTTGTCATCGCGCCATGCCGGAAGCCGAAGTTGTCCCTGATGACCTTCACCATCGGCACAAGGCAGTTGGTCGTGCAGGACGCATTGGAGATGATGTTGTGCTTCGCCGCGTCGTACTTGTCGCTGTTGACACCCATGACGATGGTGATGTCTTCGCCCTTGGCGGGCGCGGAGATGATGACCTTCTTGGCTCCGGCCTCGATGTGCTTCCGCGCGGCGGAGGCATCGGTGAAGCGGCCGGTGGACTCGAGGACGATGTCCACTCCGAGATCCTTCCATGGCAGCGAGGCGGGGTCCTTCTCCGAGAGAATCCTGATCTCGTCGCCATCCACGATGATTGACCCGTCGCCGGCTTCTACGTCGCCGTCGTAGGTCCCGTGGACCGAGTCGTACTTGAACAGGTGGGCGAGAGTCTTCGTGTCGGTGAGATCATTCACCGCGACGAAATCGAGGTCCGCGACTCCCTGTTCCTTTGCGGCGCGGAGAACCTGGCGGCCGATGCGGCCGAAACCGTTTATCCCAACACGTGTTGCCATCTAGTCGACTCCTGTAGTTGTTACCGGCGATCACCCGCGGCGCGGGCACGTCCGAACGTCACATAGCTGATGGTTCGAGCGCCTGCCTGGAAGAGCACATCCGCACACGCATTGAGCGTGGCGGCGGTTGTCATTACATCATCGATAATAACTAGATGGGCTCCACGAATCTGCTGCCTGCGCTCAACTCCGACCGAGAAAGCGCCGGCAACATTGCGCTTTCTGGCGTCCGGGGTCAACTCGGTCTGCGAGACAGTGCTTCGCGTCCGCATGACGACGTCGCTCCACACCGGGATATTCCATAGCTGCCCCAGCGCGGCCGCCATCCGCTCGCTCTGGTTGTACCCTCGCTCCCTCTGGCGTGCCCGGCTGAGCGGGACAGGAATGATTGCGGCCCGCTCCTCGATGACATCGCGTGGCCAGTGGAGCCGGCCGATGCGCTCGGCCATCTCCAGAGCAACCCTGCTCCACCCATCGTACTTGAGCGCATGAACGATCTCACCGGCGGTTCCGCCCGGTACCCACGCGACTGAGCGCGCGGCCCGCACGTAAGACGGGAGCAGGTCGCAGAAGGTGCACCGCCCTACGGGATTCGGATGCCCGCACCGCGCACATTGCGGATGCGGCAGGTTGTGCAGCCGCGACCAGCAGGTCCCGCACACAATTCCTGTCTCTCCCGGGTCAGTGAGCCGGTCACAAGACACGCAGGCAATCGGAAGCATGAAGTCCAGCGCCGCGTGCCCCGCCGCGCGCGCAAACTTCCCTAACCTCACTGCAGTTACGAAATGGCCAGTTGCATGACGGTTCGATCCGGCTCAAATCCAAACCACCGCTCGAAGGAGAGCGCTCCCTGCTCCACCAGCATGGTCGTTCCATCCTCGGCATCCAGGCCGGCGGCGCGCGCGAGTCTCACGAGCAGTGTCCCGCCACGCCGGTATACGAGATCAAAAACTTTGGCTGATGAATGCAGTTGGTTCACGTCAAATGGCAGCGAGTCGTCGTCCTGGCCGATGGGGGTCGCGTTGATGACAAGCTTCGCTTCATGCAGCCGTTCCTGCGTCATCTCCACATAGTGGACGAAATCAGGATACCGCGAAACAAGCTCAGCGCCCGCAATCCTGTTACGTGCAACCAGGTCCACCGTAATTCCCGGCCACCTGCTCAGCGCCTCGAGGACGCCCGCGGCTGCGCCGCCCGACCCGAATAGCGCGATGGTTCGCTGATAGCTGTCATGGACAAGCGTGCGAACCGCGCGGTCGAAGCCGAAAACGTCGGTATTGTCGCCGAACAGCTTCCCGTCCTCGAACCAGAACGTGTTCACCGCGCCTGAGCGTTCAGCCACACCGGTCAGCGAATCGCAAAGCTCGCACACTGCCCGCTTGTGCGGCCGCGTGACATTTCCAGCGCCGTTCACCTCGGAAAGCTCCCGAATCATTTTTCGGAGAGAGCGCGGCTGCACATCCACCGCCTCATAGTGCGCGTCGATTCCGGCCGCGTGGAGCGCAGCGTTCTGCATGCGCGGGGAAACGCTGTGTGATACCGGATGGCCCAGCAGAACGAGTCTGCCCGGCCTCATTCCGGCGTCTTGTCGCTCAGGAACCTGTCGAGAGCGAGCTGCACCTGCCCCTGAAGTTCATCGGCAGTGTTGCGGTACGCTTCCAGATCCCCGCCAAAAGGATCACGGATCATCTGATCGGACTCTCCCGACGTCGCGTACTGGGAGAGCAAATGAGTCTTGTCTTCCCCGCCAAGCTTGCGCGCGGCAGTGAGGTGCTGCGGACTCATTGCGAGTATCAGGTCTGCATCGCGTACTACCTCGCGCGTCAGCTTTTTCGACCGGTGCGCCGCGATGTCGAGTCCACGCTCCATCCCGACCAGGAGTGCCTCGTCAGTGGCGGCGCCGCCGTCCCATGCGTCGGTGCCCGCACTCGACACCTCGATGTCATTGCGGTTGAGGTCGGTCAGTATCTTGCGCGCAATTCCCTCGGCGAGCGGGCTCCTGCAAGTGTTGCCGGTACATACGAACAGGACCCGCTTCAAGCGTCGCCTACGAGTGTCGGCGCGCTCTCTCTCAACAGGTCGGCCGGAATGGCGCCGGGCCGTATGACGCGCGGATTCTTGCCGCAGCAATC
>JAKFCC010000127.1:0-1845 GCA_036676795.1 Gemmatimonadota bacterium
CCTGCACAACATGGCCGTTCCCGGCGCTTAGGCCGTCTAAACAAGCGCTCACCGGTAGACGACACGACCCTCTGAGGACCGGCCAGAGGGCCCCGCAGCAGTATTCCGGTTGCCGCTGACGGGTGAAGACTTCGGCGGTAGCCCCACGGGGAGCCGTGGCGTTAGCATGCCCAACGAAAAGTCTTCAGTGAGGAGTTGGGGAAGGGGAGCCGCTCCGGGATAGCTCTGAGCGGAGCGAAGTCCTTCCCGCCCGCCACCCTCTGACCGGCCACCGTCAGATTAGTCCTTTCATCGCCGGACGGCGCGGGAAAACCTTGGAAATACCTTGGGAGAGCTACCCTCAATCTGGGGGAGAGCTTGAGTCTGAGCGCTCATCCTTTCTCCCATGAAGCATCTGGCGTACGTACACACACCCAACAGAACACTGGTTGAGACCATGGGAGCTGCCATACGTCGGATGCTGCCCGGCCCTCTTCGCTTCCCCCAAGTCGTCGAGGGCCGGGTCTCCATCCGCTCACGGATCCTGGTCTGTATCGGGTGGCTGATTGTCCTGGTCGTTCAGGCCGCGTTGCTCGTGGTGGTCGCCGAGCTGGTCGAAGTCATCCACGGAGTCATGGCGCTCTATCTGGATCTCGCAGAGCAGCAGCTCGAGCTGACGCACCTCTACGTCGCCGCCACGACACCGCAGTAGCACGCACGAGTTAATACACCCGTGCTAGAACCGCCAATAGCCGGCGGCCGCCGCCGTATCAGCCGTGCATATACGAGGCCTGTCAAATGGCCGGCGGCCTCGACTCACGTTCGCTGAGCGGATTATCACAGCTGCCCAGGCTAAACCGCGGCCAACGAGAATTGACCAGAACTGATGCTAGAATTGACGACAGAGGGGCTACCGTCCGTCAGGTTCCTAATCAAGGACCGGGGTTGCGGGGCCCCTCTCGCGTGTCATGAATGAATTGTTTCCGCGCGTCCCTAATCAATTCCCACTTAATGTGTGCGTTGTTGCCTAGGTTAGAAGTCATGACCAATATGTTGAGGGTAAAAGTCCGGTGGCATGGATTTACTGGCTCGCCCGGCTATTCGAATTTCTTCTTCCGCGAATGGTCCGACGCTGGGTATGTTCCCTCCGTTGCCGAGGCCTCAAACTCTGCCGCCAAGGTGCACCAGTTCTTCGACGCGATCAAGGGCATCTTCCCTCCCGTGGTGAACATTCAGGTCGAGGGAGATGTCGAGGTCATCAACGACACGAACAACGAGCTGCAGACGGCATTCTCCGTCGGGCCCTTCGCCAATTTGACAGGTGGCGCTGCCGCCGCCAACTACAGCGCAGCTACTGGCGCAGTAGTCAGTTGGCAGACAGGGGGTGTCCGGAATGGCCGCCGTGTGCGTGGCCGGACGTTCCTTGTACCCACCAGCTCGGACATTTTCGATAACGGCGGAACGTTGACGAGTGCGGCGGTTTCCTCCGTCACTGCGGCGGCCAACGTCCTCGCGGCCCCCGCCGCCAACTCTCCAGACATGGGCATCTACTGCCGTCCGACTGCGCCCGGTGCGAATGACGGTACGTGGCATGTCATCACTGGCGCACGAGTGCCGGATCTCGCCGCCGTCCTGCGGTCCCGCCGCGACTGACTTTTAGATTCCGTTCAATGCGGGTCATGTACGTCCAGAAATCGGCGCACACGACCCCTCCATGCCGTTCCTGGGGGAGATAACCACTTACCTGCACAACATGGCCGTTCCCGGCGCTTAGGCCGTCTAAACAAGCGCTCACCGGTAGACGACACGACCCTCTGAGGACCGGCCAGAGGGCCCCGCAGCAGTATTCCGGTTGCCGCTGACGGG
>JAKFCC010000128.1:0-4101 GCA_036676795.1 Gemmatimonadota bacterium
GATCAGTTTCGGCGCTGTTTCCGAAGGCATCATCCAGAGCGTGTACTTGCCGGCTGGGACAACGGTCGTGCCAAAGGCAAGATCCTTTGTCGTGGTGAACTGCGTTGCTGCGTTGGCACCGAATCTCCAGCGGGTGCCCCACTGCACCACATCGCCCCACACATTGCGGCCGCGCGTGAACGGGCGGCTGTACTTGACGAAGATGTTCGCGCCACCGACAGAGGCCGAGACGCTGTCCGACGGCGAGAGGGGTCCGGGGTTTTGCTGAGCAGACCACCCCTTTGCGATGACGTCGAACTGAACGTTGTCAACGCGCTTGATCAGGGCTTTCACTGTAGTAGCGCGCCAGTCGCCGCCCGTGATCAGTCCGTCGCGACTGATGGAGAGGCGCTCGTACCAGCCGGGTGAAAAGGTGCTGCGGGTGAGGATCGAGTCTCCATTGTGCGTGCGCCAGATCCAGAGCGTGTTGTTCGCGGAGCGGCCTGTTCCCACGAGCGAGATGCCAACGCTGTCCCTGCCCTGCGTCGGGTTTGCTGCAATGAGAGCTTCATAGAGGCCGAGCGGTGCCGGGATGGTTGGCATCGCCGCCGAGACCGGCCTTCTGAATCCCTTTCTCACAGAATTCACTGTATCGCGGCGGCCGGCATTCATGATCTCCACGATGGCGAGTGTGTCACCGAAGCTGGTGGTCACCTGCCGCATGGGCGGGCTCGCCGGGTCTGCGGTGGGAAGCCGGGTCGCCGCTGTGAACGCCATTATCTGGCCCTGGGGGCCGAGCGTCGCGCGGTAGTGTATGATGCGCACGCTGGGATTGCGAACCACGAAATCGCCTTCGACATAACTGTTGGTGCGGATGTACCGCTCGACAGTCAGCGTGTCGCTGCCGAGCATCGCGACGAAGCCGCCCGTCACAACGGCTTGAGGAGCCGGCGGGGCCGCGGTCGCGCAGCCAATCGTTATGAGCGCAGTTCCAAGTATGGAAGTGGAGAGAATACGTCGCATCACAGCTACCTCATTGTTGGGGCGAATCGGAAAGTTGATAGTGCACGCTGGACGGCCAGTTGGCAATGTCATGGCATGCCCTCCCTGCCGCCCCACGTCGGCTGAGCCAGGCCGCCGGCATCCCTGTAGAAAGCAATCTTTCCGGGTGCGTACATTTTCGTCATCAGGACGATCTGCCCCGTGTGCATCGCGAAATGTTCCACGACATGATAAAGCGCATCCATTACTGTCGTGCTCCTGCCCTGGATGACGCGCTGCTCACCAAGTGCTTCTGGTGAGAGTTTGGAGAGTACATCATCAACCTCGCCCACTGCCCGCTCGAGGTTCGCCAAGAGTTCTGCGCGTGTTCCTCCATCTTTTGCAGCGAACTCAGCGGCGCGGTCGCGCGTGACGTCCCTGAGTCCGATGCCGCCGACAATCCACTGGCGGATATTGCCGGCGAGATGCAGCAGGAGATTACCTATGCTGTTGGAGCTGTCGTTGGGTCGCCGCCAGAGCGCATCCTCGGGAAGCTCATCGATGCAGTGGCGGATCTTGGTCAGGTATTCGGTCGCGAGATAGTAGCGGGACTTATCGATGAACTCCTGCATTCGCGTCGCTCAGGCGACAGTGCGATAGGGGACGCGCCATGCGAGCCAGCCGGCGGCCGCGCCGGCCAGCAGCTTGAGAACCACCGAGTACACATACGCCATTGGCAGTCCGTCGTGGCCGAGGAGCGAGCCGCTGGACTGCAGCACTATCGCTCCTGCCCCAACGACAAGGCCGTGCAGCATCCTGTGTTTCGCGACTGCGCGGACGACCGGCCACGCGAGCAGAAAAACGAACAGCGTGCCGAGTGTGAGGCCAATGATGCCGCCGGCCTGCCGGCTGATAGCGTCGTACTGCGCCGCGGTCAGTCCACGCGCGACGAAGTTCTTGTAGATCAGGACCGCGATGATGATCGACCCGATCGTTGCGATTTCTGCGAGGATGCCGAAAAGAAAGGCCCGGATCCAGCGGGACTGCGCGATTTTCATGGTCAGATTGTGCGCGTCAGGCAGCCTGTTGTCCAGTATTGTGAACGTCAGGCTGCGTTACGCCAGCCGGAAGACGCGCGCGACGAGCAGATAGACCACCAGTGGCAGCAGTGCCATGAAGAACAGGTTGAGCCAGATCCCTGCCCTTGCCATCTGTCGCATTGGGACCGATCCGGTTCCATAAACAATGGCGTTCGGCGGCGTTCCCACGGGCATCATGAAGGAGCAGCTCGCCGCCATTGCAACAGGAACAGCGAGCATCAGCGGGTCCACGCCGATTCCAACCGCAAGCGACCCTGCGACTGGAAGAAACGCGGCCGCCGTCGCTGTGTTGCTGGTCAGCTCGCCCAGGAAGATGATGACAGCGGTCAGCACGAAGATCACGAGCAGGAGTGGCCAGCCGGCGAGCGCGACGAGTTCGCCCCCAATCCAGCCCGCCAGCCCTGTTTCCTGAATTGCAGCGGCAAGTGACAAACCGCCGCCAAAGAGTATCAGCACTGACCAGGGCACCCGCTCGGCCTGCTTCCAGGTGATCGCGACACGAAAGGGGCGCATTCCAACCGGTACAATGAACATCAGCAGCGCGCCCGTTATTGCAATGCCAGTGTCATTCACCGCGGGGATGACTCGTTCGATCAGCGGGCTGGTAATCCAGGCGAGCGCCGTCAGCATTGCAATTATTGCAACGGTCCACTCCGGTCTCGAGATGGCTCCAAGCTGGAGCCGTTCGGCGCGGAGCATTTCTTCGCCGCCGGCGATCGGGTGCGAGCCAATGCGGAAGAGCCATTTCGTGAGCAGCACCCATGCGAAAGGAAGGGCGAGTACAACAGTTGGAACTCCCAGCAGCATCCAGTCGAGGAACCCGATCTTCACTCCGTAGGTTTCGGACATGAAGCCGGTGAAGAGAGCATTCGGCGGCGTTCCGATGATGGTTCCAAGGCCGCCGATGCTCGCGGCGTAAGCGAGCCCGAGCAGCAGAGCAATGTCGAACGCGCGTCCTTCGGCTCCGCTGTCGCCACTGCCGCGGGCGAGCGCCATCACGGAAGTCGCCATGGGAAGCATCATCACGACTGTGGCCGAGTTGCTGACCCACATGCTGATGAATGCAGTGGCGACCATGAACCCGAGAATCAGGTTGGCCGGCCGCGTGCCGACTACGCTCAGTATGCCGATCGCGAGCCGGCGATGCAGTCCGCAGCTTTCCAGTGCAATGGCAATGATGAATCCTCCGAGGAAGAGGAATATCACGGGATTGGCAAATGGCGCCGTAGACGCGGCAACGTTGGCCACACCGAGCAGCGGAAAGAGCACGATGGGCAGGAGCGCGGTTGCGGCGATGGGGATGGCTTCCGTAATCCACCAGGTCGCCATCAGTACTCCAACCGCCGCGGCGCGCCAGGCGAGGACGCTCATGTCAGCGGGGGCCGGAATGACCATCATGACTGCAAAGAGCAGCGCGCCCGCGAGGAGTCCAGTGAGGGCGATAGGCGCGCCGGCCAGGAAGTTCCGGAAGGTCACCGCGATGAGGCTGGTTTCATCGGGGTGATTGTGCGGATTTCAATGAGCATTGTCCAGTGGCAGTACGGAAAACGGCCACGGGTAAACTGAATACGGAAAACGCGTAGTCCGTTTCGCGTTGAGGAAACTAAAAAGGGGTCGCGAGAGCGGCCCCTTTTTTTAGCAGCAGGTCGCTAGTGCTACAGCAAGAAGGCGACGAGGGCGACGACTACGACAACGGCGCCGATAATCGCGAGCACGTTACGCGTGCCCGGATCCATGTCTGCCGCGCTTGCCGCTGCCAGGGCGTTTGACTGGGCCGCATTCACGGCTGCCTTCTCGCGCGTCATGCCGATCGGTGCATCGACCGGTCGGAGATCTGTTGCCGGTGCCGGAGTGGCGACGACCACCTGCTGCGGGACGAAATCACTTGTTGACGCAAGCGACTGAGCTTGCTGACCCTGTGCTGCTGAAGCGCCCGCCAGCGTAAGGCCGGCGGCAAGTACGATTGTACGCATTGTACTTCCTTGCGATGGGTGAAGGAGCGATGTGTGTGTTGCGTGCAAGGATCGTGCGCCGGGGTACC
>JAKFCC010000129.1:0-3746 GCA_036676795.1 Gemmatimonadota bacterium
TGGAGCACCAGCCTTGGTGGGGTCGTAGTCTCTCTGGAGCCGAAGTCGGCCCCGTCGCTGCTGGTGGCGTTGATGCCAAGCGACAGGATGCCGCCAACCTCACCCTGCAGAGCTGACGCAGACAGTGGCATTTCATAACCGGTGTTCGCCGTGACCGGTCCGACACTGCCCAGCACACTGCTGCCCAAAGCCGGTCTTGTGCTGTACGTGAGGCCGCTCTCAGTCCAGGTGTCTACCGTAACCAACCTGACGTTCTGGGTCCCCGTTGAGCCGCTGGTCGTCGCCCGCAGTTGGAGCTTCGCGCTTACGATTGTCCTTCCTGCGAGTCCCGACAAATCAAACTTTAGGTAGGCGTTCTCCACCGGGCTGCTGTCCACTGCGAGCTTCGGCGCCGTCCCGTAGTTCGTCGTCGTCGCCGCGCTGGAAACATAGGCGTCCGCTGTCGGCGCCAACGTCACCGTCTGAGGCGCTGAGATGTCGATTACCCAAGTTTGCTCCGCAGGAGTTGGGTCGGAGTTGCCAGCCGCGTCGGTCGCGCGCACCGCGAAGGCGTGCGAGCCAACAGCGAGATCAGCGTATGTCTTCGGCGACGTGCAAACCTCGAAGACACCCCCGTCCAAGGCACACTCGAACGTCGCAGGCTCCGTCGCAGTGAAGGTGAACTCAGCCGAAGTGCTGCTACTGGTCCCTGATAGACCACCTGTCATCGAGGTATTGGGCGGTATGGTATCCGGTCCGGGGTCTCCTCCTCCGCCCACTGCTCCTATTTGACGCGGGTCAAAAGTGGTGTCCACAAGCAGGCGAGGGCTGAAAGCATCGGCAATTCGCTGCCAAGAGACAAGCTTGTGGTTTTGGTTGCCACTGTTACCGTTGCCCGCATTGGTGTTGTTGTGGTCCTGGCTGGTGAAAAGACCAGCGGGGTAGGACGGTCCGAGTGGGAAATTGGTGACATCAATGCCGTCCTGACCAGTCACACCGTCGACGCCGCCTCCATCGATGATCTTGAAGGAGCCGACGAAGGCGTTGTCACCGCGGTTGTAGATGACGAAGTTGGATCCACCCTGGCTCGACACAATCAGATAACCGGTCCCCTGCTGACCATAGTAAATGGCGGAATTCTTGACGTTCTCCACTATTCGTCCACCCGTTGCCACGGTGCGATCCACGAGTGTCCGGGTTGAACCGTCCCCCGGCTCAGCTCCGTACCGCCACAAGCCGACTTTCTCCTCGGACACATAGACACGTTGCAGCTCATCATCTGCCGAAATGCCTTCTGAGCTGTCGCCGTTGTCGAAAGAACGCACGGCAGTCCCTCGAACCGATCCATTGGAGCCGTCCAGCTCGAACTGGGATATCACATTCGTGTTGAAGTCATGCACAAAGGCGTAGTACTTCCCAGAGACTGGGGAGTGATACATTCCGAAGCCGCGAGGCCTACCTGGAGTGGTGATGCGCCCCACCTCTGTCAGGGACCGATCCGTGACGTTCACCTTGTAGAATCGAACGCCGGTCGACCCCACATTCCTCTCCGTCACGCCGACGAGGGCGACGCGCTCACTGCCCAACGGAAAGTTGTACCGGAGATCGACGTTGTTCATACTGCCGTGCAGGTAGAAATGTAACTGGCGCCCCGACAGGTCGTAGACCCCCACGCCTCCGGTACTTAATTTGTCCGTACCGATCACCACGCTCTGCGACGGATCCGTGGGGTGTATCCAGATCGCGGTGTCGTCTGCCGCGTCACTAGAGCTCGGAACGGGTGCTGTCTCTGCCGACGGAGTCACGAGGACGTCCGCGGCATGCGCTGCCGGGGCGGTGAGTACGTGGAGGCTTGCGAGGGCGGCAGCTAAAACCGCGACAAGCAGAAGCCGGAGCGGCGCGGGAGCGTGGCGCAAGGATTTCTTGCTCGGGGCGGAGTGCCGCCCCTGGTGTCGCCGGGACAATCCTGTTAGGAACCGCATCAGGTCCTCCTGCACGTGGAGAGCGAAGTCTGTTGTCTCGCGTTCGCACACCCTTGCGGAAGATGACCTGCCGTCATTGACGGACGGTAATCGGGGCGGCGGCGGCCGAGGGTGCCGGCCGACACCCCTATCACGGTTGGCCGATATATCGGCTTAATCCGGAGCTTATCGACCAGGCGAACCTACGGTCACCAGTAGTCTGTACCTGTCTTTTGGGCTGGTCTTTTTGGCTTGCACCTGAGCCGGCGGTTGACCATCTAATGGCGCTTTAGTCGCTCACGATGCACCGGGCCATCAGGTATCGAGTTGCAGACCCGTCCCCGCGCATCCCTGGAGCTAGCGGGCCGCGCCGGGACGGCAAGCGGCCAGGCGTGCCCGGGGCTAAGTGGCCTGGTTGAAGCGGACCATGTTGCCGGACGGGTCGCGGAACGCGCAGTCACGCGGGCCCCAGGGTTGGGTGATGGGTTCCTGGAGGACCTCCGCGCCGGAGGCCCGAACCGCCTCGAACGTGGCGTCGAGATCGTCGGTGCGGAAGACGAGGATGGGGAGGGCGCCCTTGACGAGCAGTTGCTGAAGGGCGTCGCCGTCGTCCTGGGAGCGGCCGGCGTGCGGTTCGGACAGCACCAGCTCAAGGTCGGGCTGGGCCTTGCTGCCGAGCGTGACCCAGCGCTGCCCGTCGGAGCCGACGTCGTTGCGGACCTCCAGGCCGAGCACGTCCCGGTAGAAGGCGAGCGACTCGTCGAGGTCGTTGACGGTGATCTGTGAGTACTGCAGTGAAATGTTCATGTCCTCACGCTATTACTGCGTTCGCGGGGGCGCTTCTTCAATCCTGCTCGGTTTGCGGGCGGGCCGCGTGCGCAGCCGGGCAATGCACGGCGGCATGGCCTGCACCGCGGAGTGCTCCCGGGACCGGTACTCGCTTGGCGTCATGCCGACGATCTCGGTGAACCGCGAGCTGAACGACCCCAACGAGGTACAGCCGACCTCCATGCAGGCATCGGTCACGCTGGCCCCCGCCCGCAGCAGCGCCATGGCGCGTTCGATCCGGCGGGTCATCAGGTAGTTGTAGGGCGTCTCGCCGTAAGCCGCCTTGAACTGACGGGAGAAGTGCGCCGGGGACATCAGGGCACCGGCGGCCATGGTGGGCACATCAAGGGGCCTTGCGTAGTTGCGGTCGATCAGGTCCCGGGCCCGGCGCAGGTGCACCAGGTTGGCCAACTCCTGCGGTGTCATGCCGCCATTCTAGGTCCGCAGAGGTCCCGGCGGAGGGACCCGAAAGCGGCGCCGGAGGCGCCGTGCCCACCCCGGTGGTAATCCGCTTCGGATTTCTCCTGTAGTGTTGATCCTGTTGTTGTGTTTATGCAGTTCGTAGTTCAGGCAGTACGCAAGGTTGCAAGACCTTGTTCTTCTGAAGCAGCGGTTTTGAGCACCCCACACAGGAGGACCCGAAAGTCGGGACTTTTCCTCCACCTTCACGAAGGACAAAAAATAATGGCTACTGGTACCGTCAAATGGTTTAACGCTGAAAAGGGCTTCGGCTTCATTTCCCCCGATGACTCCTCACAGGACGTCTTCGCACACTACTCCGCGATCGCCTCTTCCGGCTTCCGCTCCCTCGAAGAGAACCAGAAGGTCTCCTTCGAAACCGAGCAGGGCCCCAAGGGTCCCCAGGCCGTAAACATCCAGGCTCTCTAAGACTTAGCTTTCAGCTAACTCTTCTGAGTCCGGAACCTTACAGGTTTCGAGCAGGGTCCGTCTTTGACGGGCCCTGCTTTTGTTTAACCC
>JAKFCC010000130.1:0-1713 GCA_036676795.1 Gemmatimonadota bacterium
TGCCCGCATTGGAGTCGTGCTCTCAAACGACGGAATCGACGCCGCCGTCATGGCGGTGGAGGATGCGCGGACACAAGGCGGACCCAAGCTTACCATCCGTTCCATCCCCGAGAGCTTCGGAGCTGCCATGCCGGCGATAACCGCAGCGGAAACCCTCGCAGCTGACGAATCGGTTGTCGGAGTGGTCGGCCATTCAAACAGTGCGTCCACCCTGTCTGCTTCGACCATTTACAACGAGAAGGGATTGTCGCACATCGCGCCGACCAGCACGGTCGCCCTCCTCGATGATGCGGGCCCATTCTCCTTCCGCATGGTCGGCAGTGACGCCCACCAGGCCGAATTCCTGGCAAAGGCCGTCTCCAATCACCCGAACGCGCGAATGGCCGTGATGTTCGTGAATGACGACTACGGCCGGGGTCTGCATGAGACGCTTGAAGGGCTGCTTAGGCGCGACGGGCGGTCGATCGTGTATGAAGCACCGTACGCTGAAGGAGCCAAGTTCGGAGATCCGGAGGGCAACGCACGGGCGATTTCGCTCAGCCGACCGGACATTCTTTTCTGGCTTGGCCGGTCCCAGGAGCTTGCACGCGTGCTGCCTATTTTGCGTCGAACCATTCCGAACGCGATTGTCGTAGCGAGCGATGGAGTTCAGGATCAGATCGCCGACGACACCGTTGCAACCTTCGCCGGGCTGCAGTTCGTGCGTGTTGGCCCTGTTGCGCCCGATTCCAGCAGGATTGAAGCGTTGGCGCATCGATTCAGGGAACGATTCGGTTATGCGCTGACTACGCAGGCGCTGCTGACGTACGAAGCCGCAATGCTCTATGCGGCCGCGATTCGCACCGTCGGCCCTGATCGCCAGGCCGTCCGGAATTTTCTTGCCTCGCTTGGCCGGGGCCGGCCGCGACACGCTGGTGTGACTGGCGCTGTTGCCTTCGATTCAACTGGCGCCGCAGGCAGCTCATACAGCCTAATGTCGGTGGCAGCCGACGGGACTATGCACCCCGCGCCATATCCGATTCCATGAGATCGAAATCGTCGCTTCGCCGAATCGTAGTTACGGGGTCCGTTATTTCGGCTGCGACCATTGCGCTCGCCCTCCTTGGCTTGCTGCTGATGCTGGGCACAATGCGCACAAATCTGGCGAAGAACACGGAGACCCTGATCGCGCAGCAGCGTGCCGCCGAGGACATCCTGGCGGAGGTGTATGCACAGGTTCTGTCGGCGTACGCTCAGATCGATCGCCCTCAGGATGAACAGATAAGTGAATTCTGGAAGCATGGCAGGCGTGCATATCGCCTGATCCAGCAGTATCTCGCGGCACCGCTTCCGCGCGATGCAAGGCTCCAGGTGGAGCGTATCAAGGAGCTTCACCAGCAGCTGGAGGTGGAAGCCCAGCAGCTTTTTGATCTTATCCGCACGGGCGATTCCGAGCGTGCGCGATTGCGCGCAGGACAACTGCGCCTCTATGGCAATGAGCTGAATGCGGCAGTTCTGGAATTCCTGTCGATACAGTCCCGGCAGCGCGATGTTCTCGAGGCATCTCAGGCGGCCACATTCAGGCGCCTTACGATCATATCGGCCATTGTCGCTTTTCTCATACTCGCCGGCGGGCTGGCCTTCGCAGGAGTTCTCAGAAGGCATATAGTCGTTCCGCTTGAAAATCTCGCGTCAGCAGCCGAAGCAGTGGGGGCGGGAAACCTGAGTGTGCGT
>JAKFCC010000131.1:0-2631 GCA_036676795.1 Gemmatimonadota bacterium
CAGTTTCAGTGGATGAACTCCTCAAAGGTTTTTATCCGTCGCCGCGCTTCGGTGAGGTTTCGTTTTCCAGCTACCGGCCGGATCCGTCCCAGCCCAGCCAGGCCGCCGCGGTCAGGGCGCTGGAGGGATTCGCGGCCAACGTCGGAGCGCGCGACGGCGACGGCCTCTTCAAACGCCTCTTCGGCAAGAAGGACAACTCGCGGGCCGGGATCTACCTCGACGGCGGCTTCGGCGTCGGCAAGACCCACCTGCTCGCCTCGTTGTGGCACGCGACCCCCGGGCCCAAGGCCTTTGGCACCTTCGTCGAATACACCAACCTCGTCGGGGCGCTGTCCTTCCGCAAGACCGTCGAAGCGCTGAGCCACTACAAGCTGGTCTGCATCGACGAATTCGAGCTCGACGATCCGGGCGACACCGTGCTGATGTCCCGGCTCATGCGCGAACTGGCCGACGCCGGCGTCAAGCTTGCGGCCACCTCCAACACCCTGCCGGGCTCCCTGGGCGACGGCCGCTTTGCCGCCGTCGACTTCGCCCGGGAAATCCAGGTGCTGGCGGACCAGTTCGACGTCGTCCGCATTGACGGCGAGGACTTCCGCCACCGTGGCCTGCCGGCCGCGCCGCAGCCGCTGCCGAACGAGCAGCTGACGCACCACATGCAGAATGAGTTCCATGGCAAGACGGTGGCGCGTGATGAGTTCAGCACGCTGATCGACCACCTGGCCGGCGTTCACCCGAGCCGCTACCGCCAGTTGCTCGACGGGATCGAGGGCGTCGTCTGGAAGAACGTCCACACCATTACCGAGCAGTCTGTCGCGCTGCGCTTTGTGGTGCTCGCGGACCGGCTGTACGACAAGGACGTGCCGATCCTGGCCAGCGGCGTGCCGTTCGACCAGCTCTTCACCGAGGAAATGATGACCGGCGGATACATGAAGAAGTACTTCCGCGCCGTCTCGCGGCTCACCGCCCTGGCCCGCGAAGGCCAGAACCACGAACCCTCCTGACGCTTTCCCAACCGCCTAAAGCAACGCGGGGTCACTCCGAGCCCATCCTGACGTACCGGATGGGCTGGAAGTGACCCCGCGTTGGTTCTTTAAGCGTTCGTGGACGCCGTCGTGGACGCCCGTCAAGCGCCGTTAAATGCCGGAGGTGCCGGCGCCGCCTCTCGGCGGGACCGGCACCTCGCTGACGTATCTGGGTCAGAGGCCTGGCTGGCGGGGTTCCCCGGTAACGGGGGGCTGGCCGGCTACGGGAGGCTGTTCGGCGACCGGCGGCGTGTTCGGCCGTTCGTTCGCCTTGTCCAC
This sequence comes from Gemmatimonadota bacterium, assembly GCA_036676795.1. Classification (GTDB taxonomy): domain Bacteria; phylum Gemmatimonadota; class Gemmatimonadetes; order Gemmatimonadales; family Gemmatimonadaceae; genus UBA4720. The sequence continues at coordinate 1,302 of JAKFCC010000131.1, forward strand.
GAAGTCGGAAGCGCCCCGCTGCACGGAATCGATCTTGTCGGCGTGCTTTCCGCCGGTCTTGGAGTCGACGAAGTCGCCGGCCTTTTCGATGCCGTCCTTGATGGCTTGTTCGTTGCCACCAATTACTTTCTGAGCCTTGCCCTTTAGATCGTCAAGTAAACCCACGGGCACCTCCCTTCGGTCGCGGAGCCAGATCGCTCCTAGCGGTTTCTACCCTAGCTGGAGCTGGTGGGGGTGCCAAGGGTGTCCGCCCACAGGGTAAAAGAAGCCGTTTCCGGCGAATAGGGTAGAAGGACCCGCAGGGCACAAAAAAAGCAGCTCCGGGGGAGCTGCCTTTGTGGTGGGCGATACTGGGATCGAACCAGTGACCTCTTCCGTGTCAGGGAAGCGCGCTACCGCTGCGCCAATCGCCCGCAACCGGAAGGATCCGGAGTGGAGTTGTAATGAAGAGAGCGGACGACGAGATTCGAACTCGCGACATCCACCTTGGCAAGGTGGTGCTCTACCAGCTGAGCTACGTCCGCATTTTAGTCCATGCCGGCTGGGCCGGTGGTACTGCATCAAGCAAGTTGCCTTGCTTTGGTGGGCGATACTGGGATCGAACCAGTGACCTCTTCCGTGTCAGGGAAGCGCGCTACCGCTGCGCCAATCGCCCCTTGCATCCAGTCGAAACCGGAAACCAGGGTTTTCACCGAGGTGGGTACGGGATTCGAACCCGTGTTAACGGCTTTGCAGGCCGCTGCCTCGCCTCTCGGCCAACCCACCGTGTAGATAGGATTCCGAAGAACCTTACCGTGACAGTGTCCTGCGAGCGGACGACGAGATTCGAACTCGCGACATCCACCTTGGCAAGGTGGTGCTCTACCAGCTGAGCTACGTCCGCAGTATTGTCTGCAATTCCCCGCCGCAATCGGCATTTCCTCGCGTTCCAACGAGTAAGAACTCTATAGGAGGTTCAGGGAACTTACAAATCGGGACGACGACGGCGGACGCGGGGAGCGCTGCATCGTTGAGTTCTAGCGGTTCCTGCGAATTACAGCCCTGTAATTCGCGCGCCTTTTCCGGGCGGCTCCCGGACGGCTGCGGGTGCCTGCCGGGGGTCGCAGGTTCCCCGGTGGAGGACTCATTCGCTGACTTCGGCGGAACGCAGCGCCCCGATTTCTAAATTCCGCCGGGGTGGGCTAGCATTCAATGGCATTGGGGCGATTGGCGCAGTGGTAGCGCGCTTCGTTCACACCGAAGAGGTCACTGGTTCGAACCCAGTATCGCCCACCCAATAAATGGTCCGTTCCGCTCACCGAGCGGGGCGGACCATTGTTGTTAGTGCAGT
>JAKFCC010000132.1:0-5629 GCA_036676795.1 Gemmatimonadota bacterium
GCCATGCACAGCGTGAAGCCGAGACTCGCGTGATGGGAGCAAAGCTTCGCGTGCTGGGATTCATCCTCCGCAAGGAATTTCTGCAGATCTTTCGCGACAAGCTGATGTTCCGGCAGATGCTTGCAATCCCGATCGTACAGCTGGTTATTCTCTCCAGTGCCGCGACCTTCGAGGTCAAGACCGCCAATATGTACCTGGTCGATCTCGACAATACCGAACTTTCGCGCGGCCTCGTGAACAAGCTGCGGGGCTCCGGTCGGTTCGTGCTGACCGGGAGTTCGCCATCGATGGAACGCGCCGGTGATGCGATGCTGGCGCGAGATGCCGGGATGATCCTGGCCATCCCTCGTGAGTTCGAGCAGGATATCGTTCGGAGCGGACAGGGAGAGGTCCAGATTGTAATGAATGCGGAGGACGGCGCGGCAGCGGGCGTTACACACGCGTACGCCCAGCAGATCATCGCGGGATATTCGCGCGACCTGATGGAGGAGAGCACCAGAGCTCCGATCCGTACTCTGCCTGTCGAAATACGGGCACGCAGCTGGTTCAACCCCGAGCTGAACTACCGCGACTACATGATCCCCGGCATTCTCGTCCAGCTTGTCACCGTGGTTGGGACACTCCTCACGGCGATGAACATCGTCAGGGAGAAGGAGATAGGAACACTGGAGCAGCTCAGCGTGACTCCATTGACTCGCGGTGTGTTCATCGCCGGCAAACTGCTGCCGCTCTGGATCATTGCGCTTGGTGAACTCACGATTGGACTTGTGATTGCCCGCCTGCTCTTTGATGTGCCGATGCGCGGCAGCCTGGCATTGCTCTATCTCGGGATGATGATCTACCTGGTCGCAGCGCTCGGCATCGGGCTGCTCATTTCGACGGTCGTGGAGACGCAGCAGCAGGCCATGTTCGTAACCTTTTTCGTGATCATGATTTACCTCCTGATGAGCGGACTGTTCACGCCGGTAAGGTCGATGCCGGACTGGGCGCAATGGATGGCGGAATTCAACCCGATGAAGCACATCATAACGCTGATACGGGCGGTAATGATTCGCGGCGCAGGCTTTCCGGAGGTGGGACGCGAGCTCCTGATCCTAACTGGCTTTTCCGCAGGTTTTCTTGCACTCGCTGTGCACACCCACGGCCGCACAACGAAATAGGGACGTTGGCGAACGTGTGCCTTTTTAGGGGAACTCCTGACCGGGTATCAGGCTTTGTCTGACTGACGTTTCTCCTGACGGGAAGCAGATTTGTCCTATGCGGTTCAACGAGGATTACCCCAGGCATGGTCACCGGACGCCCGCTGAAATAGCGGAAGACGAATCGGCTCATGTGCTTACTGAAGGCCGCGCCGGGGCCCCAATGAGCTTTTCAGAATGTGCCCCCACTGATCAGAACGTGAGCATACCGCGAAACCGGGCACTACTTTCGTGGGATGACGCTCATCCCCTTCTCAAGGCACGATAGGCTCAGCAGCCCGCATCATAGACGAGAAGGAAATGCATCGGGAGGAAACATGAGAATTTCCCTCGTTCTTGCTGTCTGCATGGCCGCACTAGCCAGCGCATGTTCGCTCGGCACTGATGTAGAGGAACAGCTTCGTGTGGATGCGAAAACATCGCTTGCAAGGTTCAAGTCGGGTGAACCGGTACTCGTGACGGTAACCGTTACAAACCAGTCGAACACTACGGCGGACTTGCCTGTCAGCTCCTGCCCAACGCACTTCGCAGTTCGTGATGCGAGTGACCTGATCGTCGGACCGCCAAGCGACGTCTGCACTGCGCAGTTCATTCTCCGGACGCTGGCTCCCGGCGAGAAGGTCGAATACAGCTCAACGTGGCACGGTGAGGGGTTTGCCACGGCACAGGGAGCCACGACCTTCCTCAAGCCCGGCAAGTATACAGTTGAAGGTTTTTTTGGAATCGAAGCGATCATCAACCGGGCAGCCGTGGAAATAATTCCCTAGCGCTGCGCTGAGTAGTTCCACAATTGGAGGATTTTTGTCATGCGTCGCGCGCTCTCCATGCGGCCAATCCGTGTCGCCGTCGTTTTCACCTCGGTTGTTGTGTATGTCGCCTGCGACTCAAGTCCAAAACACGAGGACCAGGCTGTTCCACCGGTTACGACCGACTCACGAACTCCGGTTCCGCTCCCGGCTGATGCACAGCAGGCGGTCCTCCGCGAGATGCGCCAGATGTTGGGCGCCATGGGCGGCGCCATGTCAGCAGCGGCGCGCGAGGATCAAGCCGCGGTAATCGCCGCCCTCGTCCCTGCGGGCAGTGCCGCAGCCGCTGACCCGGCAATTGAAGAGTTGCTCCCGCCGGCATGGAAGGAATTGGCCGAACGCACGCATGGTGGCTTTGACAGCCTCTCGGTTGCTGTGCGTGCTGCGGGTAATGGACAGGCTCTCAAGGACACTGTATTGACGGGCATTGCCCGTATAAGCGCTTCGTGCTCGTCGTGCCACGAGACTTTCCGAGTGACCATTCGCTGATCGCGATGACGCGCAGTTAATGCGCTAGTTCGATCTTTGCCCGCTCTGTGGTTTTCCCGCAGAGCGCACAAATCGCGTGCTCCCGGCTGACGATCACGAAGTCCGCGATGCTCTCGCAGGCGTCGCACCGCCCCTTCACCACCGGCTGCATCTCGGTCTGTAATCCATTTCGCACCAGCCGGGCAGCCATCACAATCGGGGGAACGGCACACAGCGGGCACAAGTTGCCCGAGCAGTGTTCGCCGATCTCCAGGCACACCACCTCGCAATCGTGGATCGGCGAGGGAGGATCCTGGACAGGCATGTCCGTGAGCACAACACGAACATTCTGGTCACATGCCGAGCAGTACGCCTGGATTGTTTTCATCTGGCTATCCCCGTTAAGTACGGTCCGCTGCAGCCCATCTATTTGGGCATCATTCGTTGACGGCTAAGGTGTGCAGCCGTGCGCCCGGCAAGGAGCGCATCAGCATTTTGACGAGCAGGATGACAGCGACAAATCCGGTCCAAATCACCAGCGACCAGCGCGCGCCGAGAAAAACGTGGGTTGCAAGGAACAGTGAAGAGACCACGAGAGTCATCGCTGCAACGCGCGCGCCGAAGCGTGTGAACTCTGCGAAGGTAATCCGAATACCGGCGCGCTCCGCCACGCCAACAACCGTGACGTTCGCGGATGCGCCGACTGCACTCCCATTGCCGCCCAGACAGGCACCGAGTGCAAGCGCCCACCATAGCACTGTTGTATCGCCTGCAAACCCAGGAGCCAGCCGGTGAATGATGGGGATCATCACGGCAACGAACGGAATGTTGTCGATTATGGAGGACAGAAGGCCGCTGACCCATGCGATCATGATCGCAGCGAAAAGAAGTGTTCCAAGCCCGCCAAGTCCCAGCTGCTCGCTGCCCGCGTGGATCCCCTGTCCCAGCCAATTCGCTAGCGTGTCGATAAGCCCGGTCTGAACTGCGGCCCCAACGGCTATGAAGAGAAATCCGAAGAAGGAAAGCGTGGGCCACTCGATCTCCTTCTCGATGACGGCGAGAAGTCCGTGCTGCCGCTCTTCCTGGGTCGGCCTGTGTTTTCGAAGGTAAAGAACGTCCTGCACGACGAGCAGTGCGCCAGCCCCGATCGTGGCCGGTACGGACGTCGGCATTCCCGTCATGCCGTGCGTCACGAAGCCGATAAAGATGAAACCGCTGATCCAGAGCGCCCAGTGCAGCAGCTGCGGGTCCGTGACCGGCGGCACCTCCACGCTGATTCCGAGTGACCCACTGCGGTCCTGAAAGTCCTTGCCGAAGTAGCGCCTGGAGTACCACGGCAGCCCAAACATCATGACAGTGACGGGTGCAGTGAGATTGGCGATGAAATCCATGAACGTGAGGTTTGCGCCAGAGCCAATCATTATGTTCGGCGGATCACCAATGAGTGTTGCAGTTCCACCGATGTTTGCGGCCATGACCACCGGCAGCAGGAATGCAACGGGATTGATCTTCATCGTGCGCGCCATTTGAAGCGCCATGGGTGCCACAAAGATGACCGTGGTCACATTGTCACAGATCGCTGAGAGAATCGCGGTAAACCATGCGAGCAGCATCAGGACACGGCCCGCATCTCCATCGGCCTTGTTGAGGATTCGCGCAACAGCCCAGTCAAACACACCGGTCCGCTTCAGGACCCCGACTACAGCCATCATCGACGCCAGCAGGAAGAGGACGTTGAAGTCGAGCGACTCCTTGGCGCCCTCAAAGGAGATGAGGTGGAGAGGAGTGAGGTAGCTGATTGCCCAGAGCAGTGAGACAGCGCCCATTACAACGAGTACGCGGTGAACCTTCTCCATCGCCAGTAGCGTAAACACCGCAACAATTATCACCGCGACGATTCCCTGCGAGAGCGCGTCGGTAGTCGAAGGGAGTCCAGCTTCGGGCACCGCCCACAGTGCAGCTGGCGTTAGGGCGATAAGGAGAACGAGTTGAACCAGGCGCGACATTTATCCTCCAAACGAATCAGAATGAATGCAACTCAGGCGATACGAACGACTTCGGTCTCGGGTGAACAGCTCGCAAACAGGGATCGTGCAGCGGTGACATCCAGCCCGTATGCCGCAGTCGCCGCTGCATCTGCGTGCATACAGGTGTCGGATCGGACAGTAAAGCTGCGAACCGTGGTTGCGCGTGGCGCACCGGTGTATGGGTCGAGCAGGTGGTGGTAGCTGCGGCCGGCGTATACAAAGCGCTGCGCATAGGTGCCCGACGTCGCAACTGCACCTTCGGTGATTTCAATGCTGTCAATCGTACGACCGGGATCGGATGGATCCTGAATGCCAACACGCCATGGCGATCCGTCCGCGGAAGAGCCGATGGAAACCAAGTCTCCGCCCACACTTATTAGGCCGCCGCGCATGCCGTGGTCACGGAGAACGGAAGCAGCGCGGTCTACCGCGTAGCCCTTGCCAATGGATCCCAGATCCAGGCCGACATCCGCGTCATGATATACGAGCACAGGCCCGTTGGCCCCGGTACCAACCTCGACCTTGCTGTACAGAGATCGCATGCTGAATCGCGCGACATCAGCCGACCCGGGCGGAACATGACGGTGATTGACATTCCATAGCGCAACGGCTCGCCCGATTGCCGGGTCGTAGCGCCCGGACGTAGCACCTGCCCACGCGAGCGCTGCATTTACCACCAGCGCTGTTTCCGGCGTCACTGCTATTGCCCGCCTGCTCGCAAACTGATTCGCCCGGCCGATATCCGAGCCGGCCTTGAAACGCGTCATCATTGTTTCTATTCGCACCAGCTCGGCCATCGCTGCATCTATGGCGAGATGGGCCCGCCCGGGATTGCGATGTACAACCGCGAATTCGGCTATGGTTCCCATTACCGGCATCGTGCGGCGGATGACACGCTCGCGGCGGCTGCCAGCGAGTGGCAGCGCTGCGACAACAAAGGCGCCCGTGCCGATGGCAAGAAATTCTCTCCGGGACATGTCACTGCATTTCTTGTTGTCGGACATCAGGAACTCCTTTCCTTTATGGCGCAGTCCGAGGCGCCGGTGCATGAGCCGCAGTGTCCGGAGCATTCACGCACCGGCCTGATGAGTGTGAAGCAGACGAAGAGCGCGGCAGCCGCAAGCGCGGC
>JAKFCC010000133.1:0-30913 GCA_036676795.1 Gemmatimonadota bacterium
GACGTGTCCGGAAGCGCTGCCGCAGCTGCCGCGGTCGGGCCTACGAGGTCTACGCTGGGAGCGGCTTTGTCCGCAAGCGCATCGTTCGCAGTGCTCTCACCGCATGCAGCTGCCGCGAGGGCAGCGAAACACAGTCCGATCAATCTCACTGACTTCACCATCACTCCGGTTCTGATTACTGCCGCGTCCGCGCACGATCGCCTTCATCGACGATATGCGGCGTGACGAGAATGAGGAGGTCCCGTTTTTCCTGCGAAGTTCGCGTGACCCCGAAAAGCCTGCCGATAAATGGCAGGTCGACCAGTATCGGAATACCAGACTTCGACTGGGTGACTTGCGTAACAGTCAGTCCGCCAATGACCGCAGTTTCGCCGTCCGCCACCAATAGCTGGTTGTCAGCGCGCTGCTTTCCGAAAATGAATCCGACATCCGATGAAGCGAGCTGGGCATCGGAGTTTTCGGCGTGAACCGTCAGGAGGACCTGCCGGTTGTTGGTGATGTGCGGCGTGACACTGAGAATGATTCCGACTTCCTTGAGCTGCACCGTTGCCCGCGGAACCTGGCCGGCAGCTCCGCCTGCAGCGCCACCACCCGATGCGTCGATTACGCGGATGGGAATTTCCTGGCCGACGAGAATTTCCGCGCGGCGGTTATCCAGCGTCACGATGCTCGGCTCGGCCTGAAGGTCGGCTAGCCGGACTTCCTGCAGTGCATCGAGGAAGCTGGTAAGCTGGAACTTGCCGAGCGCCGCCGAGAACACCAGGCTGAGTGCGGGATTCGTCACACGCGCGTTTGCATTCGCAATGGCGGACAGTGCGTTGCCGCCCAGGAGAATCCTGTCACCCTGGAACGGTGTTCCACCGCCCATCGCGTCCGGAACTCCATCTCCGTTCGTATCGACCGGAATGGTCGTCGTCGGGTCAGTGCGCTGTACCAGCCGGCTGAAGAACTGGTCCGTGCCCGTTCCCAGATCATAGGTGAGCCCAAGCTCCTCGATGTCGGTGCGATTCACGAAGATGATCTTGGCCTTGATTGCGACCTGCGGAGTGCGAACGTCCAGGCTGCGGATGAACCCCATGAGCTCCCCGAGCCGGGTCGGAGACTCGGTGATGATGAGTGTGTTTGTAGCGGTATCGACCGCTACGCTTCCCCTGCTGAAGCAGCTCGTCTGGGCATTCTGGGGCGCCTCGGGCACTCCGCCTGGCGTGCACTCGCGCGAGAGCAGTGCCTTTACAGTTCCTGAAAGGGCGCCGGCATTGGCATAGTTGATCGGTATCAGCTGCGTCGTCATGGGCTCCGACGACTGCTTCGACGCGATGTTCTTGTAGCTGTCGACCGTGATGATGCCTGACTGCGGGTCTTCAGACGCTGCGAGTCCCTGACCCTGAAGGATCGCGCGCAGCGCTACGTCCCATGGCTGATTGCGGATTTCCGCCGTGATCGTTCCGGCTACATCCTTTCCGATAACGATGGTGCGTCCGGAAAAAGACGCGAAGGCGGCTATGACGTCGCGAATGTCAGCGTCCTGGTACGCGACAGTGATTCGCGGCTGCGCCGACTGCTGAGGAACGGCTGAAAGCTGAAGCGGACGCTCGGCCTGCTGTTCGGTCGCGACTGCGGCACGCTCACGGGCGCCCATGGAATGCCATGGCTCGAACGCCACGGTCGAGCCTGAGATGGCAACGCGAAGCTCGTTTGCCTTGCGCGCCAGCCGGTGCGGCCTGACTGCGTCCAGTTCGATCACGACCCTGACGGTCCCGGGTGCATACTGTGCCGCGCGGACATTCGTGACGCCGCCGCGATTGACCTTGTCGTAGAAGTTCGTGGGGATCGTGAGTATGGCACCCTTGAAGTCGATCACTACACGGTGCGGCGATGCGAGGGTGAAGTCCTCGATCTCGACGCCGTCATCGACCGCGATGACAACCTCAGGGCCTGCAGCTCCGGGAACGACGCTGATGGAGCGAACCTCGAGCGCCGGTGCCGCCTCGGCGTGTGCGACGGACGCCGCGAAAAGTGCCAGAAGGCACGCTGCGATGTAGGATCGCTTCACTGTCTCGCCTGCGTAGAGTCGCCCATTACCAGAGTCTCCTGTCTGCTGAATCCGAATTCCTCGATCGTGAACACGACCGATTTCGGCTGGATGCGGGTCACACGCATGCGCCCGAGAGTTTGTCCTGCCTTCACGCGGTATTGCTCCTTGGACGTAACGTCGCGCAGAATCGCAACTGAATTACGGCCGGAAATGTCAGTAAGCACGCCGACAAGCCGCAAATCCGCGAATAGCGGCTTGAGCTCCGACGTCGTCATCAGAGAGAGGAACGGGTCGCGCCTTCCGGCGGCGTTGTAATCGAACACTTCCCGGTTGAGCACCATCTGTCCTGCAGAATCGGTGCGGGCGTCGGCAGGTGCCGGAGACTGAGCGCCGGCCCCGGCTGCAAGTGCCGCGATGAAGACGAATGCAAGCATCGCTTTCTTCATTGGTCTTCATCGAGAAGGTCGGACAGCGCAGTGTGCGCAACGTAGGTCTGAACCTGGAAGCTGGTATCGATCAGCGATTCATCCTTCTTTGCGCGGGTCTGCTTTTTCTCATTCTGGACTGCAGGTTTCATTTCGATAGTGACGGGCGCAATAATGCGGCTCAATGATCCGACATTGCTCAGGAATCTTCCGATTGCGTGATACCCGCCGGTAACGGACATCTTGTAACGGTAGGTATCGAACTGCTCACCCTGAAGCACGGGCAGCGGTTCGACAGCAGCGAGATCGAGCCCCACCCTGCGTGCGGCCGTCGAGATATCCTCGAGAAGCGCGGGAACTTCGTTGCTCGTGGGCACCAGACGTCGCATCACTTTCAGGCGGCGCTGATATTCGTCGGCCTGCTCGCGCAGCTTGTCCACGCTGCCGCTGGCGTAGTCCTTCTTCGCCTGCTCGTTCGCGGTCTCCAGTGAATCGACGCGCAGCGTCAGCGCGTTGATCTCCGCGCCTTTGGGCCTGTGCATGAAATACAGATATGCCCCGGTCAGGAGCACGGCCATGACAACCAGTGTTGCGAGCCGCTGCTCGCGCTTCGTCATGTTTTCGCCGATTGCCATTATTCGCCCGACAGCGAGAGGGGTACGGTCTGGATGATTCCGGGACCGGGACGTTCGGATTCGGCCTCGAGCACAAACTCGGTGACTTCCTTTCCGCCTTCGGTCATCACCAGCTCGGAGCGTGCGATCTGCACGTTTCGGATGAATGGTGACTGCTCGAGCGATTTCATGAATCGCGTGAGCGCCTGGATGTCCACGGTGTGTCCGGTAATCCGGAAACGCGTGGACTGGGAGGCGGCCATGAGAAGAGAGTCAGCCTTTGCCTTGCGCGCAGCCGCATCCTTGTCCTTGTCGCCCTTTGACTTGATTGCAGTCGTGTCCCACGCTGCCGCATTCGGCGGCGCACTCGTCTGGATGACCGATGTCAGCCAGGTATAGGGCGGCAGGGCGCTGCTTATCTCCTCGAGGAGGTGCGGCCAGAGATATCTGCTGTCGTCAATGGATTTGATGACGGCAAGCTGCTGGTACAGTGAATCCCGGGTCGCTTCCGCTTTGCGCTTCGCTGTCAATACAGCGGTATAGCGCGCGGAATCCTGGACGGCCTTCAGCTCGCGCTCCTCGAGTCCCTGCATTCGGGAAGACTGCCCCGTGTACAGAAATGCTATCGTGCCGGCCGCGAGAATCACGCTCGCAACCGCCGCGATCAGCCAGCGATCGTTCGAACGCTCCTTGAGCGAAGCGAGTATCTGCGCTGGTTGAAACCGGCCGCCCTTGCCTCTGTCGGCCGCACCCGGAAGAAGGTTGATCTGAATCATGACTGTCTGAGCGCCAGGCCGATTGGCAGCATGAGGAGTGGCGCTACTTCGTCGGTGATCAGCGATTCGAGCGCTCCCTCGCGGATATGCAGCGTTGCGAGCGGATTGCCGAGCTCTACCGGCACTCGCAGGAAGCGGCCGAGCACCTCGTTGATTCCGGGCGAGCGGGCGCCGCCGCCGCAGGTGTAGACTGCGCGAAGCTCTGCGCCACGCTTTGTCTGCGTAAGGAATGCAGCCGTTCGCTCCACTCCGGTAGCGATCTCCTGTGCCCGGCGGTCCAGAACTGCATCGAGCTGCGCCGTGCGATCATATCCGCGAATGAGTGCTTCGGCATCGGCGGAAGTAAGCCCATGCTCACGCTGCAGGTCTTCGCGGAATCGCCGCGTCCCTACCGGCAGGTCGCGCGTCATCACTGGAACACCGTCATCGACAATGTTGATGGTCGTTACTTCGTGGCCGATGTTGACCAGAGCGACCACGCCGGACATCGCGTCAGGGTAGTTCGCCTCGAATGCATTGTGCAGGGCGAACGCATCGACATCCACAATCGAAGGTGTGAGCCCTGCTTCAGTGAGCAGCCGAATCCGCGCCTCTACCAGCTCCTTCTTGGCCGCGACAAGGAGAACACTCATTTCGTCGGTCGGCGAGTCGGGATCCAGTACCTGAAAATCCATTTCGACAGACTCTACGTCGGGTACATGCTGTTCTGCTTCCCAGCGCATCAGCTCGCGCGCCTGCTGCTCCTTCACCCGCTCCGTCTGGATCCGCTTGATGATTACGTCGCGACCGCCCACGGCGGTGACGACATTGCCCGACTGAACGCCGGCGATGACCATTGCGTCACGGATGGCATCGGCCACAATGCCCGTGTCCATCACCTCGCCCTCCACGATCGCGTCGCTGCTGAGCGGCGTGATCGCGACGCGCACCAGTTCGGGCGCGCCCTTGGAATGGTCGATAACAGCAACCTTGATGAGGCCCGAACCGATGTCCAACCCAGTTGTGGTCTTCTTTCGGCGAAAGGACGCCAACAGTTTTTCTTTCACGCGAATGGGCTAAGGTTCGGTCTGGCAGCACATTAACGAACGAACTGCAGAGAAGGTAACGCGAATTCACGCGTTCTAGAACAGTTCCACCCAGCCCCTGTTTGGAACCCTTAACGGGCGGAGAACTCCCGCAGAATCCGCGACCACCTCTATAGTAAGGCCAACCCGGCGAACAATACGCCCGTTTACCGGACTTGTGAAAGGGTCAGTTGTGATGGCCTGAAGGAAAAAACAGGTGGTGTCCAACCGCACGATCTTCACGGCCACGCCTGCCTGGGCGGCCGGGGGCGGCGCAATCTGCTGGCCGGCTCGCAGCTGCATCGCTGCCACCCAGTCAGTACCGAAAATCGTATTTGTCAGGACATCCTCTGCTGCGGCGAGTGCGCGCGTAGCGCCCAGCTTCCCCGCCGATGCCCGGCTTTCTTCACCCGCGGCAAAGACCATCGCCGTAGCGAGCGCTCCCAGGAGCACCATGACAAAGAGCGCAGCGAGAAGCGCAAATCCCTTGCGCGCGCGGGACATGTTGAAGGCTAGTTCACGTTTCGCAGAGTGACCGAGAGCAGTACCGAGTCGATCCACCGGCCCGCTACTCGTCCGGGCTCGCTCACCTCCGCACGGAAAACGATCTCCATGGCTGCAACATCCAGCGGCCGCGTGGATGGAACGTCCCCTCCCGACGAATCGAGAAAGCGAAAGTGCAGCCCCCCGCCGGTTGCCGGTGCGTACGGCAGGTAGGGGCCGGCAACAGGCTGCACTGTACCACATCCAGCCGCGACTGCGTTGCAGCGCTTATAGCCGAGGTACCAGTTGCCATCCGACGTGCGGTAAAGGCTGTATCGTCCCCGCCTCACGAAGCGAACCGGGGCTCCCGCGGCAATCGGCGCGAGGTCACCGATGACTGAAATTCTGTACGCGCTCCTGGCCATGTCGGAGCTCGCCGTAAACCCCGATGCCTGTGGACAGGCTGACATTGCCGGCGCAGTCGAGACCGACGCAATCCGGAACCGGAGCCAGCGCCGGTTTCCGGAAATTGAATCGGGCGCCGCGTAAATGACGATGATGTCCCCCGTGTCGGGCGCAACGGGAATGCTGGAAAGGTGATGTCCGCCTGCAAGGTCGGTGGGGACGAGCGACAACAGTTGGCCCGCGGGACTGGTGCATGCGACCGAGCTTCCGATGGTTGCAAAAAATTCCACGGCGCTGTCTGACATCAGCCGGAGTGTATCGCCGAGGGATGCACTCCTGATGTCGGTCACGAGCACAGATTCCCCGTCGCGCAGCTGTTCATTGACGAGAATTTTCTGGCGCATCCCCCGGAACACCTTCTGGTGACTCGAGAGGGTGTTGAGCAGCAGTGCAACCACCAGTGTCAGCAGCGCGAGCGCAACGGTGATTTCCACGAGTGAGAATCCGGCGCGGCCGGTGCCGCTCACTTGCACGGGACCAGTGTGTGCAGCGAGTCGTGAGCCCGTGCGACGGGACCGGGCCGGTTGGTTGCGATGACGAGCGGTCGCGCCCCGCCCTGCCTGCTCCCGACATTCCACTGAAGCCCAAGTTCAAACCGGTTGTCCGTCCCCGAGGCGCTTCGCTCGCATCCCTGCCGGAGCAGGATCTCCCTCTGGGCGGAAATGAGATCCGCGCTACGTTCGCGCTGTGCGTTGTGGAAGAAGGCACGCGCCAGTTTCGCAGTAACCGCTGCATAGCCCAGCACGCCGATGGTGAGGAGCATGATACCCGCGACGATCTCGATCATCGTGAATCCGGTGCGGAGCCTTGGGTGCACACAGGATTCTTGCGCCGTCCTGAACCGGAAGCATCATCGCACCGCGGTCAGGGCAATAAAAAAACGGCGGCCAGGATTCGGCCGCCGTTTCCCCCTTTTCAGAAGCTGCGTTAGCAGCCCGTGATGACTCCGGAGACTTCCATCGTGCAGGTGACGCCAGGCGCTGCCGTGTGCGTCGCAGCCGTTGTCCACGTCTTCGGGTTTGAGGTGTTGTCAACCGTCGTCGCCATTCCAACGTTCGGCGACGGCGTGAAGTTCATTCCACCACCGATCGCTACCGGCGAGGCCGAGGCGGTCACATCGACATCCTTGTAATTGCCGGCGCTGTCAGCCGCGTACTGTTCCTGAGCCGTCGCGAGGTTGCGGAGGTCAGCCTTCATTGCGGAGACGTACGCCTTCGACTTCGTGTTGGTGAACTTCGGGATCGCGATCGCGGCAAGAATACCGATGATGACGACGACGATCAAAAGTTCGATGAGCGTGAATCCCTGCTTCTTGTTGCGAACCATTGGTAGAACTCCGTGAGTGGGAAAGCGTGTTGGCCGCTCGTTAGCAGCCGGTGATGACGCCCGACGTCTGCATTGTGCAGGTTACGCCAGGTGCTGCGGAATGCGTTGCTGCCGTGGTCCAGGTCTTCGGATTGGAGGTGTTGTCCACCGTCGTGGCCAGTCCGACATTCGGTGAAGGAGTGAAGTTCATGCCCCCGCCGACTGCTACCGGCGAAGCGGAAGCGGTCACGTCAACATCCTTGTAGTTTCCGGCGCTGTCGGCGGCATACTGTTCCTGCGCTGTCGCCAGATTACGAAGGTCGGCCTTCATGGCTGACACGTAGGCCTTGGACTTCGTATTGGTGAATTTCGGGATGGCGATCGCGGCCAGAATGCCGATGATCACAACAACTATGAGCAGCTCGATGAGGGTGAAGCCTTTCCTGGTGCGAGTCATGTTCAAAGCTCCGTGAAGGGTGGTACGCGTCAAAGACGAGCTTTGGATGCAAAGGCAACGAGCAGTCCCGTGAAGGTATTGCGACCTAAGTACTAGTCCGGCAACATGTTATCTCACGCATACCCGTTCTCGCGCGCGTTCCTGGCCGAGGCGATTTGCGCCGCTTACTTGCAAAATGCAATGCTCAAACGTCTGATTAAGAGGCGCCACTGCCTTCAGCGAAGCGCGCCAGCTTGCGATGCAGCGTGGACGGGTCGATACCGAGCACCTCGGCAGCTCGTGTCTTATTGCCGCCGACGCTGTCCAGAACCCATTTGATGTAGGCGCGCTCGATTGTCTCCAGCGAAGGATTGGACGGTGTGCGTGCCGACACCAGCGGAACCGCTTTCCGGTCCAGCACTCGATGCGGCAGCGCTGACCGGCTGATCCTTGGGCCCGTGGAAAGAATCACGGCGCGCTCCACTGCATTTTCCAGCTCGCGCACATTGCCTGGCCAGCTGTAGGAGAGAATCGCCTCCATCGCATCCTCCTCGAACTTCCTGGGCTCCTCGCCGCGGGCGAGTGACGCGCGCTGGAGAAATGTGCCCACAAGAACAGGGATATCCTCAGGACGGCTGCGCAGGGGCGGGATGTGCAGCGATATCACGTTCAGTCTATAGAAGAGATCGCTGCGGAATCTTCCCCGCTCGATTTCCTCCTCGAGATCCCTGTTGGTTGCGGCAAGGATTCTGGTGTCTATGGGAACCGCATCGGTCGATCCCACCGGAATGACCTCGCGGTGCTGGAGCACTCGCAGGAGTTTCACCTGGGTCGCCGGCGTCGTTTCGCCAATCTCGTCCAGAAAGAAGGTTCCACCGGCGGCCGCCGTGAACAGGCCGGGTCGGTCGCGCGTGGCACCTGTAAATGAACCGCGGGTGTGCCCGAACAGCTCACTCTCGAGCAGGCTCTCGGGCAGCGCGCCGCAATTGATCGAGAGAAACGGGCCTGCGGATCGCGCGGACTTGTCATGGATGTAGCGCGCAATCACTTCCTTGCCCGTACCTGATTCCCCCTGAATCAGTACAGTCGATTCGGTCGGCGCGACAGTTTCGGCCATGGCGAGGAGATCCAGCCACGACTTGCTGACGCCTGCAGGACGGTCGGACCTGTCGCGCCGGCTGATCTCCTTCTTGAGTGTTCGATTTTCGATCCGCAGCTGGCGGCTCTCGGCGGCCCGCCGGACTATTGCAACCAGTTCATCGTTCCTGAACGGCTTTTGTATGTAATAGAAGGCACCCTCGTTGACAGCCTGTACTGCAGACTGCAGCGAAGCCTGCGCAGTCATGAGGATCACCGGCATGTCAGGATCGCGGGCGCGAACGAAGGTGAGGACATCGATCCCGGTAATGCCGGGCATGCGCACATCAGTCAGGACGATGTCGGGTTTGAGAGCAGCGAGCTGCTCCAGGCCGGCCTTGCCGCCAAGTGCCGTGTGCGGAGTGAAGCCCTCCGTGCGCAGCAGGATCCGGACGGTCTCGAGAATACTGGCCTCGTCATCGATTACCAGCACAACCGGTGACGACTGCATTTCACCCATTTAACCTCTCCTTCGACGGCGATTTCGGAAGAACGATCGTGAAGCGTGAGCCGCGCTCGCTCGCATCTACGTGCACGAAGCCGCCGTGGGCCTCTACCGATCGATGGACCACCGCGAGCCCGAGCCCGGTGCCGCCGGGTTTCGAAGTGACGAATGGATCGAAAAGTTTTTCGCGAAGCTCCCGCGGAATTCCCTGGCCCTGATCGATCACGCGAACTGCAATTGCACCATCGCGAAAGCCGTCTCCTTCGGGCAGCTGGTGCGCGGACAGTTCTCCCGCCTCCACTCTCACCTCGCCATTTGGCGGGGATGCCTGGAGGGCATTCAGCAGCAGGTTGACGAGCGCGCGGTGCAGCATGTCCTCGTCGCCGCGCACAAGCAGCTCCCGTTTGGGAAGGACGATCTTGAACCGGATGTTCTGCTCACTCTGCGCGCGCGCTACCTCGGAAGCGTTGCGAACAAGCGTACCTACGTTAAGGTCTTCAACGCGTGACACGCTGGGACGTGCAAAGTCGAGAAACTCGGAAAGCAGCCGCGACAGGCGATCCGACTCGCGCTGCACCAGGGCACTCAGCGTCTTCTCGTCCTCGCTCACCCTGGGACCGCGCCCGAGCTGCTCCGCCGCGCTGCGAATCGACGCAAGGGGATTCTTTATTTCGTGAGCGAGTGATGCACTCAGCTCCGCAACAGCCTCCAGTCTTTCCGCGCGCACCCGCATGCTGTCGAAATCGTGCTCCCTGAGCTGAAATGCGGCGAGTTCGGCCGCCATTTCCTGGTGCTCCTCTCCTACCTGCCTGAGCTTTGCGACGATGTATCCGCTGCCGAGCGCGACACTGATGAACACCAGCAGCTGCAGGAATACGGAAACCTCGAGCGTGGAAGGATGACCCCAGATGGTTTCCGCGAGGTAGATCGCTCCGACCAGTGAAGCGATGAGAATCGTGCCGGACTGGGGAAGAAGCACCGCACCCGTCACAATCACGAGGATGTAAAGCGGAGCGAACTGCGAATGGGAAACTTCCCAGGTCAGATGCAGGATCGCAGTCACCAGGGCCACATCGAAAATCACCTGGACATACGCGAAGGTCGGCGTGATCACGCGGCGGCGCATATCCGTCTGGTAGAACGAATAGGCCGTGAACAGAACGGTCACCGCCATGAGCCAGCTGGCAGCCCGCGGGTCGCTTCCGCTCCTTACGATCCACGCAAACAGCGCCGCAATGAAGATCCCCGAAGCCAGCGCGATCCTTCCGAGATATACCATCCGAAGGATTCGCCGCGGGTACAGAATCAGCGGTAAAGCCCGTGCATCCAGGAAAAGCGCCACAGTCCTCAACGGCGAAAGTATTGCAAAATGCAAGACTTACCTGGTCACGTCAACGTCTTTAACTGGCTAAATTTCAGGAGATGTTACCCCCATTGTTAGTTCAGGCGGCCGAGCCCCTGACAGCTTCGAGCATCGGCGTCCGCCTTGGCGTTGTGCTGGTCCTCGTGCTTGCCAACGCTTTCTTCGTCGCATCGGAATTCGCGCTTGTCGCGGTACGCCGTAGCAGGATCGACGAGATGGTCGAGCGCGGAGACTCCGGCGCTGTCCGTGTGCGAGCCGCGCTCGAGCATCTGGATCGCTACATCGCAGGGACTCAGCTGGGAATCACCATAGCGTCACTCGCGCTTGGGTGGGCCGGCGAGCCCGCGATTGCATTCCTCGTGGACCGGGCGCTCAACGTAGTCGGCGTGGATCTTCCGGCTGCGGCGTCGCACAGCGCCGCCGGAATCCTGGTAAGCTTTTTTGTCCTGACATTCCTCCACATCGTGCTTGGCGAGCTGGCGCCCAAGACGCTCGCGCTCGTGCGCCCGGAAGCGGTGAGCAAGCTGGTCGCCGGTCCCTTGATACTGTTTTCGCGGGTAATGTCCCCGCTCATCTGGATTTTCAACGGAGCGGCAAACGCACTGCTGCGTGTTTTTGGAATCGCGGCCGCCGAGGAAGCGCAGAGCCATTCACCTGAAGAGCTGAGACTCCTCGTGATGCAGGCGCGCGCGCATGGAACGCTGGACGAATCCGACAGCGCGATGCTGGCCGGGGTTTTCGATTTCCACCACAAGAAGGCTCGTGACGTGATGCGTCCGCGCACCGAGATCGTCGCGCTGAACATAGACGCGACCGAGGAGGAAGTGTGGACGATTCTCCGGCACGAGCGGTATTCGCGCTACCCGGTGATTCGTGAGGATCTGGACGATGTAGTAGGCGTATTCCTCGCCAAGGATTTGTGGCTCCATCCGGGCGGAACGGAATTCGACCTGAGCGCGTTCGTGCGCGAGCCGCTCTACATACCCGACAGCCGGCCGGCGGAGCGTGTGCTCGACGACCTGCGGAGGACCCGGGCGCACATGGCCGTCGTGCTGGACGAATACGGCGGAACGGCCGGCATTCTCACGATGGAAGATCTCATCGAGGAAGTGATAGGTGACATTTCCGATGAGTACGATTTTGCAGCTCGCACGGCTGTCGAGACCAATGGCGTGCTCGAGCTGGACGGCACGATGTCGCTGATCGACGTTCGCTCCGATCACCGCGTGCAGATTCCGGATGGAGACTGGAGCACTCTGGGAGGGTATGCCTTTGCGCAGCTCGGGCGTCTTCCAAAGATGGGAGACAGAGTGACAGTGCCTGGAGGGGAGATGGAAGTAATCGCCATGGATGGACGGCGAATCGCCGCGCTGAGAATTCACCGGCGCGGAGCAGGAGCGCAAACATCGGATCAGACAGCTGATAGCAAGACGGCGAAAAGCCGCTAAGTGGTGATGTCACATAAAGTTTGCTATTGCAAAAGCCCTGTCCGGCTCGTTTATTTGACCCGTGTAACTCCCCCTGCACTCTATAGTACATGGCGTTGAAGATGCGGCTTGGCGATCGGCTCGTGGAAAACGGGCTTATTACCTCGCAACAACTTGAGAAAGCCTTAGCGAAGCACGCGATCACCGGCGAGAAGCTGGGACAGACACTCGTCGCAATGGGATTCCTGCAACAGGATGATCTCATGAAGACACTGGCTGCCGACGCGGGCATTCCATACGTGCTGCTCACTGATGTGGAGCCGGAACATTCCGCGATAGCGATTGTGCCGGAAAACATTGCGCGCCGTCACACGGCTCTTCCACTTCGCCAGGAGAATGGGCGCCTGCTTGTCGCGATGGACAATCCATTCGACATGGAAGCTGTCACCGCCATAGAGCGCGCGTCGGGGCGCCCCATAAAGGTCGTTGCTGCGCCTCGCGACAGCATCACCTCGCTGCTTCGCCGCGCCTATCATGGCGATCTCGCCTTTACGCCTCCTGCCGGAGCTGCACGACCGGCGGGCGCTGCACCGGTTCCGCCCAGCATCGCGCCTCCGCGCAGTGCCTCGCCCGGACCACGTGATTCACAGCCGCGGGGCGCTCCCGGCGACGCTCCCGAAGAGGGAGCGAGCGCGGCCAAGATCGTGGATGAAATCATCACGCGCGGCACTTCGCTTGGCGCAACTGACATCCACATCGAGCCCTTCGAAGAGGTGATGAAGGTGCGGTACCGGCTCGACGGACTGCTCCAGGAAGGAGCGACGTACCCGAAAGCACTGCAGCCGGCCATCATGAGCCGCATCAAGATCATGGCGGGTCTCGACATCGCCGAGACGCGGCTGCCGCAGGACGGACGAGTTCGGATCCGCTCCGAGGGACGGCACATCGATCTTCGCGTATCGACCTTTCCGACGCTGCACGGCGAAGACCTCGTGCTCCGCATCCTGGATCGCTCCCGCGTTGCGCTGAACCTCGACAGGCTGGGCGTCGAGCCCGAGGACCTTCAGCTGCTGCGCACGGCTTTTCACAAGCCGCACGGAATCATTCCTGTCACTGGCCCTACGGGTTCCGGTAAGACCACAACGCTCTACTCGGCGATGGTGGAACTGAACAGCCGCGAGCGATGCATCATCACGCTCGAGGATCCGATCGAGTACGAACTCGCGTCGATTCGCCAGTCGCAGATCAACGTGCGTGCGGGGCTCACCTTTCCTTCAGGACTGCGTTCGATTCTTCGACACGATCCCGACACGATCCTCGTCGGTGAGATGCGCGATGCTGAGACGGTGCAGATCGCTCTTACAGCTGCGCTCACGGGCCACCTGGTGCTGACCACACTCCACACCAACACGGCGGCAGGTGCGATCCCCCGCCTGCTCGACATGGGAGCGGAGCCGTTCGTGCTGGCATCATCGATCCTGCTGGTCGCTTCTCAGCGGCTGGTTCGAATCCTGTGCAAGGAGTGCAAGACACCAACCGACGTGACGCCGTCGATTCGCGAGCGGTTCGGCCTCAAGGACGTTCAGCTTTTCGCGGCGCGCGGATGCAACTCGTGCAGGCAGACAGGATACAAGGGACGCATTGGAATTTTCGAGTTTCTCCCGATCACCGAGCAGGTCGTTGCAGCGATCTACGAGCGTCGGCCCGCCGAGGAAATTCATCGCATGTCGGGGCGACCGACACTTCAGCAGGATGGCCTCAAGAAAGTCAGAGCCGGAACGACCACTCTCGACGAGCTCCTGCGCGTTACCGTCGCGTGAGGACCTGCACCTAGTTGCCCAATTACTGGTATAAGGCGCTCACCGGCGCAGGGACTGTCGAACAGGGCTGGATCACCGCCCCCGACGAGGCGGAGGTCGAAGAACGACTGAGGGCGAGCGGAAGTTTTCTGATCGAGGCCCGCGCAAAGGAAAAACCCAAGACAGCAACCACTGTCACTGACGGTGCGGTTCCCCGCAAGCAGCTGCTCGCGTTCATGGAGTACCTCGCCAGCTCCGTGCAGGTGGGTATGCCGCTGCTGACCACGCTCAGTGATGTCGAGACGCGCCTCGAGAACCGGAGACTCAGGAAGATCATCGGTGAGGTTCGCGAGTCGATTTCGGAGCAGGGGCGCAGTCTTTCCGAGGCGCTGGCAATGCATCCTCGCGCCTTTCCGGACATGTACGTCACGACCATTCAGGCTGGCGAGGCCAGCGGCCGGCTCGATTTCGTTCTTACTCAGCTGGTCGCATACCTGGACTGGCAGGAAACGATCAGCGGCCAGATCAGGCAGGCGACCATGTATCCGATGATCGTGCTGGGAGCGATCGGAATGCTCATCCTGATCCTCATCGGTTACGTATTTCCCAAGATCATTCCAGTCCTGCAGAGCAGGACGGCGGAGCTTCCACTCCCGACGAAGATCGTCATGGCTGCATCGGCATTTCTTCGCGCGGAGGGAATCATTCTGCTGGTAGTCCTCGTGGCCTCGTTTCTCATCTACCGGGTCATGCGGAGCCGGCCGACCCTCGGGAAGTTCATGGACGGGATTCAGCTTCGGATGCCGATCGTCGGCGACTTCGTTCGCAACGTGAACATGGCGCGAATGGTCACATACCTTGGCCTGTTTTATCGTTCCGGCGTGGAGATCATCCTCGCGCTCACCCTCGTCGAGCGGATGATCGCGAACAGAGTAGTTGCGGCCGCTGTGAACCGCGTGCGGCTGGAGATCGAGGGCGGTGAAACCATGGCCGCCGCGTTCGGGCGGAATCCGCTGTTCCCTCCCATCATCGTGCGAAGCGTCGCACTCGGTGAAACCACGGGTCAGCTGGATGAGTCGCTCGCGCGTGCCCAGACTTTCTACGAACGTGAAGTGCCGAGCGCGGTGCGCCGCATGATCACGGCACTACAGCCGGCGCTGATCATGGTGATGGGATCCGTGGTGCTGCTTGTGGCGCTCGCAATGATTCTTCCGATCCTGTCCATCTACCAGTCGATCGGAGTGCGCCGGTGAGAGGGCGAGCATCGACGCGCAGGTTCGCGGCATTCATGGAGCGTACCGGCATATTCCTGATGGAATACCAGAGCGTGCGCGACAGGATCGACATCCTGAACCGGACCCAGACTCCGGGTGACTTTCGCTCCCTTCACGATGCCGCCGAAGCGCTGGCCAGCATGATTCGCCAGCAGGGAGGGGGCGGGTCGACCGTTTCACTCACGATGCGCGGCCTCGGCAGCTCGCACCACATTCTCGTGCTGCCACAGGCGCGCGAGGAGCTGCTGCGCCCCGTGGTTGCGCGTGAAATGCAGCGGCTCTACCCGGAACTCGAAGATCCGATTGTCGGCTTCGTGACCGGCGAGCCGGTGGATCGCCGCACGCGCTCGCGCCCTGAAGGCGGCACTCCCCCTCAGGAACTGCTTGCCGCCGCAATTCCGCACGCTGCCATGCGCGACCTCGTTGAAGTGCTTCAGGCGAGCGAGCTGCAGGTAGATCACGTCACGGTTCTTCCGCGCGTGCTGCAGCGCATTTACGCGGAGGTGGACTCACGCGAAGCTCCGACTGCGGTGCTGATGCTCCTGAATGGCGGGCCACTGTTCGGGTTCTTCTTCGACCGCGAGCTGAGGCTTGTGGTCGAACCGCCCGCTGAAGGTGAAACGGCGCAGCTTTCCTCGCAGTTCGTCATTGAGCAGCTCGAGCGCGGCAATCTCTATCTTCGCCAGCAGTTTCGCGGAGCCCAGATCTCCCGGCTGCTGCTGGCTGCCGAGCCGGCGGAGTTCGGCCCGCTGTCACGCGCTGTGGAAGAAGGCATGGGCCTGGTTGTCGAGCGGTTTGCTCCCC
Organism: Gemmatimonadota bacterium; assembly: GCA_036676795.1. Lineage (GTDB taxonomy): Bacteria > Gemmatimonadota > Gemmatimonadetes > Gemmatimonadales > Gemmatimonadaceae > UBA4720. Next base: position 15,853 of record JAKFCC010000133.1, read on the forward strand.
AGATCGGATCCAGCAATGCAATCGCCGCCGCCGGCGCCGTGCTCGACGCGCAGGACGGAAGGGGTCTCAACCTTTTCCCGGTTGGAGAGACAAAGAAGCGGAACGCCGAGCGCACTACCCGTCGCATTGCAATCGCCGGAGCGGTGCTGCTGGCAGCAATCGCCTGGTGGTGGGCCGGCAACGGCGTCATGGCAGTCATCGGATGGCGCAACCGCATCAATACGCTGACTGTCGCACTGGACCGGCGCGCGGCGCCCCTGGCTCCTCTCCGCGAAATCGTCGAGAAGCGAAAGCAGTCGTCGATGCAGATCCAGGCAATCGAGACTGTGGCTGCCGAGCGGCAGAAACTCCAGCAGCTGCTCCAGGCACTTTCTTTTGCGCCGCAGGCAAACGTTGCGATTGAAGGGTTCAGTGCGACGCGGGATGCGCAGGGTTGGTCGGCAAGCGTGAACGGGAGCGCTGTGTCGTACCAGGCGTCGGATGCGGTGGGATCGGTGCATCGGTTTTACCGCGAGCTTCCGGACATGGTGAATGGAACCTCCATCGCGCTCGACGCACTGTCCTGGAGCGACCCCGCGAAGGACAGTGCGCTGACAAGGATCGGATTCACCCTGCGTTATACGACCGCGCCGTCGGACCTGGCTGCTGCGTCGGGGACGCCGCCGCTATGAACATGAATCAGCTGATCGAAAACGCTGTCGCGTTCGTGAAGAAGCACCAGTTCTGGATGGAGCTTTCCCTGTACGTTCTCATTGCGGCGGGCTCCGCCTTCTGGGTTGGCAAGAAGGCATACAAGCAGGCAGAGACGCTCAGCGCCGAGGGCCGGCGCCTGGATGCGATTCGCCGCTCGGCAGACCGTTGGCTTGCAACCCTTCAGCCCGCGACCAGTGCCGAAACCCAGGAGTGGCAGCAGGCGCAGACGGCACTGGGCCAGCTTGGTGCCGGCAAGGATTCCCGATTGACTCTTGTTGAAGTGATCACCCGGCGCGCAGAGCGGGCGGGACTTTCCAACGTCAGGGCGACGTTGCTGAGAAGTGACTCGATTCCAAGTGTGCCGCGGCAGGGTGCGGCGCCTGTAACATTTCTTGTTGCCGACTACGGGATATTAGTTGACTTTAAGGGCAATCTGGCGGCTACGAGGGCGTTCCTTGCCAATTTGCCTCCGGCGGTCAGCGTGCAGCGAATTTCCATGAGCAAGACCGGTCCCATTATGGGGACCCAAGCGGTTCTCACAGTGTACGAGGCGGTGGCAGATGCCCCGATCTAACGACACACTGATTCGCATTGCCGGTATTAGCCTGCCGATGCTGCTTCTGGCGGTCGCTGCGCAGTCGGCGCTGAAGCCACCGAAGAATGCGCCGACTGTTTCGCCAGGAATACCCAGCGCGGAGGAGCTCGACGCCCTTGCGCCGTACCTGACGCCGCGGCCGTCGCGCGGTGTGCCCAGCGTGGCCGTTGCCGCACCGATTCGGTACGATCAGCCTGACCCCTTTGTTTCGATGGAATACGTCGCAGCGGTGGATAGCACGGTTACACGAACGGTAGTAAGGCCGGTTCAGAGAGACAGATATGTGGTGTCTGCAATCCTGATTTCGAGTGACAGAAGAATTGCGGTGATCAACGAAGAGCTGGTCACCGTGGGCAGCATGCTGTCCGGAGGGTTCCGGGTAACGGCGATAGAGAATGACCATGTACAGATCGTGGCACCGACTGGAGTCAGTCGGAGGCTCACGGTCAGAGAATCCACAGGCCCATGATGCATACAATTTCAAGAACGCTTCGCGCTCGAATGAGTGGCCCGCTCGCCCTGGTGGCAGCCCTGTCGGCATTGGGTTGTGCATCGGCGCGCCCAACTCAGCCCGCCGTTCGCACCGAGGTGAGCGTGCAGCCACTTCCGGCAGCGCGCCAGGCATCGGTACTTCCCGACTCCCTGAATTCACTCGGAGTGCTGGGCAGCGCCCAGATATCTGATGGGTCCGGTGCATCGCGCCGAATCGACAAGCTCGACGCGGTGGGCCAGGATCTTCAGGTTGTGCTCAAGGGACTTGCCGCGAGCTACGGGATGAGCCTCGACATCGAGCCCGAGGTCACGGGCGTGGTCACGACCACGCTGCACAACGTTACCCTGCGTGAAGCGCTCGCGAGCATCGTCACCCCGCAGGGATACACCTTCGAGATCACCAACGGGGTGCTTCGCGTGGGCGGTGCGAGATCGCTCACCCGGATCTTCACGCTGGACTATGTGGCCCTCAACAGATTTGGCTCCAGCTCGACTTCGGTTTCCCGCAGCATCGGTGGCGGAGTCTCGGTTGGTCCCGGTGGCATTGGTGGCGGTGGCGGCGGAGGCGGCGGGGGATCGGACATGATTGCCAGCAGCAGCGTCGCTGATCTCTGGGAGGAAATAAAGGTTTCTCTCGAAGGGCTGATCTTCGACGAAGTAGTCCGGGGGGAAGCTGCATCCAGCACATCCCAGATCATCGGCGGAGCCGGCAACACTCTCCCGCAGCAGCAGGGACTGGGCATCAGCACAGTTACGGGAGCCGGCGGAGCGGGGCGGGCGTATACGCGAGCGTCCCACGGACGGCGAATCATCATCAACCCGATGGCCGGAACGATCACGGTGACTGCTCCCCCGTTCAAGCTCAATGAAGTCGCAGCATTCATTCACGCATTCGAATCCTCGGTTCAGCGGCAGGTGCTGATCGAGGCGAAGATCGTGGACGTCAGCCTGACCAAGGAGTCCCAGTTCGGCATCGACTGGAGCTCCGTCATAAAGATCAAGAACCTGAATCTGGGTGTGGCACAGACACTCTCGTCTGTCGCGCAGAGCGGAGTGCAGTTCACCCTGTCGGGTGGCAGCAACCAGGTGAACGCCGTGCTGAGAGCTCTGCAGACGCAGGGAACCGTCAACGTGTTGTCGAGCCCGAGCGTGTCGACCCTCAACAATCAGCCGGCAATCATGCGTGTTACAACCGAAGAGATCATCTTCACTGCCACACGCCAGCCGATCCTTGGCCCCAATGGCGGGACGATCGGCTTCAACAACACTGTCACTCCACAGCAGATTTCTGTCGGAATTGTGCTGAGCGTGCTGCCGCAGATCGGGGCTGACAACACGATCACCATGAACGTGCGCCCGCACGTCAACGGGATCGTGCGGACCGCCGTATACGTTTCGGACGACGGTAACAGCTCTTCCGTTCCGGTGCTGGAGGAGCGCGAGACAGACACCATGGTTCGCATGCGTGCCGGCGAGACCGTGGTGATAGGCGGCCTGATGCAGAACAAGATCACGCAGAACAAGAGCGGTGTTCCCGGTCTCAGGAACCTGCCGATTTTCGGGAAGCTCTTCGAATCCACCCACGAGGTGCAAACCAAATCGGAACTCGTCATCTTCATTACTGCAACGATCGTTGCGGGCCAACCCCCAGCCGCGCAGTAAGAGCCTATGTACGAAGAATTCTTTGGACTGAACGGAAGGCCATTTTCGCTGACGCCCAACCCGAGGTTCGTCTTCTACTCATCACGCTATCGTGATGCGGAGGACGGACTTCTGTATGGCATCGCGCGGAAGGAAGGATTCATGGTCCTCACCGGAGCTCCAGGAACCGGAAAGACAACCCTGTGCCGTGATCTGCTGCGGAAGCTCGATCGCGAGAAGCACAGGTCTGCACTCCTGTTCAACCCGTTCCTGAGTGGAACGGAGATGCTCCAGGCTCTGCTCACGGAATTCGACGTTCCCTTCTCTCCGACGGCCCAGCGCGCGGAGCTTCACAACATCCTCAATCACTTTCTGCTTGACCAGCTGCGCGAAGGACGAGTATGCGTCGCCATTTTCGATGAGGCGCAGCACCTTTCCAGCGAATTCCTCGAGCAGATCCGCGTGCTGTCCAATCTTGAGACTGCGGACGAGAAGCTCATTCAGATCGTGCTGGTTGGCCAGCCCGAACTCCTCGCGCGCATCAGTGCTCCAGGGATGTCGCAGCTGAGCCAGCGTGTTTCCGTGAAATGCAGGCTGTCTCACCTCAACCAGGACGAGACGAAGCGATATATCCAGCACAGACTGGAAGTTGCCGGCGCACGGGGACGAGTGGAGTTCACGAGCCGGGCGATGAAGCGCGTTTACAAGTCATCCCACGGAATACCGCGGCGCATCAACGCAATCTGCGACCAGGCCATGCTCGCGGCGTATGTCGAGCAGACCAGGCACATCGAGATCCGGCACGTCGACCAGGCGATCAAGTCGCTGAGCGGCGACGACGCTGACCACGCAGCGATCCAGACATCGTTCTGGAAGCGACTGTTCAGGCCTGCAGCTGCCGGAGCTATGTGAGCTTAATTGCCGACGCGCTCGACGCAGCCCAGCGCGAACGCGCGAAACGCACGGGTATCAGACAGACAGCGCTTCCGGAAAGCCCATCCAGCTTCCGCAGCGTAACCAAGCGCGCGCGTCCGGCAATTCCGCGCGAAGTGGGGATAGCACTCGCAGGCCTGGCGGGGGTGATCGTCGTCGCGTCAGTGGTAACGATCATGACTGCCAGCTCGCGCAGGCAGGTGCGGCCGACATCGGCAAGCTCTATTGCTCCACCCATTCCGCTCCCGGTTCAGACACCAGCCATCGACACCACGTCTCTCGCTACGCAGCCGCAGAATCCCGACACGATGATGGGCAGCGGCTTTGACGCATACGATCGCGCAATCCAGGAGTACGAGCCGGTCGCGCCGAGCAGGTCGACTTTCGGCCGCGCCGAAGAACCGTCCGCAGTCGTTGCAGAGGAGCTGACGGAGCCGGAAGCGAAGCCGGTTCCCAAGGGAGTCTTCAAGATCACCATGCAGCCGTCTGCTCCGGCAATTGTGACTGACAGACATTTCCAGCAGGCCCTCGCTGCCCAGCAGCGCGGCGACTTTGTTGCCGCGCGCAATTTCTACACGCAGTCACTGGCAGAAAGACCTGCGAACCCGGAAGCTCTCAACAATCTCGGCGCCGTCTACCGGGCGCTTGGCGACAACAAGAAGGCGGAGGAGTCATACCGCCGGGCGATCGATCTCGATCCCAAGTTCGCACCGGCCTGGAGCAACCTGGCCGTGATACTGGACAGCCAGGGCAAGAGGCAGGAAGCCACAGCCGCGCTGCAGGAAGCGTTACAGCTCGACCCGAGAAACGTCAGTACCAAGGTGAACCTTGCAATTCAGTTCGCGGCGCTCGGTTTGTACCCCGAGGCGAGGCGTCTGCTGGAGGAAGCAATCAGGGACAATGCGTCTCTGGCTGAAGCTCACTACACCCTGGGCCAGGTCCTGGAAAAACAGGGGGATAAACAGCAGGCAATCGTCGAATTCAGAACGTTTCTTGCTACAAGTAAGGGTCGCTTCCCGCGACAGGAAATCCAGGTACGCCAACATTTGAGAGACCTAGGTGGCTGACAGCCCGTTGAAAACGATGCGAATGGATCTCACGAGGCTGGCAGCGGTTTCCGCACTGGCGCTCGCGCCCGCGTGTGGTCCGCCTCCGCGTGCGGTCATTGTGCGTACTCTGCCGGCCCCGGCTGCAACGCCCAGAGCCCAGGTGCTGCTGGACGACCTGCCGGTGGACCAGGTCATCATTCCAACCCGGCCCGTCACCCCCATTCAGCGCTCCCCCGGAAGCAACAGGATCACGATGACTGCAACGAATGCAGACGTTCGCGACCTCCTGCCTGCACTGGCCTCTGCCGCGGGCGTATCACTTATCATGACTCCCGATGTGCAGGGACGCGTCAGCGTCAATCTTCGCGACGTGTCTGCTTTGGAGGCGCTCCGTGCGGTGATCGACGAGGCCGGGCTGACGGTCGGCACTTCGGAAATACCCGTTCCCTACCCCTCTGTCGTGTTCTACAACCTGCCGGTAAACGTCAATTCAGCGTCGGCCGCCACGATCAAGGCGCGTTATGGAGTCAGCGACACGGTTGCGAACTGGATAGTCAAGGGCCGCGTCTGGTAGCGTGGTCAAAGAGACCCATAAAAAAGAACGCCGCCCCAAGAGGGCGGCGTTCCTTTTTTCCGTGCTTCCCGCTCTTACTGCTGAACGGGGACGAGGAAGTAGGTAAGAGCGTTGTTGGTCGAAGTCCAGCGAACGCTTCCGAGCGTAGAAGAGGTCGTCGATGCGGTGCCTTCGTCCAGAACGCCTTCGATCTGAACAAAGTCCTGGTGAGTGACACCCGTCACCGTCGTAGTCAGGTAACGCGTGGTGCTCGACCCGGTAACCAGGGTGAATGCATCAGTGAACGTTCCCCCACCGGTCGCGGAAACCAGGTCGCGATTCACATACGGACCCTTCCACCGGTTGGTGATCGAGGTGGTGTAGAGATTTCCGTTGATGTCGGAATCACTGGTGGTGATCGCAGTAGTGAGCTGCGAGATCTTGGACGGAAGTCTGCGAGTGTCCGTTCCGAAAGTCTCAACGCCGGTACGAAGGTTCCCGAGATCTTCGGCAAGACGGCCCGTGTCGCCACGACCGAGCTGATTGAACAGGGCGGGAAGGAGGACGCCTGCGAGTACTGCAACGATCGCGATCGTTACAAGAACTTCGACAAGCGTGAATCCCTTCCGGGAAGATTTCTGGACTGATGCTTTGGTCATTGATCCTCTGGAGTATGCGTGCATCGTGGGGAAATACTTTCTGCTGCTGGTGTTACTGAATCGGTAGTGCGAGGTACGTAAGTGTCCCGGTCGTTCCGCTTGCGACCCAGCGAACCAGGCCCGACGTGCTTGAAACTGTCGAACTGGCCCCCTCATCGAGGAGATCCTCGATTCGGGCGAAGTCGCTCGCCGCAACGTTCTGGAGAGTCACTGTAAGGTACGGCACACCGTTGCCGCCGGTGACGCTGGTAAAACTGTTCGCGAATGTCCCGACTGAACTCGGGGAAACGGCGTCCTTCTGGACGTACGGCCCCTTCCACTTGGTGGAGAGCGCTCCTGGATACTGCTGACCCAGAAGATCATTCATGCTCGCGGAAATTGCAGTAGTGAGGTGCGTAATGCTTCCCGGATAGCGATGCACATCGGACAGAAAGGCCTGCGCGCCTGTTTGAATGTTCGTCAGATCGGACGCAACTCGACCTGCATCACCCTTCGCAATCTGACTATTCAGTGCCGGCAGCAGCACCGCGGCCATGATCGCGATAATCGAAAGCGTGACAAGAACTTCAGCGAGGGTAAAACCGCGCTTTCTTGCTTTTCGTGAATGCGGCGACGTGCGATTCATTTGTTTTCCATTGAAAGAAGCTGCTCCTGAACAGGGGGAAGGATATACGCCCTGCGTAACGCATCCATTACACCATAGCTATTGTAGTGTTACAGATAAAATCCTGATGCCCCCGAAGTGTAACAACGGCGTTATATTCGGCCCGTGGCCGAGCCAAACATCCGAATAAGCCTTTTAGGCCCCCCCTCCGTCACTGACCGGTCCGGTGAACCCATTCCGGGCCTCGGTCTGGGCAAGCCATTAGGTATGCTGGCGTACCTGATAATAAAGGGAGAGTCTCGAAGGGAGGAACTCGTCTCACTCTTCTGGGGAGATCTGCCGGAGCAAAAGGCCCGCAATGCCTTTCGCCAGACCCTTCACCGGCTTCGTGCCGCTCTTGGGGAAGAAAACCTTCCGCAGAGCACGACAACGGTCAAAGTTGGACCGGCGGGAATCTGGACCGATGTCACCCTGTTCGAGCAGCTGCTTAAGAGAGGCGCAATTGACGAAGGACTCGCGCTGTATCGAGGGCAATTCCTCGAAGGGCTCGACCTCCGGGCTCCTGATTTCGATCAATGGGTAGTGGCAGAACGCGCACGCCTGGACGCGCGTTATCAATGGGCTCTTCAGCAGGGAATCAGTGCGGCAAGCACGCGGGGCGACATACATGAGGCCACGGCCAAGGCTGCGCTGCTGAGCAAGGCCGCACCGCTCGCCGCAGATGCTGCACTTGCAGAGGCCACGGTGCTGGTCGCCGCCGGGAGGATCGCGGAGGCCAGGTCGTCACTCGAGCGTTTCACTACGCGATACCGAACCGAGCTCGGCAGCGACGCGCCGACAAGCATTCGCGAGATGCTGTCACGGCTGCGAAAGCAGGCCACGGTTCACCATGACATCACGGGTGCAGGCGAGCCGGAGCATTTCTTTTTCGGAAGGGAGCGGGAGCTTGGGCGCCTCCTTTCCATCTGGAACGAGGTCAGGGAAGGCCGGGGTGCAACCGTCACGATCTCGGGCGATGACGGCATCGGGAAGTCGGCTCTGGCAGAGGAGTTCATCGCCCGGGCGGGACGCCTGGGGCAAATGCTCACGCTGGTAGGCAGAGAGCGCAGCGGCGGATCCATGATTCCCTTCGCCTCGATCGGGCGGGCGCTGCGCGGGGCACTGAATGCGCCCGGGCTGTCCGGGGCAAGCCAGCACCTGCTGGCTGAAGCGGCCCGGCTGCTGCCGGAGCTGCACGACCAATTTGACCTGCCTCCATTGAAGCCAATCGAGGATGACGGTTCGCGGCTGAGGTTCTATGAGGGAGTGGCCGCGCTGCTAGATGCAATTGCATATGAACAGCCCATCCTCGTCCTGCTGGAAGATTTCCACAACACCGCCCCGGCGACTTCGCAGCTGCTGGAGTATCTGTCAGGCCGTCTCAGCGGCGTGCCCGTGATGTTCTGCATTCTCTATCGGCCCGCGAGTGTGAGAGCCGGAAATGCGGAAATGTTTCCCTTCGCCCCCGGGCCGGTGAAGAGATCCCGCGCGGCGATCGACAGTGAGCGCGGCATCGAGCGGCTGGAACTGGGGCCGCTCTCGCCGGACGAGACGGCCTCGCTGATTCACAGCGTCGCCGACTCGGACGTCGTTCCCGAAGATGAACGCCGCAGAATAGCAGGTCTGTCCGGCGGGGTTCCATACAAAGCCCTGGATCTCGCGAGGCAAGCCGCGGGCGGACTGAATCCCACTGGAGTTCCGGCGACGCTGAAGGATGCGCTATGGGCGCGACTTCAGGGCTGCTCTCCCGCCCACCAGCGCCTTTTCGTCGCTTGTGCACTGCTTGAACGAGCTGCGTCGATCAGGTTGCTCGCGGCAGCGTCACATCTTTCAGAATCGGCCGCTCTCGATGCGGTGCTCGCGCTCGAGGGGCTTGGCCTTGTGACTCAAACTCCGCAGGGTGTCAAACCCGGTCACGATGAAGCGGCTGAACTTGCGCTCGAGGGGACAGGGCCGGCAGGGCGTGCACTGCTCGCCGGCTGGGCAGCCGAAGCTCTCTCTCATGAACCGGGTGCCCGGAATGCCGAACTCGCGCACCTGTACAGCATTGCGGGCAATGCTTCCGCCACCTTTGAGCACGCGATTGCGGCCGCATACGAGTCTGCGGCGGTGGGTTCAATGGACTCTGTGCGGCATTTCACGAGCATCGCCCAGCAGGTTGTTTCAACTGCGAGTGACCGAAAGAAACTCGAGGCGCTTGCGCGGTTGTTTGAGCTGGGTCGTCCGCGTCTGGGAACGGGTGAGCAGCAGGTACTCGATGTGCCCCCGCCAGAGGAGACTCTTGAGGAATCCACGGACGAAATCCTGGCACGGATGGGCAAGCGTGACCGTCGGCGCTGGCGCGCCCTCGCGGAGATCTTTGCGGGGTCCTCGGTATTCCGAATTGCGACAGCTTCCACCATCGCGCTGGCGCTGATTGCGATGGCATTGATGGGGCGCGGAGGCCCACGCCGAACATCGGGCCTGGTCCTTCCCGACAGCCTGTTCCTCACCAGCCGATCCACGCCCGGTGCAAAAGTTTTTTATCTGACCGGGCAGGTAATCCCCGGCGTTTCCCTGCCCCGTGCATACACCGGCTCTGAGAAACCCAGCTGGCTGGACTCGCTCGCGCTGCCGATGATGAATCCGCGCGTATCACCAACGGGAACATTGATCGCCGTCGAGAGAATGACTGACGGCGGGCCGGATATTTACCTGTTCAGCAGCGATGGACAGCGGTCGCGCCGGCTGGTTTTCGGAATCGGCGATGACATCATTGGCGGATGGTCGCCGGACGGTCAGTGGCTGCTGGCGACGCACGGACAGACGCTGCCCAACGGAAGCTATGATTCCGACCTCTTCGCTCTGAAAGTGGACGGGACGCGGCGATTCGCACTGGACACCGCGTCGTCGCGGTCAGTGGTTGAGTCGGCATGGTCTCCCACCGGAACCTACATCGCGTGGACGGCGCGGACGGGAACTACTCACCAGCAGGAAGTCTTCGTTAGCAACGCGGACGGGACAGGCGTTCGCAACATCAGCAACTCGGACAGCGAGGACTATCACATCGCCTGGTCGCCCGATGGGGAGCGACTCGCCTTTACCAGCGATCGCACGGGCAATGCGGAACTTTTCGCGTACGAGATCCTGACGTCCAAGCTGGTTCGGCTGACCTGGGATCCTGCCCAGGATGACCACGCCGTCTTCTCGCCGGACGGCAACTTCGTGGCATTCGAGTCCACGCGCGGTGGTGACGCGAGCATTTTCGTGACACGATCATGGGGATCGAATCCCGTGAAGGTAAGCGGCACCAGTGCGGACTTTACGATCGCGAGGTGGGGACGCGCGAACACTCCGCCGCGATTCATCGACAAGATTCAGATTCGGGTTCCTGCTCACGTGCCCACGGGTGAGAGCATCGAGGCAGTCATGGACGCCTACGACGCCTCGGGTTCGCTAATGACCTCTTCGGCAGGAGCATGGCGTTCGCTGGACCAGGACATTGCTGCCGTCACGCCGCTTGACGTGGACAGTGCGGAAGGAACAGCACATGCGCGCGCGACCGTAACGGGAAAAAAGCCCGGCCTGGCGCGAATCGCCCTGTCAGCGGGTGGCTGGCGGATCGACACAGCTCTCATTCAGGTCGGCAGCGCACGAGCCGAGCTGGTGCGCGACGATTTTTCGAGTGGGCTGCTTCCAGCTGTTTGGCAGGCGGTAGGCGTACCTGCGCCGAGAGTGTTTTTCTCGGATGGGCCTAGACTGTCACCGCATTCCGGCCGACAATTCGAGTCCGGTGTTCTCAGCCAGCGCGACATGCCGCTGCGTATCGGTTTCACAGCGAAGGTACGAGTGGTCGCACCATTCGCGGCACCCATCTCGACCCGTTCATTCTCGGTCAGCCTTGTCGCGAACGATTCCGCCCTGCTGGGGAGTACCGACATGCCGCGCATGCGGAGAATTCTTTCCATCGAATGGCTCGCTCAGGCCGCGCGTCTGGCGTATTCGGTTGAACGTGAGCGATGGACGGAGCCGGTGGCAGCGCTCGGACCAGCTGAATCGCACGACTTCGAGATCAGGATCGAGGAGGGCGGAAGAGTGGCCTTCTACGCCGACGGGAAGGTGCGCTGGCGCTCGACACTCAGGATGCCGGCAAACGACACCCACGCGCGTGTCTGGCTGGCGAGTCAGGGCGCCGGCGACGATGTGCTCTTCGACGATGTGGTCGTGACGCTGACGCCGTCAGCGAGGCGCTGACCGGGGGTACAGGGTTCCTGCATCAACCCATTCCGAGAGTCTGCCCGCACGATAATCTGCTGTGAATTCTCCTACCGGTCCGCGGAAGCTGGAATCGGCCAGCAGCAGATTGCCGACAGCAATTTTCACCCGTGCAGAATCGTTTGCCTGGGCCCACATGACGGGAAGACGCGCGAGGAACTGCAACTCCTCGCTGCCTGTCTGCACACGCAAAGTGCTTGAGCCGTCGGCACTATAGGCAGGTATCTTCATGGCGAGAAGTTTTTCGAGAAGCCGGGCCGCATCGGCGAATCTGCCTTCTTTCTGGAGACCCTCGACGACGGCAAGGTAAACGTCGCTCATTCCGTCGTACCGGAGTGCAATAGAAGTATCGAGCGCTGCTGCTGCCGCCGGAAAATCCTTTTGCAGGCGCAGCAGGTGGCCCATGTAGTAGTAGACCTGCCCTGACTGGGCATAGATGGACTTTGCCTGAAGCAGCTGACCGCGCGCTTCGTCGTATCTTCCGCCCATCATCAGAGCGTACGCCAGGATCATGCGGGGCTGCATCCTGCGGGGATTCAGCGCCACCGCCTTCTGCAGCGTCGCGATGGCGTAATCGTAATACTGCGGCAGATGATAATACGACGAGGCAAGCAGTGACAGGCGCGCCTGCTGGATATAGACCAGCTCGTTGAGCGGATCACGCTTCCTTTCACGTTCCATCTCCACTATCCCGCGCGCAAACGCGGTGTCCATGAGGCTGCGCAGCGAAGGATCCATCTGGGGGGAGCGGGTAACCACGAGAGACATGTACCGGCTGAACATCAGGGGTGTGTGCGATGTCTGCGGTACCGGTGAGTCAAACACCCGGAAGTAATCCTGCATCGTGGTCGGGATGTCCTTGTCCACGGCCTGCGTGCGATAGAGAATGTGCGCGACGCGGAGAGTCTCATACGAGTGCAGCCACATGGCCGCCAGCAGTACCACGCCGCCGCCGGCCATGATCATCCGGGAACGGCCCGTCATCGGCTCCCTGGCGCCGAACTCGAGCAGGGGCGCACCCGAATTCACGAACCCGAACATCGCGCACGCGGCCAGCCACTGCGGAGCCGAGTTGATGTCGAGGAACCAGAACGCGAGTATGACGAGATATCCGGAGAAGAGGGCCATGAAATAGGAAACAGACCCCGGTGTCAGGCGCCCGTCCTTTCCGGCACGCCATATGGCGTAGAAGAGCGCGCCCCACATGGCCATGAACGTGAGAATTCCAATCAGGCCGGTGGTAGCAAGCACCTCGAGTATTGCATTGTGCGCCCGATCGATTCGCTCTTCCGTGATCTTTCCATAAAGAGCGGGCTGAAAGTGGGCGCTCCATGCGAGGTGGAAGTTTTCGGGACCGTACCCCACGATTGGATGATCCTTGAATCCTTCCACAGCAGCGCGCCACTGAAGAAACCGGATCGCGTCAGGACCAGCGAGCGTCGTCTGTGCTGCGCGATTGAAGATGCCGGGAAGCTGCCGCGCTATAGCGCTCTCGGGAGCCTTGATGGCAACAGCGAGGCCGGCCGAAAAGAGCGCGAACACTCCCAGCGCCAATCCGAGGACGAGTCCCCGGCGGCGGGTGCCTGTCAGTGCATAGACGATCGCGCCAATCCCCAGGGCAGCCACGACTCCAAGCAGCGTCGTCCTGTTCTGGGACAGCACGATTCCGTAGAGATCGAGGAGTGCGACTGCGGTGTAAAGCAGTTGCCCTTTCCGGGTCGAAGCCGTGAGAGCCAGGTAGGCGGCGAACCCGACCCCGAAGAAGAGATACATCCCGAGCATTCCGGGATTGCCGATCGTGGAATGGACGGCGGAATAGAAGGTTCCCGCGTATGGAGTCCCCGCAAAGGAAACCTGGAATTGAATGGCGGCGAAGAGCGCAACCAGCGCGCTCACACCGACCGAAAGCCGGAGGAACATTCTCCACTCACGCTCGCCGAAGAACACCCGCAGCATCGCGTAATACATGAGGAAATGCAGAAGCGCCCAGACGCCGCCCATTCTCTCGAAATCCCCGAACATCGCGCGGTTGCGCGCGGAGCTCACCGCTGCCGCGATACCGCTCGCAACAGTGAAAGCCACGAACGACCACAGAAAGAGATCCCTGCGCGACCGCGACCCATGCTCACGGGTCGCAATCAGATAGATGAAGATCCCGGCTACCAGGTCAACAACGGTCCGGAAGAATACCGTTCGCAGGGTTATGTACGGAAAGAAGAAGCCGGTCGACATGAGCACCGGAACGAGAACTGTCGACATGAGCAGCCAACGGGCTGCCGTCAGCGCACGGGAATTGTTAGGCATTCGAACCGGTGAATGTAAAAGTGGCCACCCAATATCGGGTGGCCACTCCAAAACTCAAATGAAACGCTGTGTTTACGGAGCGCGGTACGGCGCTACGAAGTAGAATCCGTCCGTTCCGTTGAACCGGAACTTTCCGTTCGCGTAGCTGGTGCTCGATCCTGACACTTCTGTGCCGTCAATGATCTTGTTGACCGCTTCGAACTGCGCGACCGTAAGTGGGCCCACCTTGATCGAGACGTAGCCGGTGGTGCCGGTTACGCAACCCTGTGCTTCACCTGCGGTCTGCGTTGCTGTCGGGCCTGCATCGTTACAGATCAGGAGTCCCTGATAGATGTTCGCCGAGTAGGCCGTAGCAGTCCAGACGGTGCTGGAAGTCGCGGCGCCCAGCAATGGCGAAGTCTTCTCGATGTAGGGTCCATTCCAACGCGATACGTCGTTCGAGTTGAAGAGAACGCCATCGAGACTCATATCCACGGTGCTGGACAGAACGTTCACGAGATCTTCAACGTCTCCAGGGAACTTCGGGCGCACTTCGACGCTGAAGCGTTCGATACCGCCGCCAACGCGGTTGAGGTCTTCAACGAGACGGGCCGCATCGCCTGCCGTTGACTGCTGGGTGATGGCCGGAATAACAACCGCCGCCAAAACCCCGATCACGATAACCGTGACTAGAATTTCAACCAGCGTAAAACCTTTGCGGACGATCTGAAGCCTCTTCATTGTACCTTCCTCAGCGTGTGAGCATCGTGGCGGTGGCAGGGGTGGAGCACCTGGTCACTATCTTCGGGAGTAAAATAACCCCCTGCGTGACACGGCCGTTATATGAGAATCCGGAAGCGTAACAACCCCGCGGATCACTCATCCGAACCTTGTGTTTGCTGTTACAACTGCGACTTACCCTGCGTTTCGCGAGGTTAACTACTGATATCGTCAGCTTGCGAGACTTTGCAAAGTCTCCTGATCGATCAGATGTCCCCCCTCGAACTCGACGAGAGACGCCGAAATCCCGAGCGCCTCGATCCGGTGAAATTCCGCGGCAACCAACTCTGGCTTGAAATACCGATCCCGCGTGCCAGATACGAAATAGAGCGGCTGGCCCAGTAGCCCTCCCAGATCGACTCTGTCCTTATACTCAGGGGGCAACAACCCTCCCCACAGCACGAGCCGGAACAAAGGGGGCGCTGACCGGGCTACCCAGCGACTCACAGTCGCCGCACCCTGCGAAAAACCGAGCACCGTGACTCG
>JAKFCC010000134.1:0-1539 GCA_036676795.1 Gemmatimonadota bacterium
TGGGTCATCCCGCATGACATCCGCCGCCACGGTTGGGTTCGACGGCTTACGCACATACTCACGCCGAGTCAGCAACAACTCCGACGGGAAATGCTCCTCCCGACTGTCATCCGATTCCGCACCATCCGCCTCCAGGCCCGACGCCGGCGTCTTCAGACTGACATAAGGACAACCCTCGACATGCCGCGTGCTGGGAATGTTCTTGAAGTGCGGCGTGCGCACGTAATTCACATTCTTGGCGTTGAACGTCCCCAACACGTTGGCCGCATCGAACGCCAAACGGCAGGCATCGTTGGGGCACTGGAAATGCTCCTTGGCGGAGTCGAAATCCATGGTTTCGTCGAAATTCAAATCGCGCACGTCATAGATCGACAGCTTGTCGTCGAGGCTGAGGCAGTAGGCGAGGTCGAATTTCATGGCGGGGCTCGGGTCCTTGAGTGGGGAAGGGTATTAATAGCGGGAGGCGAGGCGGGTTGCACTGACTGTTTTCAACACACCCCAAATCGATGGCAACACACCAAACCTGTGGGAGCGGGCTTGCCCGCGATTCTCAAACTCACCATAGTCACCAAGTAGACCACCGACCTGTGGCGAGGGGGCTTGCCCCCGTTGGGTCGCGAAGCGGCCCCAAAACCGGTAAACGCAGCAGCTCAGGCCGGAAGTGCTAGTGAAGATGCCACATAACAAAATCCGCTGTCTGAACCTCAAACAGCGGATTTTCTATGCCGCAATGAACAACATCAGAACCCGCGCAACATCCGGGAAGCCTTCCGCCACCAGGACTCACGCCGATTGAACGGACCATCAGCCAACACACAAGGCATATCCCGCAACCGAATCCAGGGCTCATCCTGCCAGTGCAGCATGCTGAGCGACATCTTAGGCCAATCCAGAACACTCAACGTCGGACGCTCGACCGCTCGTGATAGTCGAGCATCACGCAGCGCAGGCACCACCTGATGCGTCAGCCACTCGCGCAGCAATCGATACTCTGGGCAGTAGTGATAAACCAGCAACGCATAAACACCTGATTCACTCACCATCAAGCGTTCTTCTGCAACTCCGTGGGCGTAGACAAACATCATCTGCCGCTGATCAGCATCAAGCTTGCGTGACATGCGTTCATCGAGGTACTTGCCCATCAAACGCCCCAGGTCATGAGCGCAGAACCAGGCCTGGTTCTCCACGAGAAGGGCGTGAAGGTAGATGTTGTGACGGGTGAAAAGGGTTGGTATGAGTGGTTCAGACATGGCGTACCTCCTGAGGCGGAAGCACGAGAATTGATGCATGGGTAAGACAGTTCACCTTCATCATGAAGGATGGGTATTCAGGCATTTCCTTTACCTCTGGCTGCTTTCTTAGGGCATTCGTTATGGGTGTCGGGAGCTAAGAAACCCACCAGAGACGGGCCGGACATATTCCCCTTTCGGGTCTTGTATTCGCCCACTCCCGACATAACGGGGATTTTCTCGCAGGCGTAGAGAAACCGCAGACGAAAAAAAGCCGCATGACTGTCGGGTGCGGAGGACCGCTCTGGTT
>JAKFCC010000135.1:0-1942 GCA_036676795.1 Gemmatimonadota bacterium
CGGCTAGTATCGCGTGGCAGAACTGATCGAACGATCTAGGCGGCGGCAGCATCTCGAGCCGCTGCCTAACAATTCATTCAAGCCGAAGCCGCTTCGCGGCTCGACTTAATTCAGGTGTTAGGCATCAGATGACACATGTCTGGATCTTCAATGGCTCAAATGCGCAATTCCCGTCCGCTGTGTTCTCCACTCGAGAGCTAGCTGATGGGTGGATTCGGCAACGTGGCTTGAGCGGTACTCTCACTCAGTACCCGCTCGATATATCCGCGCTTGATTGGGCTGTGCAGCAGGGCTTCTTCCGCCCGTCTAAACCGGAACACTCTGCGCCAAAGTTCGTGCAATCATTTACTTCGGCATCGCAGCCACACCATCACTACTCCAGCGGAGTGGCTGATGCCTAACAATTCATTCAAGCCGAAGCCGCTTCGCGTCTCGGCTTAATTCAGGTGTTAGGCCCATGACCAGACTCCTCCGCGCTCTTGCTCTTGCAATCTTGGCAGCTCTACCCGGCGGCGCCTCGGCATGCATGACGCCTGAAACCCCTCCGTTTCGCCAAGAGCTCGCGAGGGCTAGGAACGTGTTCGTGTTTCGCCTCACGTCATTGAGGCTCGCGGACTACTCTCCTGGATCACGCAAGATATCTGGAACCATCGAAATTATCCGAAGCCTGAAGGGCAACAGCGGAGCGTTTCGCCAACTCGCCTACTCCTCGCCGTGGTGCTATGGCCTGAAGCTAGAAGTGGGGCACTATTACGTGGCAGCCACAACCCAGCATGGCCCCATACTTCAATTGGTCCGCGGCGATCGTTCGATCATGGACGTGAGTCAGGATTACTCACAGAACTACCCGCCCCCCCGTGAGGAACAGAAACTTCAGTGGCACGTGGCCAACTATCTCAAGGGGATACCCCTCCCCTCGACGTTCCGAGACGAGGTCTACACCGCTCGCACCTCCGGCATCGACGTCCCGCCACCGCCACCGCCACCTCCTCCTCCGTCCCGCCACAAGCGGTAGCATGGGCCTAACAATTCGTTCAAGCCGAAGCCGCTTCGTTCCGGCAACTGTGGCACTGAAAAGCGTGCCACAGTTGCCTCCACTACGCGTCTCGGCTTAACTCAGGTGTTAGGCCTATGAAGAACGCTCTGCTGTTCGTACTGCTTGCGATCCTCTGCGGTTGTAACAGCGTGTCACCCACCGAGGCGCGTCAGATTGCCTATGAGCGTTTGACGGAGTTCGGGGATGGCCCCTCGCTGCGTGGCGAGGCACTACGTTCAGCACTGCGGGTCACAGAACACGGCGATGGCAAATACTTGGTCGAGCTAACGGACGAGTCGCGCAATCTACTGTGGGCCGTTATCGTCAGTCCCTCAGGTCAGTCCGAGATCACCCGGATGGCGATTGATGGATAGTCGGCATAGGCCTAACAGTTCATTCAAGCCGAAGCCGCTTCGCGGCTCGGCTTCATTCAGGTGTTAGGCCGCAAGAGAGAATTCCGAATGTTTGTTGTCCTGTTGACCTACACCCAGCCGTTGGCGGCAGTGGACGCACTGGTTCCGGCGCATCGCGAGTTCTTGCAACGCATGTATCAGACGGGAACCTTTCTGCTTTCCGGACGCAAAGAGCCCCGAGATGGCGGGGTTATTCTGGCCAATGCGGCGTCAATCCAAGAGTTGGAGACAGTTCTTGCCCAAGATCCATTCCACGTCCATGGCGTGGCCAGCTACCAAGTCATAGAGTTCCTTCCAACCATGGCAGCTCCGGCGTTGCAGTCGCTGGTTGCGGCCTAACAATTCATTCAAGCCGAAGCCGCTTCGCGGCTCGGCTTAATTCAGGTGTTAGCGCTATGAAGATTCTCGCGTCACTACTACTGCTATTCGCCACTTCCACTTACGCCAGCGGGCCGGTTGCACCGCCAGGCTGGGACGGTTCTTTTGCATCAAA
>JAKFCC010000136.1:0-5485 GCA_036676795.1 Gemmatimonadota bacterium
AGTAAAACAGTCGCTCCTGCCCACTCGATAACTGTCCCATCATGCTGGTGATCCCCCTCCGGCCAATGAAGCGATTTTGCCGCAGGCCAGGCAGGGGAGCTACTTTTTCAACAGAATCGGCCAAAAGCTGCCGGCGGACGGAGCGATGGCAAATGAGTAGCTAAGCTTGGTCTGATGCCGAAATTGATCGAGCAGAATGGCTTTTCCGTCCATGGTGTATAACCTCCTTCAGCGGTTCACCCGACTGTCACAATGCCCGGCGTAGTCAGGGGTAGACGTGAGAACGAGGAATCTTATCTACCGCCCTGCGCATCGTGAGCTACGCTGGCTTGGTGGGGGCGGCAGATAAACGCTATTCGTTGGACGTCTCAGGTAGAGCGATGACAAACGATAAATCGGAGGAGAAAGCTCGAGCCCTTGTGCAGAGCGGCTCCGAAATCGCGGGTGCAGCCATTGGCGGCGCAGTCGGCTTTCTTGCCGCGGGACCAGTTGGTGCAGCCGGGGCGGGAGCGCTCGGCGTTCTCGTTGCAAAGTCTCTGGCGCAGATAGCTGACAAGGCAATGTCGGCTAGAGAGAAAGCGCGTGTAGGGTCAGTAGCCGCAATCGCAGTGGCGCGAATAGCAGAAAGGGTCAGTAACGGTGATTCTCCCCGCTCAGATTTCTTTACTCCAGGCGGAGGACTACAGTCAGACGGAGCGCAGCTCTTGGAGGGAGTACTGCTGAAGGCCCGTGATGAGTATGAAGAAAGAAAGCTCCATCACTTGGGACGCTTCTACGGCAACTTAGCGTTCTCCAATGTATCGGCCAGCGTAGCTTCGCTTCTTATCAAGACATTTGAACGGCTCACGTACCGCCAGCTGTTATTGCTAGCACTCATCCGTCGCTCCGGCACCATCAATGTCAAGAATCTTCGTTGCCAAACACATGCTGATCCAGAGTTGGAAGCCTTGAAACGAGAGGAGATGGAGCTCCATGGGAGTAATTTTGGTTCGGCTGGTCTAGTTCATGGATCCGGACCTTTCGATGATAGGTTAAGCTCGCTAGGGACCGTCCTGGCGGAGCTAGCCGAAATCGGCGAAATTTCTGAGGACGCCATGAGCGAGATTACTACACTTATCGCTCGTTGCCCTGAAAGCAATGGGATTCGGTTTTCGTATGAAATGTAGTCGACGTCCAACAATGCGTTCAGCCGCCATGAACAACTTCATGTCAACCCAGGAGCAAATGGACGCCGCCTTCGATAACTATCTTGAGTTGTCGGAAGTTCTCCAAAGCGATGTGGAAGAACTCCTGAAGGTGGAGTCTCAATCACAGCATTGGCGTCGCAACTTCATTCGGGCTAGTGCCGCGCTTATAGAGGGCTACGCCCACTGTCTCCGCGAAATGTGCAGAGTAAGTTTCCACTGCATCGCACCCGAACTCGGCGCGAAGGAAGCTGAAGTTCTCCAGTCAGATCGAAGCTTCGATGCGAACGAGCGAATCAAGCTCACGCTTCGCGTTGCTTTCAAGCTATTCGAGTTACAGCCAGCTCCCAACTTTGGTGGTCGTGAGTGGCCGCACGCACAACGTGTGCTCGAAAAGCGTCACCTGCTCATGCATCCCAAGACTCCCGCCGACTTGGAGGTTTCTGATCAACTATGGTCCGAACTTCGAGAAGACGTGACCTGGCTCTTCAAGCAGTTTTTCGACTTCATCGCGCTTGCCCAGGCAAACATGGCGGCTAACCTCTCCGTCAAGGGGACGTCTTGCGCCAGGGCGAAAGCCGGCCCTTACATCGAACGTTATGCACTAAAGCCATGACGACTCCCAACGAACTTCTAAATAAAGAGATTGCTGTTTTTGAAGCAGAGATAGCTAAGGCGACTAATTCCGTCTACGGTGTATTGATCTCGCACTTGTATGTGGAGCACCTTCTGGATCGTTATATTCGGACAAAAATTCAAAATGATGCAGACCTGCTTGGTCGCCAAGGATTGTCGTTTTCGAACAAACTAAAATTGGTGCGAGCCTTCGGTGATTTTGATGATCAGCTTATTAACGCGATCGCAAAGCTAAACAGCATACGGAACGATTGTGCTCATAAATTTGGGCACAAAATAAGTGCTGACAAAGTTAAAGCTCTTGGTCGTACTCTGGGGAAAGACTACAAACGCATCCTTCAGCAATACCCAACTGCAGAAGTCGGCGGCATCGCCCCAATTGTGTGGAATATCAGCGGCCAAGTATTGGCCCTAACGCTAGCAGCCGAGGGGCGCACATAGTGTATAGCAAGCGGTATATGGACTCTCCTTAACCTATTGGTAGCGAGGTAGCCTGGATTACCATTGGTGGAAAACGCTTTCTTGCCCACCAACTTCTGCGACTGACCGCAATGGGTCGGCTGGCGCCGGTCGTGACAGGCCGAAGTCGACCCTTATGGAAAGCTTTCCATAAGGGTCGAAAACTGCCGGTCGCGAATGACCGGAGTCGACTCAAAGCCATCACCCTCTCGGCTGAATCTGCGTGAAGATTACGGCGGTATCTGATTTATCGGACAAGTAAGCCTTTGTGAACTTCGTGCTTGCCTAATACGCAGGCATGGTGTTTATGGGCTAGTTCAGGAGAAGCTGTCGCCGCTGCTGCAACTTCGCTATTCAAGGAGCTGTAGGCCGCATTCGCAGAGTTCGGCAAGCTGTAAGAAGTCAGGAAGGTCTTCGTCGAATTTCAGGGGCACATGTATGTCGGATGAAGTAGTCACAGAGCTGGCGGGGTGGGAGAAGACCCGGCCCATACGGGTGGCGTTTCTCGTCGAACTTGGCGAACACGCAGATCTCATTCTCGACGGCATATTCGCTGATTGCTACTCGCGATGGGGTGGTCGATTCAGTCTTATCGTCCCGTGTGCAGACGGCCGGATTGTCGCCGACTACTGGCCATGGTTGGAGACCTTCGATCCAGACATCGTCTACTCCTATGTCGAGTTGGCCGGAGATGCGGTTCTTGATATTCACGGACGCCTCGGCCCGTCTGACTACATCCTTCATCGGCTGGGGGACAAACCGAGACTGGACCTGTCCGAATTCCGGCCGCAGTATCACTTTGCCGCGCTCTCCTCACTGTCGACCGTGTTTCGTCTAGGTCGCCACAGCCCATTGCCCGATGGGGCAAAGATCAAGGTTATCGACAGTTGGCACACGGAAAGGCCTACCCGGTTCCTGACCGACAACCTTGGCACCTACCATACGAGCGCGGCCGCGGGCATATACCCAAATGATGCGCGGTCAACGGCTAGCTTACTGACGGTTGTCTCCGAAGAGTATTATCAAGAGCTCAAGTACGGAGTGCCTCGCGACCTTGATCGCGTCGCATCCGAAGGGATGGCCCTTGCCGAGTTTGTGTGCAGGCGGGCAACGGGCATCAGTTTGCTGTCGTCCTTGTATGCGCCGCGTCTTGAGATACGGGACAGTCGGTGGAGCAGTGCGTTCAACCTAGTAATCGGTGAGTCATTCGAAGACAGGCTTCTGTTCTGGAATGCGAGGTTGCTCATACCCGCGTGGCTCGACAGCGATCTGTGCTGCTTCCGGCTGACGATTGACCAGTTGAAGGACGAGGACCTGGTTAGCCAACTCGTCCAATTGCTTAATTCGCGTAATCACGTCAATAGTGGGGCTGGAGGACAGTCGCAGCTTCATGTTCGCTCGGCGTCACATAGTGCAGATGAACTCGCCGAAGTGCTCAGTATGCTTCGCGGCGCAAAAGTGTGGAGCGCCAGTGGAACGGTAGAAGTCGTGTCGGGCGGACACGTCATCCCTAGCCAGGATTCGCTGCACCATGCACGTGAACAGGCTCAAGCCATGGAGGGACAACTTAGGGGGGCTGCATGGCATGGCTTTCGGTGGAAACCGCCCATTGCTCGCCCGCCAGCGATTGAGCCGGAACATCTGAATGATGCTCCACCAGGTCAATCGTTCACCCTCGGATTCTGGGCGCTCGATCTGAGCTTCGAGTATGAGCGGGACAAACCCAGATTCGCACAGAACAACGTATGGATGCTGCCGAAGCGGTGGCGCATGGCAGGCGCCTTTGAGACCAAATTCGTAACGCGCGGCTTCGGGCAGAGCCTGCCTCAAATGTGCCGCACGGTTAGGCACGGTAACCTGGCCGTATTTGCTGGTGTCAACCGTGCGCTTGAGTCGGTCAGGGTCCCGAGCGTCGACGAGGCTATGCAGCATGCGCTTTGCAGGGATTCCGCGATCTGGAATGTAGGTCCAGGTGATCCGCCGTGGCCTCCGGCGAAAGCTGGATGGATGCATCCCTCAAGTGAAAGCCCTCATCTCATTGGTGTCCTCGGGATGGCCGGCGGTCTCTCGAGGGCCAAGAGCCTCCTTTTGCATCCCTTCTTGCAAGAGGTGTTCGCAGCCTTGGGCGGATCGCCAAATCTTGCGGATGCCGATGTTCTGGCCACCGCGAACTCTATCGCGAAGCGTGCGCGTGGAAGACCAGTGTTCGATCTTCAACTTGAGAGTGAGCGCACAGCTCTTGCGGCGCTGATCGTCAAGGCGGCGCAGTCAGTCAAGGCTCCGAAGATGCATGTTGCGCTCGACCATCTGCGAGAGCGCTGGAATGCTTACAGAGAGTGGTACTGGGCAGAGCGGCCCGATGAGGTGACTGGCACCGAAGAGGAGCGCAGAGAGTGGAATGCCAGGGAGCAGCGAGCCATTGATGACTGTCTCGCTGAAATGAGGACAGCCAGAATGCTCTTTCAGGGTTATCCCTGGACCTGTGTGGCCTGTCAGCATCGCAACTGGACGGACTTTCAGGCCCTCAGATCGTCTCTTGCCTGTGATGTCTGCCGGACCGAAACGAATCTGCCTGTCGGAATTCCCTGGTACTTTCGGCCGAACGAATTCCTTATTGAAAGCCTTCGCTCTCATAGCGTGCTGTCACTGGTCTGGGTTCTGTCAGCGCTGCGCGATCGTGCTCATCGGTCGTTTATGTATTTGGGACCGACATCGTTTGGCTCCTTACAAGACTACGACAATCCCGATTCTGAAGCGGACCTACTCGTCATCGTCGATGGCGAGTCAATTCTCTGTGAGGTGAAGTCAGCATGGCGCAGCCTGCGGGGCGTGCATGTAGAGGACTTTGTCCGTCTTGCAAAGCGCCTCAGGCCCGACCGAGCGATCCTTGCTGTCATGGAGGAAAGCAAGCGGCTCAATGGGGAGCTCCTCAAGGCTGGGAGTGACCTAGAGGCGGATGGCATTAAGTTCGAACTGCTGACGCCGGCAACGTATCGCGTAGATGGCGATCCACTTCTTGTTAGCTAGATCACCTGGCCAGTGAGAGCTTTGTCCAAAAGCTGGCGTTGATGAATGTCCGCTCCTGGCCGCTTTCTGCCTGTCACGAATTGCTGGATTGGGGCGTTTCCAGCCATTCGCAACCGCCAGCTACCGTCCCAATAGCGGGGCTTTGTTAAAGAAAGACCCGCAACTTTTGATCCTTTATT
>JAKFCC010000137.1:0-31704 GCA_036676795.1 Gemmatimonadota bacterium
CGCGCGAACCAGCACTGCGCTCGGCAGGCCTTCTTCACGGGTGACTGCATTGAAGCACCAGTACATCCCGTAAATGAAGTACACGTATGACAGTCCGGGTTTGCCATACAGGGGGGCCGTGCGGCGCGTACGGCCGGCGAATGCATGACAGGCTTCGTCATGTTCGCCGACATACGCTTCCGTTTCAACGATGATCCCACTGGCGACGCCGTCTTCGGTCTTGCACTGAAGAACGGCGCCCAGCAGATCACGAGCTACAAGCTCTGTTTCACGGTTGTAAAACGAGGCGGGAAGGATCGCTCCCGCTTTCGTTTTCACTCCTCGCTGGGAGGAGTTGAGGCTGCGGCTGCGCGAGCACGCGGAGCACGCTTGGTCCGAGCACGAACCGGCTTCGGCGCGTCACCTGCGGCCGCTGCCGCCGCCTTTGGCTTCCTTGCGCCGCGTGCGGGACGAGCCGGACGCTTGGGTGCTGCTGCGGGCGCTGCTTCAGATGCGGGCGAATCCTGAACAACCGGATTGTCCGAAACGTTCGGAAGCTCGGTCGCTGACGCCGCCGAGACTGCCGGCTTCGCCGCTCCTACAACACCGACGCTGAGCAGGTTCGCAGGCACGCCGGTAGGAGTCTTCGATCCGAACGGGTTGCGTCCGCGTACAACGCGATTGCCCATCGTCTTTTGGTGAACTGCAGGACCAGCCGGTTTCGATGGCGCTGGTGTCGTGTCAGCCAGCTGCTGTGCAACTGGAGCAGCTGTTGCCGAACCGGCAACTTCGAAGTCGCCACCGCGCTTGCGCAGATCCACTACATCTGCGTCATGTGCGTCCTGAAGAATACGCGTGAAGTTGCGCTCGCTCAGGCTCTCACTGTCGCGACCAAGAATATCACGGGCTGCGGCGCGCACTTTGGCGGCTGGCACGGAAGCGGTGCCGCTCACCAGCGACGCGACAGCACTTCGAACCAGCTGAAACGCTTCGTCGCGCGTGAGCCGGATGCCACTGGATCCAATTCCATTGGAGGCAGCAACTGCCGGAACTGCCGGAACAGAAACTGGCGCTTCGACCTCAGCATCGGCTGCCGGAGCAGATGAAGCTGCTGCTGCGGGTACTTCATCACGGCGTGGTCTGCCGCGATCGCGGCCACGTCCGCCGCGGCCGCCGCGGCTGGGGCGTTTTACATCATCCACGGGCGTTGCTGCTGCCGGTGATGCTGACAGCTCGACTGCCTTCGGGAGGTCGGCTACCAGTCCGGCTGCGCCCGGCGGTCCGACTTCCATCTGTCCATTCTGCAGGCGCGTGAGCGAGATCAATCCCTTTTGGGCAGCTTCCTGCACAAAGCGGGAGAACTTAGCCATGCCCAGATTCTTTTCATCGAACGAGCTGTCAATGGTCTGCATGACCTGCTTGAGGCGGTCGGCGCGCATTACGTCGCCGTTCTTGGTCATACGGCCAATGGCTTCGGTTACGAGCTTCCACGGGTCCCACTTCTCGACTTCTTCCTCGCCGAACTTCACGAGGCCGGCAAGCGCGTTGTAGCTGTAGTATTCGTCGCAGTTCTGGACGAGCAGGTCACTGGACGACTCGCGGATGCCAACTCCGATGACATACTTGCCGTATTCCTTCAGCTTGATGACGAGACTCGAAAAATCCGAATCCCCCGACAGCAGGATGAAGGTTCCGATTTCGGGGCGCACGAACACCAGCTCCATCGCGTCAATGGCAAGCCGAATGTCGGTCGCGTTCTTCTTGGCCGAGCCGTAGGCGGGCGAGAAGATCAGGTCGATCGAGGATTCGGTGAGCGGAACGACATATTGGGGGTAGCGGCGCCAGTCGGCGTATGCACGCTGAACGGCAACTTTGCCCTTTACGATGTCGGAGGAGAGGAGATTTCGCAGTTCGGTCTGGAGGTCGGACCGAATTCCCATGGTAACGTTGTCGAAATCAATGAGAAGGCAGGCATTTGGGGCATGGTGGATGGGACCACCTGGAGCACTTGAGACCGCCTGAGGTCCACGATGGACCGGGGCGATTGGGCGACGCGAGTTTGGATGCGCGGCCCGGGAGGGACGTGGTGTCATTTGTACGTTTGGAAATGTGGCGGTTGCACGCCTGAGGCGCTTAAGTGCGCCGGCTGCGGACCAGGTGCCCGCGAACTAGTTTCGCGGTGGTGCGTCTTCAGGTCCTTCAGCAGTTGATCTTTCTGGATCTCCGGGAAGCTTTTCTTCCGGGAGGACCAATGCTTAAGAATCCTCGAAGTCGCGCCTAACCCCTGTAATTTAGCATACTTAACCCATGAAGCAACTGCGGTTCCGCACTCGGCTCATTGCCATCCTGTCGCTGCTCGCGATAGTGCCTGCGCTCGTGCTGACCCTGATGTGGACCGCAACGCTCAATACGGCACTTCCGTTTGTCAGTGGAAAGGCGGCATGGGAGCGGACGGCCGCCAGTGGGCAGGCCGCCATCACCGAACTTCGCAAGGGTCCCCTTACCGCAAACGAGCGGAACGTGCTCGCCGCGCATGAGCGCGAACTCAGGAGCTCGGTGGAACAGTCCCAGCGTTACAGCTTCCTCGCATCACGGACCATCAGGGTGGTGTTGCTCGCGGGGTTCGTGGCGCTCGTCTTCCTTAGTATCGTAGTCTCCCGGGTTGCGGGGCACCTTAGCCGGCAGCTCAGCCGCCCTCTCGATGAGCTTGTCCACTGGACGGAGCTAATCGAACAGGGAGAACCATTACCCGACCCGGCTGCGAGCGCGCCGAAACGCGGTGCCCCGGAATTCGAGACGCTGAGATCCAGGATGCGAAGCATGGCCCGCGGCCTCGAGCTCGGCCGGCAGCGCGCGGTAGAAGCGGAGCGGCTGCGGGCATTCCGGGAGACTGCCAGAACAGTCGCGCATGAACTCAAGAATCCGTTGACGCCGATTCGTTTTGCGCTCGACCGGCTTCGCAGGGAGGTGTCGCCGGAACTTCAGGAGAATATCGACGTCCTGGAAACCGAATCGCGCCGGCTTGAAAGGCTGGCGCGCAGCTTCTCCGAATTCGGAAGGCTTCCCGAAGGGACCCGTTCCAGCATCGATGTCGGTGAGATGGCGCGGTACGCAGCCCAATCCTCGATTCCGGATAAGATCCAGCTCGAGCTGGATATCCAGCCCAACCTCCAGCCTATCAGCGGATATCACGATGCCCTTTCCGCGGCACTCGCGAACCTTCTGCTGAACGCGGTGGATGCCTGCAACGGAAACGGGAAGGTCGCAGTTTCCGTAAAGGAGGCGACACTCGGTGATCGGCGCGCGATCGCAATTGCGGTAAAGGACAACGGGTGCGGAATTTCAGAAAAGGAAATTGCAAGAATCTGGGATCCCTACGTGACACACAAAGCCGGCGGCACCGGGCTCGGCCTTCCCATCGCAAGGCAGACAATCCTTGCGCATGGAGGAACGATAGACACCCGGAGCGAAGTCGGAAAAGGAACCGAGATTACAGTGACGTTACCAATTACGCAGGGAGTCTAGGATGGATCCGGGAATAGTCGTTCCGCTCGGCGCGTTCGTGATGACGATCATTCTTGCGCTTGGAATTCCCCTCGCGCGTGGTTATGTGCGCAGGCTCGACAATCAATCCAAAGTCCCGGCCATTCCGGCGGAAGTCGTGACACGGCTGGAACGGATGGAGCAGGCCATCGATGCGATTGCCGTGGAAGTGGAGCGTATCTCCGAGGGTCAGCGGTTCACCACAAAACTTCTGTCGGAGAGCGCACGGCCGGCTGCACTTCCGGGATCGAGCGATCGATCCGGCGACGCCGCCTGAATTAGATGCCCACAGTCCTCATCGCCGACGACGAACCCAACATCAGGCGAATGGTCGGGGCGCTCCTGGGTGCCGAAGGCTACGACGTCTGCGACGCCGCGACCGGGGCGGACGCAGTGGCTCAGGCAACGCGTGGTGATGTGGACGTCGCGCTCCTCGATCTCATGATGCCCGGTGAAATGGACGGCATGAGCGCCCTGAAAAAGATCAGGGAAAAGTTCCCGGACATGCCTGTGATAATGATGAGCGGACGGGCCGGACTCAGCGACGCAGTAAAGGCAACCAAGCTTGGCGCGTTCAATTTTCTGGAGAAGCCGCTCACGCCCGAGGGAGTTCTGCTTGCTGTCGGGTCCGCGGTGGAGCTGCAGCGAACACGCCGGGTCGCGCGCGAGCTGCGGGAGGAACTGGGCCTTGTCGGGCAGATGGTGGGCGAGAGCCCGGCAATGCAGGAGGTGCGCGCGCGGATCGCCCGCGTTGCACCGACGGACTCGAGAGTGCTCATTACCGGCGAGTCGGGCACGGGAAAGGAGCTTGTTGCCAGCGCCATACACGATGGCAGCCCGCGGCGCGACAGGCCATTCGTGCGGGTGAACTGCGCCGCGATTCCCCGAGACCTCGTGGAGAGTGAAATGTTCGGGCATGAGCGCGGCGCATTTACCGGCGCGACACAGGCCAGGGTCGGGAGGTTCGAGCTGGCACACACAGGCACACTTTTTCTCGATGAGATTGGCGACCTGAGCGCCGAAGCACAGGCGAAACTGCTGCGCGCGATCGAGGCGCGCGAGATCCAGCGCGTCGGCGGGAACAAGACACTCAAGGTAGATGTACGAGTGATTGCTGCGACCAACCACGATCTGCAGGCGGCCGTAAAGAGCGGTGATTTCCGTGAGGACCTGTACTTCAGGCTGGCGGTCCTCCCAATCGCACTGCCCCCGCTGAGACAGCGAGCCGAGGATATTCCATCCCTCATCGCACACTTCTCGGAGCAGTACAGGAAGCGTACCGGGCACCGCCCGCCGGTGTGGACCAGGGAAGCAGTGGATGTAATGTGCGGATACGCATGGCCCGGAAACGTGCGGGAGCTGGCGAACATCGTGGAGCGGCTCGCAATCCTGCATACGCGTTCGACCATCAGTGCGCACACGATTCGCGACATGCTCTTCGGGGGAGAGGGTACTCCACTGGATCCCGGAGCAGGCGATCCTGAAAGCGGTGACGCTTTGCCGCTCAACGATACACTGGATTCGACTGAGCGGTCGCTGATCCTGCGCGCGCTCAGGACGGCTGAGGGAAATGTCTCCGATGCTGCGAGAATCCTGCAAACCGATCGAGGCAACCTGTACCGCCGAATGAAACGTCTTGGGATCGCAGGCCAACCGGTGAAGTCATGAATAGTCGAACAATTGCCCCCTGGGCGCTGGCGGTCTTCTGGGCTACGAGCTCGGTGATGCACGCCCAGTCGCCCGATACCACGGCTTATCCGGACAGCGGAGTCAGCATCCGGTCGTTATGGAGCGGATCCACTGACGAAACGGGATTGAGAATTACATCCGGAAAGCGGTACAACCGCGTTACGGGTTTGCCCGTTCTGTTTGGACCGATCTACAGGGACAGCGGCGACAAGGTCACAGTGCGCGTGTCGGCGATGGGGATACTCCGCAGCGCAAACAATTTTCGCTGGGACAGCGCAAACATCGGGCACTTTGCATCTGCCGGCTTTCGGTTCGGGCCGGAACGAAAACTTGGAATCGACCTTCAGAGCTACGACGTCGTTGACGGCACGCAGTCCTGGCAGTTGAGCGAGCCTGAAGCCGGACTGAGCGCATTCTTTCTGCACCGCGATTACAACGATTACTACGGAAGGCACGGTGCATCCCTCGCGGGCTCAGTCGCCCTGGGTTCGCGCTCGCGCCTTCAGTTCGAGCTGAGAGACGAACGGTGGGCATCACGCCAGGTTCGGGATGTGTTCACAATCCTCAAAAATGGCAAACCCTGGCGCGCCAACCCGCAGTTCGACGACGGACGCGTTCATCTCGGCCTGTTGAGCGCGGTAGTCGATACGAGAAACGATGCGTCATCGCCGCTGTACGGGTGGCTGATCAATGCAGAGTACGAAAATGGGCACGGAGCCTTCGACGCTTTCGGGCCGACTTCGTCCGGGGTCCGCTTTACGCCGTCGAGCGATGTGCACTATGGCCGTTTCTTCGCAGATGTGCGCCGCTATAATCGCATTTCTCCGAGCGACCAGGTGAACATGCGGGTGGTGCTTGGCGGTTGGCTGCACGGTGACGAGCTGCCACTTCAGAGACGACTGTCGGTCGGGGGCACGGGAACAATTCCCGGATTCGACTTCAGGAGGCGCCTCGCCGGTGACGACAAGGCACAGTGCGGTCAGCTTCCAGTGCTGCCCGGCAATCCGGCACAATGTGAGCGTATTGCACTTGTCCAGCTTGAGTACCGCACGCGCCTTGGCGAGCGGGCGCTCGAGCCAGTCAACTTTGGCAGGTACCGAGGCAGGCTCGTACTGCGGCCAACGATAGTCGTATTTGCGGACGCCGGCCGCGGATGGCTGGTGGGCCCACGCTCGGGAAATGTCCAGTATCCATCTGCCTCCATTCCGAGTCTCTCGACATTCATGTCAGACATTGGAATAGGGTTCGATGTCGGAGCTGCGGCAGTTTATGTGGCGAAGGCAGTCTCCGCTGCGAAGGAACCGGCGAACCTGCTCCTCCGAATTCGAAGGAGATTCTAGGTCGTGCGCAGCGCGCCATTTGCTCTGCTTCTGATTCTTGCCGTGCCGGCGATGGCGCAGGATCACCCGTCGGTGCAGATCACGGTGCCGCGGGTCGAAGCGGGTATCAATGCCGGCAATGAGGCAGGCGGACGGAAGTCGCCAATCGTTTCATCTAACGGGGTTCTGGCCTCGGGACAGGTGCGCAGTCTCGTCTCCAACGGCTTTCCTGCGCGAATGCATTACAAACTGGAGCAGTGGAGCGTTGGCAGGATCTTCGACGACCTGAAGCGCACTGTGGAGTGGGATGTAGTGGTTCGGTTCGACCCGCTGGTCAAGAACTATCAGGTGTACCGGGTATTTGGAGACCGGGCGACGCGACTCGGCGACTACCCAGACTTCAATTCAGCTGCGCTGGCTGCCGAAGCTCCATTCGTAACACTGATGCCGCCGCCCAGGCGAGGACAGCGCAGCTACTATTCGCTCGTACTCGAGGTGGAAAGCCTCTCGCTCACCGACCTGGATGAAGTGGAGCGCTGGCTGCGCGGCGAACTGAAGCCGGCGATACGCGGAGACAAGAACCCGGGTACGGCGGTATCGCGAGGACTTGGGACATTGTTCGTCCGCCTGATGGGCGGAGACAAGCGGCGGTATGAAGCGAGGTCGGGAAGGTTTACCGCTCAGTAGCTGCCAGGGCTTTCGTGTGAGACACAGCCGCCCGGGAGGTCTATCCCTGGGCCGCGACGATCATCGGACGATGATCGAGTTCCTCGAGCTGATGCAGTGTCTCGTCGCCATAGAACAGCTTGATGTAATGACTCTGCGCCGGTGTAAGGCGGCGCACGGCCCAGCTGAGGTGAACGAAGTGCGGCTCGATTGGCGTGTGGAGCGGATGCATGCCGATTTCACTGGGCAGCCGGTTCGCCTTGCGTGTGTTGCACGGGCTGCAGGCGGTGACCACGTTCGTCCAGTCGTTGCTTCCACCGCGTGAGAGCGGGATGAGGTGGTCGCGCGTGAGCGACTCGCGCGGCTTGAGCTCGATCTGTGCGCGGTTGCAGTACTGGCAGCGGTATCTGTCACGCGCGAACAGGAAGGTGTTGGTTACCTGACGGCGGAATCGGCGCGGGACGTGGATAAAACGCGTAAGCCGGATTACAGCCGGACGCGGAAGCGTCAGGCGCTCGGATCTTACGAGGCGGTCTGAATCTGCCTCGACGATCTCGGCCTTACCATCGATGACGAGCCGAAGTGCCCTGCGCATGGGAACCATGGTGAGGGGCTCAAACGACGCGTTCAGTGCGAGACATCCTACGGTCAAACGCACGCCTCCCGAAAGAACTGTTCAGGTGGTCCTAATATACAATAACGTATTACACAGCCGCAGCGGTTTTTACGGGTACCTGCGTGAGCCAGCCCCATTTATCGGGAGCTTTCCCACACGTTATGTCCAGGTAGCGCTCCTGAATTGCAAGCGTGATTGGACCGGGCTTGCCACTCCCGACAGGGATCCGATCCACCGACCTTATTGGCGTCACTTCAACTGCCGTTCCGGTGAAGAACGCCTCGTCCGATGTGTACAGCATCTCGCGGGGAAGCTGTCCTTCGACGACTTCGATTCCGAGATCGCGGGCGATGGTGACGATCGAATCGCGCGTGATACCATGAAGAATGCCGGAAGAAACTGTGGGGGTTATCAGCTTTCCGTTCTGAACCAGGAACACATTCTCACCGGTTCCCTCGGAGATGAACCCGAACGAATCGAGCATGATTCCTTCTGCATACCCGTTCTGCTTCGCCTCCATTACGGAGAGCTGTGAGTTCAGGTAATTGCCTCCCGCCTTCGCCATCGTTGGAAATGTGTCCGGCGCTGCCCTTCTCCAGCTGGACACGCACACATCCACGCCTTCCTGAAGTGCATCCTTGCCCAGATACCGGCCCCAGGTCCACGGGATGATGTAGACCTCGAGCGGCGCATTCGACGGGACTATTCCCATCTGCTGGCCGCCGCGCATTCCGAGCGGACGGAGGTAGCAGTGCGGGAGGTTGTTTTCAGCAACCGTGTCCACGCATGCCTGCACAAGCTCATCGACGGAATATTCCAGCGGCATCCTGTAGATGCGGCAGGAATCGGCAAAGCGGCGCATGTGTTCAGGCAGCCGGAAAATCGCGGGGCCATCAGGTGTTGCGTAGCACCTTATGCCCTCGAATACGCTGGAACCATAGTGCACGACGTGGCTCATGACGTGAATCGTCGCGTCTTCCCAATTCACGAATTGTCCGTCGCGCCAGATGCGGTGGCGGGGTTCAGTCATGCTTAAAGATAAGCCGGTAGAAGCGACGCTGCGTCAGGTCAGAATCCGTTCGAAGCGGCCCATTCCGAGAGGGCATGTCCCGTTTCCATGCACCGGCTGCGGAGCCCTGGATCTTCGCCCGTGATCTTCCCGCCGGCGAGCAGCTCCCTTCCCTTCACAACCGTGAGGATGGCATCGGTTCCTCCCAGTGCAAACACGGCGGTTGCAACAGGGTCGGTGCCCGGAAGCGCCTTGTCGTGGGTGAGCGGAAATGCTGCAATGTCGGCGTCCTTGCCGACTTCGAGTGATCCGATGCGATCAGCAAGCCCGAGTGCGCTGGCCCCACCGATTGTGGCGAGCCTCAATACCTGCCCGGCGCTTATCGCGTCATGCGTCTTCGCACGCGCGCGCTGGACGAGCAGGGCCATGCGAGCCTCCTCGAGAATATCCATCCTGTTGTTGCTTGCCATGGAATCGGACCCCAGCCCCGCGCGAATGTTGCGCGCAAGAATTTCAGTGAGCGGGGCGATGCCGTGTCCCAGCTTCGCGTTGGAGATTGGACAGTGCACCACTGCGCAGTCGTGATCCGAGATCAGGTCGAGGTCGTCGGCGTCAATGCGGATAGTATGAATGAGGAGTGAGTCGGGTCGCAGCAGGTCATGGCGCGCCAACAGCTCCACTGGCGACCGATTGTCACCTTTCTTGGGAACTGCTATTCCACGCCGCCTCCACAGTTCTGCAAAGGGGCCGGTGCCATTGCGCACCAGATCATCTTCCTCGGCGCTCTCGGCAATATGCATTGCCAGAGGAAGCCGGCGCGCTCGCGACATCGCCGCAACGCCGGAGTAGAGTTTTTCGGATACCGTGTATGGCGCGTGCGGAGAAACTCCGAGGGCGACCAGATCGGTAACCTGACCCTGAAGATGTTCAATTCGCTGGATGAGATCGGCAAGCGCGGCGTCAGCGCCTTCCGGTGCGGGAGCGAAGACTTCCTGGTACATGATTCCGCGCACACCTGCCTCACGCATCGCCTGC
This sequence comes from Gemmatimonadota bacterium, assembly GCA_036676795.1. GTDB lineage: Bacteria > Gemmatimonadota > Gemmatimonadetes > Gemmatimonadales > Gemmatimonadaceae > UBA4720. Next base: position 9,857 of record JAKFCC010000137.1, read on the forward strand.
ATCACTATACCGGTTGAACAGGTGTCGGCGTAGCAGGTCACTCCCGCCCTGATGCCCTCATTGATTCCCATGCGCGCGGAATCGAGAAGGCTCTCGGCCGTCAGGACCTCGTTCCGCCCGCGGCGCAGCTTGCCGATCCAGTCAACGAAACTGAGATCCTCGAGAAACCCGCGCATGACTGTGAGCTCGAGGTGAGTGTGCGCATTCACGAGCCCCGGAAGAATCAGTGCATCGCCGAGCTCGACCGCCTGTCCAACTGGTGCGTCAGAGGCGGGACCAACGTAGACGATTTTGCCGTTTTCCACGGCAACAGTGCCATTCGCAATTGGCGCGGCCGTAACAGGAAGTATCCAGCGCGCGGAATAGCAGATCATCGAGGCAGTCACCCGCGCTTGGGGGATGCCTGTTGGCCTGCGGTCTCGATTGCGAGCAGTGCCTGGGCCCGGTTCAGTGCGTCATCGATGTTGGCGAACACATTCTCATCGCCAATCTCAGCCAATACAGCCGATCGACTAATTGCCGCGAGAGGTTGACTATGGACGTCAGATAGAAGCACCACCGTCCCCTCCTTCCTTGTCCGGTGCACGACAAATTTCAGTGCGTGCATGGCCGTCGAATCGATGGAAGGCACGTTCCGGAGGCGAATAATCAGCACCTTGGGCGTGCCGGCAATCTGTCCAAGTGTCTCCTTGAAGGTTTCGGCGGCGCCAAAGAAGAAAGGTCCATTGATCTCGAAGACCTCTACCCCTGGTGGGATCGACCGACGCATCACTGAATTCGGGTCGGTGGAGTCCTCATCACCGTTGTCGTCGAGCTCGCGAGTGACGGCGCTTACGTTCGTGACTTGAGCCATGCGTCGCATGAAGAGGAACGCGGCAGCAATCATTCCAACCTCGATCGCTACTGTCAGGTCCACCAGAACTGTCAGCAGAAAAGTAGCGACTAGCACCAGCACATCGCTCCTCGGCGCCGACAGCTCGGCGAGGAACGTCCGCCATTCGCTCATATGGTATGCCACCACCACGAGTATGGCGGCAAGCGTCGCCATCGGAATCAAGCCGGCCCACCTGCCGAAAAAGAGCGTTATGAACAGCAGCGTGAGTGAGTGAATTATTCCGGCGACGGGAGTACGCCCACCACTCTTAACATTGGTGGCTGTGCGCGCGATGGCGCCGGTAGCCGGAATTCCGCCAAATAAAGGGGATGCGATGTTGGCCATACCCTGAGCGACCAACTCCATGTTGGAGCGGTGGCGCCCGCCGATCATTCCATCGGAAACTACTGCCGAAAGCAGAGACTCCACCGCCGCGAGCAGCGCAATGGTGAACGCAGGTCCGATTAGCGCAGTCGCATCGGCGAAGCTGACCTGCGGCAATGACGGCACCGGAAACGCCGCGCTGATGCTGCCGAATCGACTCCCTATTGTCTCAACCGGCCAGTGAAAGGCCTGCGCAATGGCAGTGGACACAATGAGTGCGACAAAAGGCGCAGGAATCCGGCGGCTAAAGCGGGGCCAAAGCAGCAGGATCGTCAGTGCGATCGTACCCACTGCGACCGCGTACCAGTTCAATGAGTGGGCGCTCGCGATAATGGCCTGCCACTTGGGAAGAAATTCAGCGGGTACTTCGCCCATCCGCAGGCCGAGGAAATCTTTTACTTCACTCGTGAAGATGATGACTGCTATTCCGCTGGTGAATCCCACAATGACCGGATGCGGCACGAACTTGATCACGGCGCCTAGCCGGGCAACGCCAATCAAAACCAGGAATATGCCGGCCATAAATGTTGCGACAGCCAACCCGTCATAGCCGTAGCGCTGCACAATTCCGTAGACAATGACAACGAATGCGCCAGTCGGTCCGCCTATTTGCACGCGCGACCCGCCAAACGCAGAGATGATGAATCCGGCGATTACGGCGGTCCACAATCCACGGCCAGGCGGGACGCCGCTCGCTATCGCAAAGGCGATGGCCAGCGGCAAAGCCACGATCCCCACAATGACCCCCGCCGTGAGGTCGCCTGTGAAATCGGCGCGGGAATACGATTTAAGGGTCGTGAATAACTTGGGTACTATCACTGCACGTCTGCTGTGCTCAACCCTTGCGCGCTGCCTCGATCCTGGCGATGTCGATCTTCTGCATTTCCAGCATCGCGTCGAATGCTCGCTTGGCTGCGGCTGGATCGGGATCGGCTAGCGCCTCGGTCAGCGCCACCGGCGTGATCTGCCAGGACACTCCCCACTTGTCCTTGCACCAGCCACAGGCGCTTTCTACACCGCCATTTCCGACGATTGCATTCCAGTATCTATCGGTCTCTTCCTGATCGTTCGTCGCGATCTGAAATGAAAACGCCTCGGACTGCTTGAACGTGGGACCGCCGTTGAGACCAACACATGGGACGCCGAGCACGGTAAACTCTACCGTCAGTACGTCACCCTTCTTGCCCGACGGGTAATCTCCCGGGGCGCGGAATACTCTTCCCACAGCCGTATCGGGAAATGTCCGCGCGTAAAAGTTTGCGGCAGCTTCGGCGTCGTGATCGTACCAGATACAAATGGTGTTCTTCGCTGGTTTCACCATCTCACGTCTCCAGGTGGGTGTTGGCCTGCCCGACGAACCTATCGCGTTGTCAGACTGTCGCCGCCGAGCACACGGGATGTATCCCGCCGTGGGCTGGGACGGAATCGCGCAGTGTCCTTCGCCCTCGACGGAACCGGGACCGCTCCTGGCACAACTCTATTTGGAGCCTGTGCGGGATTGCGCGTCACCGGTTGAGCAGGGCGCGCGAAAGTGTCAACCGGCGGGACCGGATTCATGTAGTCCGGAGTGCCGTAAATGGAGCCCGAGTAGTGCTTGTCGCATTCACGGGTCGGTTCTGTTCCCGGAATGAAGAACTCCACGCCAATCAGCTCGCGCGGGCAGTAAGGCGTCTGCAGCAGGCCCGTCGAGACGTCGATGTCCCTGGTGATGATTCCGGACGGACGCGGCCAGTCGGGCGGCTTCGGCTTGCGGCGATACACTTCCTGCATGAACGAAGTCCATGCCGGAGCAGCGAGCCTGCCGCCCTGCGCGTTCGAGATAATCTTTTGGGGACGATCCATCCCCATCCAAACGCCGGCCACGAGGTCGGCGGTAAAGCCAACGAACCACACATTCGTACCGTCGTTCGTGGTGCCCGTCTTGCCGCCGGCAGGAACCGTAAACCCTGCCCCCCACACAGATCCGGCCGCGGTACCGCGGCGTATGACGTCCTTCATCATGTCCACCATGATCCACGCCTCTTCCGTGGACAGAACCTGAGTCCTTGTGGGGGTGGGCTGCCAGAGAATTTCCTTGCGTGCGTTTTCTACGCGCACGATCGCGTTGGGTGTCGCGCGAATACCGAGGTTGGCAAATACCGAGTACGCCGAGATCAGCTCCAGCGGAAGGACATCAGCGGCACCGATATGAATCGACGGATAGGCGGGTATCGGCGTGGTGATTCCAAAATTGCGCGCCTCACCGATTACAGTCTGCTCGCCCAACTCCATTCCCAGGCGGATGGTGGAGAGGTTGCGCGAATCGTACAGGGACTTGCGAAGCGGGATCTGGCCGAGGAAGGCGCCGTCGTAGTTCTTTGGCGACCAGGTCGGCGATCCGGGCCGCTCCAGGTTCAAAGGTGAATCGTCGAGTATGTATGAGGGAGGACGGCCGTTCTGAATTGCCGCGGCATACACAATCGGCTTGAATGTCGACCCGGGCTGACGAAGAGCCTGAACAGCCCGGTTGAATTTGGAATCATAGAAATCGCGCCCGCCGACCATGGCGCGAACGGCGCCGCTTCTGGGGTCCAGGGCTACGAATGAACCCTGAAGGTAGGGCGAGTTCGCCGCCGCCTCCGTGTCTCCCGCTACGCGTGCCTGATAATGCTCAAAGGTCTCGTGCGAATATTTTCCCCACCGTCCTGCCTCGATTGCGCGAATCTGTTTTTCCAGCGCACGCTCTGCAGCTGTCTGCATGTCCAGATCGAGCGTGGTATAGACCTTGAGGCCCTGCTCGTAAAGCTGCTTTCCAAACTGGGCATCGAGCTGCTGCCGAATCCACTCGACGAAATACGGTGCGGTTTCACCAGACTCTGTCTTGCCGGCCAGCTGAAGCGGGTAGGACCGCGCGAGGTTTGCATCGGCCTCGCTCAGGTAGCCTTCCGCCCGCATGAGCCCGAGAATCGTATTCCGCCGGAGCATCGCCCTGTCGGGATTGCGCCGGGGGTTGTAACGCTGCGGTGCCTTCGGAAGTCCGGCGAGCAGCGCAGCTTCAGAGATGTTCACGTCACGAATGGACTTTCCGAAATACCGCTGTGATGCAGTCTCGACTCCGAATGCGCCGTTGCCGAGCGATATCTGGTTGAGGTAAAGCTCGAGAATCTTCTTCTTGTCGTAGCGCGCTTCGATGGCGCGGGCGACTTTCGCTTCCTTGAGCTTCCTTGTGAGCGCACCAATCCCGCGCCGTTCCCGGCGATCGATGCTCTCCGGGAAGACATTTCCCGCGAGCTGCATCGTTATCGTGGAAAAGCCTTCGCTGAAGCTCATCGTAATGAGATCCTTGAACGCCGCTCCAAACACGCGCCGCCAGTCGATTCCGGAATGTGAATAGAACCGCTTGTCCTCCGTTACCACAAAAGCGTTCTGCACAGTCAGCGGAATCTCGCTGAGCTTCACCAGCGTTCGCTTTTCCAGGCCGAGCTCCGCGATGAAACGGCCGTCCACGGCATAGAGCTTGGATGTCTGCTTGGGCGTGTACTCGTCGAGTACTTCTATGGAAGGACAGCCACCGGAACGGCAGATGAGTGCCCACGACGCGTACAGGATGCCGAAGGCCAGGGCAGCCGTGAAGGTTGCACCCAGGATGAGGGCCCGAATAAGAGTCGGATGGCGCTTCCGGAAGGAATCTTTTTTCTTGGATTTGCTCTCAGGCATCTACGAGAAAGCTAACGCGCGTTATCTTCTCGGCTATGCCAAAGCAGGTGAACTTCGATATTCTCGATGAGCTTCGGTGGCGGGGCATGCTCTTCCAGCACACCGAGGGACTTCCCAAGGCACTAGCGGAAGGACCGGTGACCGCATACGCGGGCTTCGATCCGACTGCGAGCAGTCTTCACGTTGGAAGTCTGGTCCCCATCATGGGGCTCGTTCATCTGCAGCGGGCCGGCCATCGTCCCATTGCCCTCGTGGGGGGCGGCACTGGACTGATCGGCGACCCCAGCGGCAAAACCGCTGAACGGCAGCTGCACACTGCTTCCACTGTGCGCGCCAACACGGAAGCCATTCGGGCACAGCTGGAGAAATTCCTGGATTTCGAGGGTTCGAATGCTGCTGCCATGCGTGATAACGCGGAGTGGCTAACCGAGCTTCGCGCCATTGAATTCATGCGCGACGTCGGCAAGCATTTCACCGTCAACTACATGCTCCAGAAGGAGTCGGTGAACTCCCGAATGGAGGCCGGAATCTCCTACACCGAGTTTTCGTACATGCTGCTCCAGGCGTACGATTTTCTCGAGCTCCACAAGAGGGACGGCGCAACGCTTCAGGTGGGCGGAAGCGACCAGTGGGGCAACATCACGGCAGGGATGGAGCTCATACGGCGGACGCTCGGTGCCGAAGCTCACGCGCTGACCTTCCCCCTGGTTGCCACCGCCGCGGGAACGAAGTTCGGCAAGACAGAAGCAGGAACGGTGTGGCTCGATCCAAAGCTTACTTCGCCTTACAAGTTCTATCAGTTCTGGATCAACGTGGACGATCGCGATATTCCTGCATATCTCCGCTACTTCACGCTCCTTTCGCGCGGGGAGATCGAAGCACTCGATGCCGAGGTAAGCGCTGCGCCGGAAAAACGAGCGGCCCAGGCGGCACTGGCGCGCGACGTAACGTCACGTGTACATGGCGAGGCGAATTCGCGAATTGCAGAGCAGGCCGCCGCAGTCCTCTTCGGCGGAGGCGACCCGCGGGGAATGTCAGCTGACGTATTTGATACGCTTGCAGATGAAATTCCATCCGCCTCAGTCGCGGCTGAGACAGGCGTCGCTGACGCGCTGGTTGCCCTGAAGCTGGTTGCGTCGAAGGGCGCTGCCCGACGACTGCTCGAGCAGGGCGGCGTGTACCTGAATGGCGAGCGTGCCAGTGCAGCCACGACGATGACCTCGTCCGCGCCGCTAAATGGCGGGTACCAGTTGATCCGAAAGGGTGCGCGCGACTACGGGTTGATTCGGATTCAGAACGACTGATACTACGACGTTCGGACTCAGAACGGCGGACAGGAGCGACGGAGCGAAGGACAAGATCTGAGGTTTTGAGGGGGAACGACACAAAACGTTCGGCCGGGCGTCGTCCCTGTCCACTCAGATTCTGTCCATCGCTCCGTCGCTCCTGTCCGCCGTTTGCAGTACGCCGTCTAATTGTCGAACGACATCTCGCTCTTGAGCTTCGCCAACGCTTCCCGCGCCTGCATTTCTATCTGTGAATTCGGGTACCGCTCGATAAGCCGGCGAAATTCCGGGAGCGCTTTTCCAGGATCGGCGAGCTTGCCCCGATAAAGATCTACAAGTCGGTAGGACGCCAGCACGTCGTCACGGCGCTCGACATTCGGGATTCGCTGCACTTCGCGAAAGAGCTCTCTGGCCCGCTCGGGATTCCCGCTGCTCATATACATCTCGGCCGCTTTCAACCGGACCGCCGCATCGGTCGGCGCGGCTGCAATCTTCTCCTCGAACGATTGCAGGGCCAGCGCCGTGTCTCCCTTCATGGCGAGCGCCATCTCGTACGAGAAATCGGTTTCATATGGCGTGGTGTTCCCAGTCGGCATGAGCGTGGCCTGCATTGCAGCACCGCCCGCTTTGGGCACAACCCGGATAATGACAAAAAGAATTGCGGCGGCGAGCACATACCCTATAACCGCCATTCTGATGATGCCCTGCTTGTCTGCGCCGGATTGGGCCGCTACTGCTGCTCCCCCCAAGGCTCCGATGATTCCCAGGAGGAGCGAAAACACGGCGGTGCGCACAAGCGCGGGTGCATCAGGGCCAAGACGGTCGAAGAACGACCGCCTGTATGCGGGGCTCACGACTTCACAATCTTGTAAACACGTCCGTTGGCGGAAAGGACATACATCTCCCCGGCAGCATCCTCTCCAAATGACAGGATCGTACCATGTGCCGACGTCTGCCATTCGGTAGCGTTGGCAATGGCTCCGTTGGTCCACTTGAAGCTGCGAATCCAGCCTGCGCAATAATCGGCATACAAATAGTGCCCGGCGAGCTGAGGCACTGCCGTGCCGCGATAGACCATGCCACCAATGACAGTGCACGCTCCGCCGTCACGGTTATAGGAGACCGCAGGCAGCTGCAACCCAGACTGACTGCACGACGATGCGCCGTAGCAGGACGCACCTTCCATGATATTCCAGCCGTAGTTCACACCGGTACGGTTCGTGGCAACAACGTTGATCTCCTCAAACGCGTTTTGCCCGACATCGGCGATGTACAGCAGACTCGCGGTTTTGTCGAAGGCAAATCTCCACGGATTGCGCAGTCCATAAGCCCATACCTCCGCCCGTCCTCCACCGTTGGCAAAGGGGTTGTTCGCAGGAATAGAGTAAGGGTCTCCGCCGTCCACGTTGATGCGCAGAAGCTTTCCGAGCAGAGAGTTCTTGTTCTGCCCATGCCCTTGCGGGTCTCCCCCACTCCCCCCGTCACCCATTCCGACGTACAGGTACCCGTCCGGACCGAACAGGTTGAGACCGCCGTTGTGGTTTGAGAAGGGCTGGTCGATCGCGAGGATCGTCTTCGCGGTTGCCGGATTCGCTACGTCTGCATTACCCGACACAGTGTACCGCTCGACGCGCGTGTCACCAGTCGTATTCGTGTAGTTGACGTACAGAAATCCGTTGGACGAATACGAAGGATGAAAGGCCACACTCAGCAGCCCCTGCTCGCTTCCGGTGCTCACCTTGGAGGTGATATCCAGGAAGGGGGTTGGAAGGAGCGTTCCATTCTTGATTATCCGGATGCGGCCCGCCTTCTCTACCACGAAGAGCCTCGGGTCGCCGGCCGGAGCGGTGAGATACAGAGGATTGTTCAGGCCGCTGGCAATCTCTGAAAGCGCAAAAGTTCCCGGCGCTGTATTCTCGCCGGGAACTACGCCTGTGTTGGAACCTGTCGAATCGCCGCAGCCGATCATCGCGGCAGTGATCATCAGAGTGTGTCGAATCATCCTTTCACCGGTTTCCTCGGCGCCTTGCGCTGCTGCTTTGGATCCAGTGCATCCCGCAAAGCATCGCCGAGCAGGTTGAACCCGAGCACCGCTGCACCGATCGCGATGCCTGGAAAGAGTGAAGTCCATGGCGCATGCCTGAGCTGATCCAGGTCACGCCCTTCCGCGATCATCGACCCCCAGCTGGGTGCCGGTGGCGGTACTCCGAGCCCGAGAAATGAGAGCGCGGCTTCTGCCATGATTGCGCCTGCGACTCCAAGTGTTGCCGCTATTACGACGGGTGCGATCACATTCGGCAACACATGCTGGAGCATTATGCGAATATCCCCTGCACCCAGTGCGCGAATTGCCTGGACATACTCGAGCTGCCGGACCACCAGCACCTGTCCCCGAACGAGGCGGGCCATGCCTGCCCATCCGACAATTCCTATAGTCGCAAACACGACACCCATGGACGGCTGGAGCGCGGCAACCATCGCGATAAGGAGGAGCAGCGTCGGGAATGCGAGCGTTACGTCCGCAAGCCGCATCACCACTTCATCTACCCACCCGCCATAGTACCCGGCCAGCAGTCCCAGAGTCACACCCAGCAGGAGTGCGATGCCCTGAGAGATGAGGCCGACAGTAAGTGAAACGCGTGCACCGTAAACGAGCCGCGACCAGATGTCGCGACCCTGCACGTCGGTACCCAGCAGGTGCCCCGAGCCAGGACGCTGGAGCAGGTGGTTCAGGTCGATATCAATGGGGCTGTGCGATGCGATGAGGGGCGCAAAGATCGCGGCAAGCGACATGATCACGACAATCGAAATTCCGATTCTCGCCCTGTTGTCGCCCATCAACCGCCTTCTCTGCACGCTATCGAGCAATCAGTTCTCCTTTAGTCGGCAACCGGATCACGCAGCTCAGGCGGGGTGTCGGGCGGCTGACGCCGCCACCGCCTGTGGTGCCAAAAATACTGCTCGGGATACTTCCTCACCCACGACTCCAGTATCCCCGTGTACTTCGCAACGATCCGGTCCACATCGGCGTCCCGGTCACCTGTCGGCTCGATTTCCACCGGCTCGACAGAAATATGGTAGAGACCGTTAGGCCGCCGAACCGCCACCGCGAATACCACAGGTGCGTTGAATCGCAAGGCGAATACCGCCGCACCCCTCGGAGTCTTGGCAGGCCGCCCAAAGAAGGGAACGAATGTGGAAGCCAGTCCGAGGACGCCCTGGTCAGCGACAAAAGCGACAACACGCCCATCCCTCAGGGATCGCGGCGTTCTGCGAACAGCGTCCCGGTCGTAGATCACGGTCATTCCGATTTCTTCGCGTGTCCGGTTCAGGTACCGGTCGAAATCTGGGTTGGCCATTGATCTCGCGATTACATCGATTGGCACCCCGCGCGCTGCGAGATAGGAACCAAGAAGCTCCCAATTCCCAAAATGTCCGGCAGCGAGCACCACACCTTTTCCCGCGGCAATGCCGGCTTCCATGTGTTCCCACCCGGTCACCGATTCAACCAGGCCAAGCACACCTTTGGCGCCGCGATATGGCAGCAGCGCAGTCTCGATCGTCGAGCGTCCAAGATGGCGGTAGCACTCGAACGCGATGCGATCGACTTCCGATTCTGGAAGTTCGGGAAACGCACCCGCAATCTGCCGCTCGACCACCTTCTTTCGAATCCCGAGCGGACGATACCCGAGCGAGCCGAGACTCGCGCCGAAAGCGGTCGCGACGCGCCATGGGAGCATTCGCAGCACCGCAACAACCGACCTGAGGGCGACCATTTCAAGCTTGTGGTTCACCGTGCGATTCATCGTGCGAAACCTGTCACAGAGGCCGTGAAATCACGCGTGTCGCGAGCCACTCGCTCCCAGTTGAAATGGCTCTCCACCGCCTTGCGAGCGGCGGCGCCCATGGTCTCCTGGAGCAGGGGGTCTCCAAGCAGCAGGCGCACCTTGCCGGCAGCTTCAGGAACGTCCAGCGGCGGAACCAGAAAACCGGTTTCGTGGTTACGCACTGCAGAGCTGACGCCCCCGGAATCTCCGGCAACAGAAGGCACGCCGGAGGCTGCCGCCTCCAGGAAAGAGATTCCGAATCCCTCTGCATTTATCTCGCGATCGATTCGCGAGAGACCCAGATATACAGTTGACGTTGCGTATGCCTCTGCGAGTTCATCGTCGTTCATGTTCCCGGCGAAAACTACCCTGGATGCCACTCCAAGCTCGACTGCCAGGCGCCGCAGCTCACCTTCGTAATGCCCGTCACCAACAAGCACATAACGAAGATCGGGAAACTCGTGCTGCAGCTCGGCCAGCACCCTCAGTCCTGTGTCCTGGCCTTTGTGCGGGACCAGCCGGGCGACTGTCAGCATCAGAGGCGCGTTTCCGACTCCCCATGCAAGGCGGAGAGAACCAGTGTCCTTCACAGGTGAAAAATGCACCGGGTCCGTTCCGAGCCCGATTTCCGCCACTGGCGGCGGATTGCGCACTCCAACTTCGCGCATGATATCGGAGGAGAGTTCGGCAACCCATCTGGATGTTGCGACGATTCCCGATGCGCCCGAAAAGATTGCTTTCGCCGTGAGCCTCTTCAGGGCATTGGCCGATTTCGCCCGCTCACGCAGCAGGTCACCGCCATTCACATAGATCAGGTACGGCACACCAAGTTTTCTGTGCACCCACTGCACTGCGTATCCCACCGGCCGGATGTTGCCACAATGAATTACATCGACCTTCCCCCTCCAGCCGGACGCGAGAGAACGACCCCAGCGCACCTGGTTGGTGAATCTGTTGGCCTGCGAAAAGGGAAAGGGCTGCCTCTCTATGCCATAGCTCTCGAGTGTGTCGAACTCGAGCGCGCCGGGACTTGCGACTGTCGATACAGACATCCTGTTCGTCGCATTGCCGAAGCGCCGGCACAATTCCACATGACGGCGCGCCATTCCACCACGGTCTGGTCCGAAGTCCTGGGTGACAAAGAGATGGTTCATTCGCTCACGGGATTCACGAATTCCCGATGTTCCAGCAGGTTTCCGATTCTCTGATCGTACGTGTGGAATTTGCGCGCGAATCGTTCGCCTGCCTGCTGAATGCGCTTGCGTTCGCTGTCATGCTCCAGAAAATACGAGATCTGGGAAAGACAGGAGTCGATATCGTCGTACCATGCGCAATGTTCTCCCCCGCGCAGCATCCGCTTCATTCCGGGTGTGCCGGGCGCGAGAAGAAATGCGCCCGCCAGCAGCACCATCCAGGTTCGATCCGAGGTGTAGCTGGATGCACCCGCGGCGCGCGCCGGATTGATGCCAAGCGTGATCTTCGAGCTGGAACAGGCAGCCTCGAACTCGTCACCTTCCACCGGCCTTCCGCCCCAATTGAGTTCGCGAGCCCAGCGTTCCCAGCCCAGGCCCCAGACCCTTACCTCGTGCCGGCGTGCGACCTGAAGCAGGAAGTTCGCACGTTCAGGGTCGTAGCCAGTGCCGATGAAGGTCACATCAGCTGCGTAGCGCGGATTGTAGGGTTCGGGCTCGATCGATGAATCACCGGCCGCGGGAAGCAGCTTCGCGCTCAGCCCGTGAGCCTTCCACTCATCCGCGAAACCGGTGACGAAGAAGGTTTTCGAGAGGCGTCCAACTGCCGCTATGTGGGCGATGTCAGGACGGTGAAGATCACGATGCCACTGGGGATCATGATACCACATCGCGTTATCCCGCCCATCAATGAGCTCCGAAACCGTTTCCAGATTCAGGGCCAGACATTTTGAGAGAAACACGAAGTCCGCACCGAAGTTCGCTGCACGCCTCTTCACCCACCACTGAGTGAGCCGCTTCCCGACCCTGCGTTTAAGGCGGCGGTCATCCAGCAGCAGCGTGGAGTGTCCCGCACGAACCAGTGCGCGTTCGACCGCGCGCTCCATGCGCCAGGGGTGCGCGCTTCCAACAATCAGGACTCGCACAGCTACTTTCGCCTGTGCGTCATCTCCCAGAGCCGAGCGTATTTCGCCATTACGCTCGCTGCGGAGAGGCACGCGAGCAGTGCGCCGCGCGACCCATCCATCCAGCCATTCCTGAGGATGTAGGTGGAAAAGAATCGCGCAGGGGGGCGGACCACCACATCCCACATGCGCACTCTCCGTCCACGAGCATGGTTCTGCTCCGCCCAGCCCCTGCTGTACCGGTTGAACTTCTCGAAATATTCGTCGAGCGACCCGTAGGGCCGGTGCTCGAGACGACCTTTCAGGGTAGCGACGGCTCCGTCCACGACGATGTGCTCGTGCACCTTGCTGTCATCGTATCTCAGCGCCTTTCGAAACAACCGGATTGGCCTGTCCCGATCTCCGCTCCAGCCGCCGTGCCTGATCTCCCTTCCCAGGAAAAAATTTCGCCGCCCGATCCTGTAGGCAGCGGGGAGCGAATCCGATGCAACCAGAGCGGTGATTTCCCGCGCAAGCTCCGGAGTGCACTTCTCATCAGCGTCCACGACGAGCACCCATTCGTTCTTCGCGCGCTCAATTGCAAAATTTCTCTGGCCGCCGATGGTCGTGAACGGAATCTGGTGGACCAGCGCCCCACTGCGGCGCGAGATTTCCGCAGTCCCGTCGGTCGAGTCGTTTTCGACGACAATTACCTCGGAGGTCCAGTCGAGGCTGGCAATGCAGGCTTCGATGTTGGCTGCCTCGTTCCGCGCAGCAATGACCGCTGAAACAGGTGCCCGTTTGCTGTCGCTCAATCGATCAGCGCTTTCCAGTAATTGCGCGCTCGAAGCCTTCGACCAGGGCAGACTCGGGGTAGTCGCGCTCCACGCGCGACCGGCCCGCCTGACCCATCGCCTGCAGCTGCTCCTCGCCGCCCAGCAGGTTGACGACTCGCGCTGCAGTCATCGCAGGATCATCCGCCGGAAGAACGGCGCCGTTGATTCCATCCGCGATATACCTGGCGGCGACACCGTTGGATTGAGCCAGAACTGGAACGCCAAGCGACATCAGGTCCAGCGCGCCAAGCGCACCGCTGTCGCCTTCGGCCACGACCCAGCCGAGATCCGCGTTCTGCATCAGCGACACGGAATCGTCACGATCTCCCAGTAAGCTCACCAGACCGAGAATGTCCAGAGCGGCTGCCTGCATGCGTAAATCTTCGTCATCGCTGCCAGGGCCCACAATCACCAGTCGCAGGTAGTCGTGTCTGGGCGCCAGGCGGGCAAGAGTCCTGATCGCCATTGCCGCCCTGCCCCGCGAATTGGGGTCGCGAATGCAAAGGATGTAGCGAAAGGTTGGCGATCCGGGCTCGACCTCTTCCTTCTGAGCAGGTTTCGCCGGGAACTGCGACGGATCGATCCCAAGGGGCGCGACGTCAACGGAAACCTTCCTGTTCCTCAGCGATACAGCGCGTGCATCCGCTTCAGAGGAGAAGATCAGCTTTGTTTTCGCGAGTTTTGCCGGCCAGTTGTCCCATCCACCCAGCTCTACCGAGCCACCGGGAGGAATTCGCCGCAGCACCGTCCCCCGCCGGCCCAGAAAACAGGCGAGGGCCGCACTGAAATGCTCCTCGGGAGTATGAACGACAACAAAATCGCTTTCCCATCGCCTGAAGAGTCCACGAATACCTCGCCCACCCCGGAACCAGGAGCCGCGATTCTCGTAGATGAGTATCTCTACGGCCTCATGGCCCTTGAGTGCGCGAGCGAATCCGGCCTCGGCGCTTGAATCAGGGGGGACCACTATTCGTGCGCTGTGACCTTTCCCGGCAAGGCCTTTCGCCACTGTCGCGATAACCCGGGAGGTCCCGGTCCATTCGCGCGCGGAATGATAGAAGAGAATCTTCATGCGAATTGCATCGAGTAGAGGCGATGATAGGCACCCTTCCGCTCGAGCAGCTCGGAGTGCGTTCCCATTTCAATTATCTGACCGCGATCGAGCACGAGAATTTTGTTGGCGTGGGCCACTGTGGATAGGCGATGGGCGATGACAAAGACTGTGCGACCCTTCAATAGACGATCAACGGCTTCCTGCACAAGTCGCTCGGATTCGGTGTCCAGAGCGGACGTTGCCTCGTCGAGGATCAGAATAGGAGGATCATTGAGCAAGGCTCGTGCAATCGCGAGTCGCTGGCGCTGACCCCCTGAAAGACGCGTTCCGCGCTCGCCAAGCACCGTTTCGTAGCCTTCGGGCAGCTCGGTAATGAATCCATGGGCGTTTGCTGCCCTGGCGGCCTCTTCGATTTCAGACTGGGAAAAGCGCTCGGCGGACCCGTAGGCGATGTTGTTCCGGACGGTATCGTGAAAGAGGACTGTGTCCTGACTGACGATTCCCGTCAGCGCCCGAAGTGAGGGGAGCCTAATCTCGCGCGTGTCCGTTCCGTCCAGGGTTATGCGTCCCGAGGTCGGCGCATAGAACCGGGGTATCAGGTCCACGAGCGTGGTTTTGCCGGCGCCGCTGGCTCCCACTATCGCGATCACATCACCCTTCTTTGCACGGAAGCTGACATTCCGCAGGACGGCTTCGCCGTCGTAGGCAAAGCTTACATCATCGAATGCTATTTCGTTCTGGAATCCAGGCGCGTCCCGTGTACCAGAGTCTGTTTGCGATTCGGACGGTGAATCCATGATCTCGAAAAGACGCTCAGCTGCCGCGAGGGAGGACTGGGCGGTCGTGGGCATCTGGGAGAGCTGCTTGAGCGGCTGGAGCAGTCTCAGCACATACAATAGAAAGGTGATGAGCGCGGCGCCTGTCATCGAGCCGGTCACCAGCACCTCGCGGGCGCCTATCCAGAGGAGCGACACGGCGATCGCGGTCCCAACCACCTCGGTAACGGGTGGCGCCAGAAAAGTAAGACGCGTGATCTTCACGCTGCTCTGCGCGTACTTGCCGCTGGCGTCCTCGAAGCGGCGTTCCTCGTACTTCTCTCCGCCAAAGGATTTTACGAGCCGGATACCGCTCACGGTTTCCTGAACCACGCTGGTCATGTCCCCATGCTGGGCCCCGCGCCGGCGGTTGCCCTTTCGCAGCTTCCTGAGCAGCGGCTGCAGCGCCGCCGCGAGAATCGGCACAACGAGCAGGGCGACAAGTGTCATCTGCCAGGAAATGCCGAAGAGAAAGGCGACGATGCTCAGCACCAGGGCGCCGTTTTGCAGCGACGAGGTGACCAGCTGGGTGAGGACGAGCCGTGTTTCGGCGGTGTCTGTAATCACACGCGACAGGATCATTCCCGTCTTGGTGCGAGTGAAGTAGCCGAGCGGCAGCCTCGTGAGGTGACGATATACAGTGTTGCGCAGGTCGCGCGTCACATATTCCTGAAGCGTGGCGCCCAGCTGGCCGGCGATCCATGTAAGGATGTTCTTCAGCAGAACGGCAGCGAGCACGATGAGGATCACGTTGCGCAGCGATCCCATCTTGTCCGCCGGGTCCAGCAAATGTCCGACAGTGGCCTGCAGCAGGTTCGAAACCCAGCCAGCCTTGATGTTCATGGGCGGCTGGTCGAACAGGGTATTCAGGAACGGGATGAGCAGGGCGAGTGAAAACGCATCGAGGAGCGCGGCGGCAATGTTTGCCACGATCGCGCCACCCATTCTCCAGCCGTGCGGGCGGAGAAAGACGAGCAGCCGCCGGTAGACCCCCACTCAGGTCTTGGGTGTCAGCAGGGCGAGCGGGAGAATTACTTCCTCCGGCGTCACCCCGCCGTGCAGAAATGACCCGCGATACCGGCTCTGGTATTCACGCAGTTTCGTCGGGTAAACGAAGAAGCAGTCGCCGGTTGCCAGCAGTGTGTTCGATCCCGGCCCGCGGCGCGGCAGGCGGAGGGTGTCTTCACTCGGGAAAAGCATCGCCTGCTCGGGTCGTTCGGCGCGAAGGTCTTCCCCGAACTTGTAGCGAAGATTGGCGGATGCGTCACGCTTTGCGAATACGGTTGCCGGCGTGTTGCAGTGAATCGACCCGTGATCGGTAGTGAGAATCACACTCAGCTTGCGGTGCGCCGCTTCCTTCAGGAGCGTGAAGAGCGCCGAGCGCTCGAACCACTGCTTGGTGATTTGCCTGAGTGCAATTTCGTCCCGTGCCACTTCGTAAAGAATCTGCGATTCGCTGCGGCCATGTGTAAGCAGATCCACGAAGTTGAACACGAAAGCGCTCACCCCTTCCTGGCCGATCGCGGTTCCCATGTGGCGCTCGAGGTCGTCCGAGTTGGCCGCAGTGGAAATCTTGTGGTAGCGAACCGGTGTGGCTCCATAAAGGTCGTTCAGCTGTGACTCGAGAAGTTCCTTTTCGTGTGCGTTCAGAGATTCATCTTCACGATCGGCATTGCCCCACCAGTCAGGCATCCGTGCGGCAATTTCACCCGGGAAAAGTCCGCTGAAGAGGGAGTTTCGCGAGTATGGAGTCGCTGTGGGAAGAACGGCGTAATAGTGGGTTGTCTCGACCTCGAACAGCGGTGCGAGCAGCGGCTCAAGCACGCGCCACTGATCCAGTCTCAGGCAGTCGACCACCACGAACACGGCTGCGCGATCCTTTTCCAGCAGGGGCAGCAGGAATTCGCCTACTATATCTATGGAAAGGGGCGGGCGGTTTCCCTCGAGATTTGCCAGCCAGGCTGGATATGCGGTCCGCATGAAGTTCGCGAACTCGCGATGCATCGCCGGATACAGTCCCCGCAGCGACTCGTAGAGGCCCATCTCCCCTGCTGCGGCCAGGTCCACGTCCCACCGCATCAGCTCGTCGAACCGGTCGATCCAGCCGCGCCAGTCGAGGTCGCGGTCGCGCTCCAGCTCGATGGCCCGGAAGCGCTCGACGAAGCGTCGCGCGATCGCCTGCTGCCTGATCTTCGGCCCTTCGAGGATCTTGGTGACGACGCTCAGCACCTGACGCGGGCTGATCGGCTTCACCATGTAGTCGCGGATATTGGCGCCGAGCGCTTCGTTGAGAGTGGCGTCCTCCTCGCTCTTCGTGACCATCACGACGGGAAGATTTGGCGCCAGCTCGCGAACATCGCGGTACGCCTCGAGCCCGCGCTTGCCGGGCATCTGCTCATCCAGAAGGAGGAGGTCGTATGGGTGCCGGCGGAGCATTTCCACAGCGTCGTCGGCATTACTGGCCCACTCCACATCGTATCCCTTGCTTCGCAGGAAAATACGGTGCGGCTCGAGTAGATCACCTTCGTCATCTACCCAGAGAATTGATTTCGGTACCTGTGCCATACTATGGGCGGAATGTAGCCGCGTGCCTAATCAATGCCTAGATTCGAGGAGTGATAGGGCACATGCCGCCATACGCGCTCGCGCGCTCGAATTTTCCCTTCCCGGGTCTTGCTGCCCAGGCCGGGCGAGCCGGACTCGGCGGCCCTCGCGAAGCGATCCTCGCGTCGCTGGTTGTCGCCCGCCTGTGCGCAGCACTTCTTCCGCCCTACGACATATCGTTTGAGGATGCGGCGATTCGCAGCGCACAGGCGAAAAACTGGCTTTGTGGACTGACCCTGGGAGCGGGCCTCAAGAACATCCTGACCTCGGTCATCGAGGCCGCCGGCAGGATCGACCGCGCTGCGGCGGCCGATGCACTTGAAAAACTTGTGGGAAGTTCGGCGGGCGGGTTCGACGCTGCGTCCCGTGAAGAGATGGAGAAACTTGTAGCCGACATGCGAAGTTAGGGCTGCGGCACACGATTATACTTAGGGGTTCTACACGAGTGAGATATGGCCGGACATAGTAAGTGGAAAACGATCAAGCGCGCCAAGGCCGCGACCGATGCCAAGCGCGGCGCACAGTTCACCAAGCTTATTCGTGAAATCACGATGGCTGCGAAACTGGGCGGGGGCGATCCCGCGGGAAATCCGCGGCTGCGAACGGCAATCGACAACGCCCGGGCTGAATCGATGCCCAAGGACAACATCGAGCGCGCCATCAAGAAAGGGACGGGTGAGCTCGAGGGCGTTGAATACACAGAGGCGACTTACGAAGGCTACGGGCCAGGCGGTGTCGCACTCATGATTTTCACTGTCACCGACAACTCCACCCGGACAGTTGCCGAAGTGCGCCACAAACTTTCCCGCGCAGGCGGCAATCTGGGAGCCACGAATTCCGTCGCCTGGATGTTCGACCGCAAAGGCCAGATCGTCCTCGACGCCACCAGGTACGACGAGGATTCGGCGCTCGAGGCGGCACTCGAGGCAGGCGCCGAAGATTTCAGGCGCGAGGAGGATCAGTATATAGTGACCACGGAGCCGGCTTCGATGCAGGCGGTCATCAGCGCACTCGAGGAGAAGAAGTTCGCTGTGGTCGAATCCGAGATAGCCTCGATTCCCAAGAACACAGTGCGTGTGGAGGGGAAAGAGGCCGAGTCACTGGTGAAGCTTCTCGAGGAGCTCGAGGACCTGGACGACGTCCAGAAGGTCGCGGCGAATTTTGACATGGACGTCGTCGAGATGTCGGGAACCTAGTGATCGTACTCGGCGTTGATCCGGGAACGGCGGTTACCGGCTACGGCGTCGTAAAAGGCGAGGGTTCCGCCCCGCCCGTGCTTCTGGAGTGCGGAGTCATTCGCACCAAGCCGCGCGATTCGCTGGCCAGCAGGCTTCTTTCCATACACGAAGGCATCATGGATGTTCTTTCGCGGCACCAGCCCGACTGCCTCTGCGTGGAAGACGTGTTCTATGCGCGCAACGTGCGAACCACAGTCGTGCTCGGCCACGCGCGCGGCGTGATCCTGCTGGCCGCGGCCAAGGCCGGACTGGATGTGCACGAATTCCCGCCGGCGGAGATCAAGAAGGCCGTAGTTGGATCGGGAGCCGCGTCGAAGGCACAGGTGCAATTCATGGTGACGAAGCTTCTGCGCCTCAAAACGGCGCCTGAACCCGCAGACGCTGCCGATGGAGTGGCAGCTGCGCTCGCAGTGGTCATGCGTGGAAACCTTCCACGCATCGATGACATCCGGGTCAACAAGGAAGGAGTGCTCGAGCTTCCCCGCACATTGAGGGTGATTCGTTGATTTCGTCGGTAAAGGGAAAGCTGATCTCGCGCGAGATAGACCGGATCGAGATAATGACCGCCGGTGGAGTCGCGTATGAGCTTCAGATTCCGCTGAGCGTTTACGAATCTCTCCCGCGCGCGGGCGAAGAGGTGTCGCTGCACACGCATCTCGTCGTCAAGGAAGATGGGTGGCACCTCTTTGGATTCGAGAAGGTGTTTGAGCGCAAGCTCTTTCAGCGGCTGCTGTCGGCGAACGGCGTTGGACCTGCGCTGGCGCTGGGCATGATGTCGGCGCTGTCTGCGAACCGCCTGGTGCGCGCCATTCAGGAAAAGGATATCCCGACTCTTCAGGGCGTCCCGCGCGTGGGCCGGAAGAAAGCTGAGCGGATAATTCTGGATCTTGGCGAGAAACTGGACGATCTGGTGATGAGCGACGGCCAGAAATCCTCGCGACCTGGTGGTGCCGCTGCCGACGACGCGATGCGCGCGCTCGTTTCCCTGGGATACTCTCTGGGAGAGGCGGAAAAAGCCGTTCGCGCAGCGTTGGACGGCGGTGCGAAACCGTCCGAACCGGCAGACGTGATCCGTGCGGCACTCGCGAAAATAGCCACTTAGTAGCGTCAGGATTTTGGTTCACACGTAGGCCACGTAGGAAACACGTAGGCCACGAAGAAATACACTGATCAGGGACTTGGGCTACAACCTGCGTCGGCCTTCTCTGCCATCGTTTATTGTCTGCCTTCGTGTACTACGTGTGCACTTCGTGGCCTACGTGCGAACCCACCACCGCTCTGCACTACGGTCGATTGAAGAGCACACTCAACAACCTGGGCGGAGAGTTGTTCTGGAGGTCGAGATCATCCGACCACTCCCCCAGTCGCACAAGCCGCAGCCCTGCATCGATGCCGGCGTTTACGTACTCCGACACATCGTGCACGTAGGCTTCGACTTTAAGCCGGTTTCCCGACTGCAAATCCGTGAATTGCGCCTGTGAACCCAGCCGCTGGCGGAACGGGTGAAGCTCACAGATAAAGAGCGTCCCGTTCGTCCGCAAAACTCGCTGCGCTTCCTCGAACACCACCCTGAGGTTCGAGACGTGCTCGAGGACGAGATTGCCGACGACGACATTGAACGACTCATCGGATACAGGCCACGCTCCCTGAATGTCGTGCTCTTTGAAGGTGACATTGCCCGTCTGCACCCGCGATCGCGCGCGAGCGAGCATTTCGGGTGAGATGTCCAGGGCCGTGACGGACTCGGCGTGCGCCGCGAGCCACTCTGTGTTCTTGCCGGTACCGCAGCCAATCTCCAGCACGTCCCGCCCGGCTATGTCCAGCTCATGCTGGCGAAGCACCAGCGCATCGAGGTCGCGGGTGCGGTTTTCACTGGTGTCGTACGACTCTGCCCATGCAGCGTAGGCAGCTCGAACACTCCTGTCGGTCATGCATGAACTTAACGCCGGCGCCCCGAGCGGAACATTTCGGGTGAACTGCCCCGTGCTCCTAGATATTGTGGCTCGACTAATCCAAACTATCCCCCATGGCCTTTCATACAGCTGACCGGGCATCGACGTTTACGGAATCCGTAATCCGCGAGATGACCCGCGTAGCAAACCAGTGCGGCGCGATCAATCTCGCGCAGGGTTTCCCCGATTTTCCAATGCCCGAGCCGATGAAGGATGCGGCGTGCGCGGCAATTCACGGCGACATCAACCAGTATGCGATAACCTGGGGCACTCCGGCGCTGCGCATTGCAATCGCCGCCAAGTACAGGCGCTGGTACGACATGGATGTCGATCCCGACCGTGAGATCACCGTCACATGCGGAGCCACGGAAGCGATGGCGGCCGTGTTCATGGCACTCATCAATCCCGGCGATGAAGTGATCATCTTCGAGCCCTTCTACGAGAACTATGGACCTGACGCGATTCTCGCCGGAGCGAAGCCCGTGTTCGTTCCTCTCGAAGGACTCGAATGGAAATTCGATCCCGAAAAACTGAGAGCCGCATTTGGACCGAAGACCCGCGCGATCATCGTCAATACACCCCACAATCCCACCGGCCGCGTGTTCACCCGCGACGAACTGACACTCATAGCCGACCTCTGCAAAGAGCACGATGTGCTCGCCATCACGGACGAGATTTACGAGCACATACGGTACGCGGGCGGACACCATGTCCTGGCTACCTGGCCGGGAATGCGCGAACGAACCATCACCATCTCCGGCCTTTCCAAGACTTTTAGCTGCACCGGCTGGAGACTGGGCTATGCGATTGCACCGGCCGAAATGTCCTCTCCGATTCGCAAGGTGCACGATTTCCTAACTGTCGGCGCTCCGGCCCCCCTTCAGGCGGCGGGCGCAGTAGGAATGGCATTCGATGCAGACTACTACAACCATCTCGGCATCGAGTATCGCGAGCGGCGCGACGTCCTGTGTGCGGCACTGCGGGAGGCCGGGTTCAGGTTTTCCCCACCGGAAGGCGCGTACTATGTCCTGGCTGATTTTTCAGAGATCAGCGACAGGGACAGCAAGTCTTTCGCGCTCTGGCTAGCGGAAGAGGTTGGCGTGGCGACAGTTCCCGGAATGAGCTTCTTCCGGACACCTGAGATGGGACACTCTGTCACCCGCTTTGCATTCTGCAAGCAGCTCTCGACGCTCGAGCGGGCCGCCGAG
>JAKFCC010000138.1:0-3171 GCA_036676795.1 Gemmatimonadota bacterium
CGACGACAATCCGCCCGACGGCAGCAACTGGGAGCTGTTGTGCGTGTACTGCCACGACAACGAGCACTCACGCCAGATCGACCACACCGGAGTCAGCGCACGGGACGCCGAAGACAGGCTTCCTGCCGCCACCTCCAATCCCTTCGCCGACCTCAAGTCGCTGCTCGGGAAGGTCCCGCCGAAGGGCGGGTAACCGTTAGGCTTCGGTCCCGAGTGAACACGATTTCCACGGCGGGGCTGCGCATGTATCGACTCGGGCACGAGATTGGGAACGAAGGGGTGGAGCACTCGCATCCGCCGGTTTTCCGGCTGCCCACACCGGGCAAGAGCCAGCGCATCATCGCGGGCGTGCCGGGCAGCGATCCCGACATCTTCCTGCGCCTCGCTGGCTGTCTCGAAGAGCCGATGTTCCTGCTCTTCGTGTTGCATACGAGCCGCGGCGTGGCCGACCCGGGCCGGTACCAGAGCCCGGAACTCTCGCACCAGGAGGTCGAGGCCTTCATCGACGAGTTCAGGCGATTGCTTTCCGCGGACGGGCGCTTCGACCTGTGGGTGTATTCGCCAGCGCAGAAGGCGACGATCGTCTGGGATCGCCACAACCTGATCCATGCGTACGGGCCGCTGGATCGGTACGCCGCCGAACTTCGGGCGCTGGGCTTCACGCCGGGCGACCCGGTGATTCCGTCTCCTCACAGCCATCATTACCGGCAAGAGATGGACGCGCTCGTCCAGCAGGTCATCGCGCGGTTCGACTGGATCCATTCCCCGCTGCGTCCCGAGGATGAGCAGTAAGGTCGCAGAGTCACGCTCCGAACCTGGAGCATGCCGACGCCGCCAACACATGCCACCAGTCCCATCGCAAGTCCGTTGGACGCGAGATAGGACAACATCAGGCGCAAGAGAATTGCCATCAGTCACAGCGACTCAACGGTTACCGCGATTCGCCCCCGGACGGCTCGTTGAGAACAAGCCGGGCACGTTGCAGGTTTTGGGTGGTATGCAAATGCAGCACGGAAAAAAGCAATGCTCGCTTGATGGCAACCAGGATACCTTATTACGGCGTTGCTCCATTGCAACCTGCGGGGCCGGCCGCGCGATGGATCGCGCCGTCGACGCCGCCGCCGCCGAGCAGCGAGGAATTGGCCGCGTTGACAATCGCGTCGACGGGCAGGGTGGTGATGTCGCTGTGGATGACCGAAAGCTGCATGGGGTCACCCTGATTGCCGGCGGCGACGCTGTCGACCGACGGTGACGTAGGATGCCGGAACCGCCTCTTCCCGGGGATCCACATGGGCTTTCTCGACCTCGTATGGGTTCTGGCTGCGGCAGGCTCTGCCGCCGCGCCCGGCATTCCGTCGCTGACGATCGATTGCGAGCGCCCCTGCGAGGTGGCGATCACCCTGACGAACGCAGGCGCGCAGCCGCTGCCCGTTTTCGATTCGCAGTTGCCATGGAGCCTCTCGTCGCCCGGCCTTCGGGTGCAGGCGCACTTCCTGGAAGACGGGCGCGCCACCCCGCTGACCAACGGCTATCCGCCGGTCACCTACCTGGGTGAGCAGGCGATCGCACCGGGCCGGCATCTTCGCGGCGTCGTCGATCTGAACTGGATCGTCCAGGACCTGGAGGCGAAGGCCCGCCGCGGCCATGTCGCGGTCCACATCGCGGTGGTCGGCTATCCGATCTCCAGAAAGGCCGGCGACAACACGTGGAAGCGATGGACCCTGTTCATTCCGCGGCAGTCGCAGTTTTTTCCCGAGTGCCCGGCGTTGACGCCGGCCGGGTGAATCGCGGTCGAAGAGGAGCAGTGAATCCATCCGTCGCGAGAGTCGTCCTCGCGTGGACTCGATCGACAGGACACCAATTCTGAGTGAAACCTGGTGAATTCGAACCTTCCACGGCCCATTCCCGCCAGATCGCCGGCGAAGGTCGACTAAGGGAATTGCGGATCGGACGCGCATTGCGAGCGACCTGTCAACGCACGCCACGAGATCCAGAAAAATAGTCCCGACACGCAGCCGGCGGGGACCATCGTGTCTATGCTTGCAGTATCCACCCCGCTCCGACCAAACGTCAGTCCAATCAAGGCTCCCACTAGTGCGCCGGCTGCACAGGACGCCCACCAGTTCACCAACGCGAATCTTCGCAGGACGAGGTACATGGGCAGGCCCAGAGTGACCGTCACGAGCGTGACCATGAGATAGATCACGATGCCGAACAGAACCAAGCTCAGATTCAGTGAATCGCCGGTGGGCGGCGATTGGTACCACATCGCGGCAAACGGAATGGAAGATGCCACCGGAAAGGAAAGCAGCGCAGCAGCGAGATGATTCATTCGCAAGCACACTCGCTGTCTTCAATCATTTGGCTCATCTGTCCGCCCCATACCGCGTCGTTGCCAATGTAATTGCCGACGGTGGCCAGGGCGCTGATGGGAAACGCCACAGGCGCCAAGAATGCATAGTTGGACTGTTTGTAGTTGGTTCCTTCGCCAAATGTATGTGCCTGGCCGTTTGAGACCATTCGAGCCACGTATCCGGGACCGAAAGCGCTTCCAGCTCCGCTCATGTTCACCACGAGCGGCGCTCCAGTATTGTGATCAAAAGTCAAATAGCTTGTGACTGGATTGACTTCGCCGACAAATGGAACGCGAGCATTGTTGGAAGTGCCGTCCTTTGTAGCGGCATGCCTGACATCAAAAGCAGGAGTCGGATTGTTAATTAGCTCATTCATCACGCGGCCAGATTGACCTGCGCATTTCAGATCACGAGTGACGTGGTAGCTGTGATAGAGCCATTCGCTACCGTCGAAGTTCACGCCAGGCGAGGCTGGCACCGAAAACGCGGGTCCGTTCGGGTGAACGCAAGTGGTCCATCTTCCAGCAGTTCTGCAATACAGCCCGAGAGGGTCAGTGCCACCCGTGGGATTTTGACCTACGTAGCCATACGAGCTCATGCCGCCCGCCAATCCGATTGGGTCTGACTGGACATACCGCCCCGTCCCCGGATCGTAATCCCGGAAGTAGTTGTAGTGCAGCCCCATCTCGCTGTCGTAGAACTGGCCGGGATAGCGCAGATTGAAAGTGAACGCGACGCCGTCGCCATCGGGATCGTTGTCGGCGGCGTGGTCGCCGAACGCGGTGGTGGTCAGGTCCCAGCGCCAGACGATGGCGTT
>JAKFCC010000139.1:0-17810 GCA_036676795.1 Gemmatimonadota bacterium
GAAATCGAGCTTGTATTGGTCGCCAGAATTGCGTTGGCTGATGCGAGCCGGTCGAGCTCACCGAAAATCTTGAACTTGAGGTCGGGGATTTCCGTGGCAGCCTCGATGACGAGGTCAGCGGACGCGGCCGACTCCAGGTTCGTCGATGTGCTTATTCGGCCAAGCGTGGCATCACGTCCCTCAGCGGTCACACTCCCCTTCTTCACCTGGCGATCGAGATTCTTCGAGATCGTCGCCATGCCCCGTTCGATTGCCTCGGCGGAGACATCGATCATCGTGACTGGATGTTCAGACTGGGCAAACACATGCGCGATCCCGTTGCCCATCTGGCCCGCGCCAATCACCGCGATTTTTTCGGCCATGCTAAGACTCCATGCGGCGCAAACGCCGCGCGTATAAGTAGAAGAACGAAATCATCATTCCCATTCCGGCCGCGAACCCGCCTTCCGGCCCCCATGCACCACCGGTAAGCCAGTCCGGGCCATTGTCCACGACCCGAAAGTCTGGCGACGGAACGTCGATGCCGCTCACATTCGCGTGCATTACCGAGCCCATGACCCAGTTCCACCCGAAATGAGCCATCCCCGTCGCAAACAGGCTCCCCGTCGCAAGCAGCACCGCGCCGAGAAAGAATCCCGCGAGAATGACCAGCGCAATCGAACCCGCGTCAACATTTGGGTTCCCCAAGTGGAGCAAGCCGAAAGTTACACTCGTAAATACGAGAGCGGCCTTCCACCCGAATGCTTCACGCAGCACCAGAAAGATGTAGCCGCGCATCATCAGCTCCTCAAAGAATGCAGCGGGCATGAAAGTCAGCACTCCAAGCGCTGCAACTACACTGCTGCTGCCCGGGCCCGCGGGCACCACCCGGAGCTGCGATGAGGCGAGCAGCAGCGCGCAGGGAATTCCAATGGCGCCAATTCCGATCAGCAGACCTTTGCCGATCTGCCGCGGGTGTGCGTCATCCCCACCCAGCCCTACCGAGTCCCACGGGCGCCTGTCAACCGACCGGAGCATTACATAGTGGGCAATAACGGCTGCGAACAGCGACAACAGCGGGAACACATACAAATCGAGTTCAGCTTCCGTGAACATGTGTGGAATCGTGAGATCCACTACAGCGGTCAGTAGAACCGATGCTCCAAACAGGATGAAGAGGAAGAGAACAATGCGGAAGATCGTCCGCGTCGCCCTGTTATCCAGGCGCGCAAGAAGAGGGTGCAACGGCTACCGGTCCGGCCGTTCCACACTCAAGGCTACTGCATTGCCACCACCCAGGCACAGCGTCGCTATTCCCGTTCGCAGGCTCCGATCCTTCAGTGCATACAGGAGCGTCGTCAGTACACGCGCACCGCTCGCACCGATCGGATGCCCCAGCGCGATAGCGCCACCGTGCACATTGACACGGTCCCAGTCCCAGCCGAGCCCGCGTCCATTCGCTATGGCCTGCGAGGCAAATGCTTCGTTCGCTTCGATCAGGTCGTAGTCCGCGATCTTCGACGAATTCTTCTTCATCAGGTTCTGGACGGCGTAGATGGGAGCGAAGAACAGATCCTGTGGCTCGGTTCCTCCGGTAGCATATCCAGTGATGCGCGCCAGAATCTCGAGCCCGTTGGCCCGTGCGTACTCCTCTGAAACGACCACCAGGGCGGAGGCACCGTCGTTCAGGCTGGAGGCATTTCCGGCAGTGACGGAGAGATCGTCGCCCGCTCCAGGAAAAGCCGGCTTGAGCTTGGCAAGCGATTCCATCGTCGTGTCCTTGCGCGGACTCTCGTCGGTCTCGACTGTGGTCACACCTTTTCGGCCGGCGATCTCTACAGGGACTATCTCGTCGCGGAACTTTCCCTGCTCGATCGCGGCGACTGCCTTCTGGTGCGACGAGAAGGCGAATTCATCCTGGTCCCTGCGGTTTACCTGTGCCTTGCGGGCTGTGTACTCAGCGTGCGAGCCCATGTGAACGTCGCAACTCGAACACCAAAGTCCGTCGCGAATCACACCATCGATCAGCTTCTGGTCGCCGAGCTTAACGCCGGCGCGCATGCCATACATATAGTATGGGGCATTGGACATGGACTCCTGTCCGCCAGCCACTACCACACGCTGGTCTCCAGCCTTGATTGACTGAGCTGCGAGCATCACTGCCTTGAGCCCGGAGCCGCAAACCTTGTTGACGGTCAGCGCAGGCACGGTTGCAGGAATGCCGGCTTTGAGCATGGCCTGCCTGGCCGGGGCCTGGCCTGCCCCGCCCTGCACGACATGTCCCATGATCACTTCTTCGACCTGATCAGCGGGAAGATTGGCGCGGCGGAGTGCTTCGCGAATGACGATTGCGCCGAGTTCGGGCGCAGAAAGCGACGAAAGGCCGCCGAGAAACTTCCCGATCGGCGTGCGGGTCGCTGAAACGATTACTGGCTGGCGTGATAGGTCGGACATTTGATGTAGAAAGTTGGATACCTAATGATAATCTGCGCCAAGCCGGGTTGCGGCAGGTCAGCAGTGAACCTCGGGCGACATGCCGCCGGCGCTGACCGCCGGAGTCGATGAAGCCTCCAGCCCTGGCAGTTCCAGGTTGACCTTGCTCCGGGGCATAGCGCTTTGCGCCGAGCCCCGGCAGGGATCAACTCTTTACCACCCTCGAGGCAATCTCGGCCTTCAGAGTCTCGATGAACTCCGAAATCGCCACCACCTTCGGCGGCGCCTTCTCTGCCGATCCGCGCACGCGGAGGGCAATGCTGTCCGCCTCCAGCTCACGGCGCCCAATCACCCCGATGTAGGGAATCTTGAGCATCGCGGCATCGCGAATCTTGTAGTTCAGGGTTTCCGGCCTGGTATCCACGTGGATGCGAACGCCTCCATCTGACAGTCGCCGGCCCACAGCTTCGGCAGCCTCGCGCAGGTCCTCGGCGATTGGGATGATGCGAACCTGCTCGGGCGCGAGCCACAACGGGAAGTTGCCGGCATAGTGCTCGATCAGGCCGCCAACGAACCGCTCCATGGAACCCACGAGCACTCGGTGCAGCATGACAGGACGGTGCTTGCTGTTGTCGGCGCCCACGTATTCCAGCTCGAAGCGTTCGGGAAGATTGAAGTCGAGCTGCACCGTGGGACCCTGCCACTTCCGGCCGATCGCGTCGATCAGCTTGAAGTCGAGCTTCGGTCCATAGAATGCGCCGCCACCCTCGTCGATCTCGAACTCGAGGCCGCGCGCATTGAGAACGTCGGACAGGGTTTTCTGTGCCTGATCCCACTGCTCCTGGGTGCCCAGTGCCTTTTCGGGCGGGCGCGTGGCCAGCTCGATGGTGTACGGGTAGCCGAAGGTCGCCAGCATCTCATCGACGAGATCCAGCAGCCGCTCGATCTCACGCGTGACCTGTTCCGGAGTGCAGAATACGTGGGCATCGTCCTGCGTGAATCCGCGCACTCGAAGCATTCCATGCAGCACACCGCTTCGCTCGTACCGGTACACCGTCCCGAACTCCGCGTATCGAACCGGAAGGTCACGATATGACCGCTGCTTCGACTGATAGATGCAGATGTGGCCGGGGCAGTTCATCGGTTTCGGCCGATACATCGCGCCCTCGACGTCCATCGCGCCGAACATGTTCTCCTTGAAGTTCTCGAGGTGGCCCGAGACCTGGAAAAGCTTTTCGCTCACGATGTGCGGTGTGTAAACCAGGTCATAGCCGTGACGAAGGATCAGATCACGCTCATAGTTCTCGATCTCGCTGCGGATGATTGCGCCGCGCGGGTGCCACAGGATCAGCCCCGGTCCTACCCGCTGATCTGTTGAATAGAGATCGAGTTGATGGGCGAGTACACGGTGATCGCGCTTCTTTGCTTCCTCGAGCCGGTGCAGGTGCGCCTCGAGGTCCTCCTTCCTGAACCACGCAGTCGCGTAAATCCGCTGCAGCATCTGGCGCTTCTCATCGCCGCGCCAATATGCGCCCGCGGTGTTGAGCAGCTTGAAATGCTTGAGATGACCGGTGTCCGGCACATGTGGGCCCCGGCACAGGTCTATGAACGGACCATCCCTGTAAGTCGATATGACCTCATCGGCTGAAAACTCGTCGAGTCTCTCGAGTTTGAGCGGATCGTCGGAGAAACGCTTCCTGGCTTCGGCCGCATCAACCTCTTCGCGCTCGAAGGGAAGCTTTTCTGCGGCAACCTTTCTCATTTCGGCCTCGAACTTCTCCAGGTCTTCGGGCGTGAATGGCTCCTCCACCTCGAAGTCGTAGTAGAAGCCGTCCTCGATGGATGGGCCAAATCCGATCTTCGCATCCGGGCGGAGGCGGCGCACCGCAGTCGCAAGAACGTGGGCCCCGGAGTGGCGCAGTACATCCAGCGCCTTGGGGTCCTTGTCGGTCAGCACGCGGAAACTGCCGCCGCGGCGAAGCGGGGTGATCAGGTCCTGGATTTCGCCATCGACTTCCACGGCAATTGCCGCACGGAGGAGACGTTCGCCTATCGAACCGACCACTTCGCGCGGAAGAGTCCCTTCCGGTACGTCACGCTTCGCGCCATCCGGAAGCACGAGGGTTATCATTTCTGTCATCAGGAAATACGTTCCGGCAGGTGGCCTTTAACTTGCTCCCCACTAAGCTATCCTTCGCGAATACCATACGCTACAGGTCGAGAGCCAATGTCTGAATACCTGTTTGAAGAAGAAGAAGAATCCGGATCGGGAAGCGCAATGTTTCTCGTACTTGGCGCGCTTGCCGGCTTTGCCGCGGGCGTGTACGTCGCCGAACAGTTCGGCGGATTTCGCGGCCTTACCGACAAGATCCGTGAGAAGCTCGGACGTGAGTCTGACGAGGAAGACCTTCTCGCCGGGCTGGACGACGATGATGACCGGCTCGAAATGGCCGGATACGATGACGACGATGAGGAATCAATGAGTGATACCGACGAACTCGAGGAGCGCGTACTTGAAGCGTTTCGGAACGACCCCATTCTCAGTGAACGCGCCATCGACATCGGAGCGATCGATGACGGTATCGTAGAGCTGACCGGATGGGTGAATGCAGAAGACGAGACACATCATGCACTCACGGTGACGCGCGGCGTCCCCGGGGTGGAAACCGTTGTGAGCCGCCTCTCGATTCGCGCCGACGAAGACCTGTTCGACGACCTTGCCGAACGGTACGAAGCCGGAGATGCATCGCTGACTGAAGCCCACTGGGAGGGCCAGCAGGTTGGAACAGGCCGAAGACGCCAGGGCAATTCGTCCGAGTTCGACCGCCACGCCGACCCAAAACTCAAGCTGGAGGACAGGTCCTTGAGCGAAGCCGAAGCATACCGCGCAGCCGCCGACGAACTCGACGGAACCGCTGAGCGGAGGGAAAAGAATGCCCGTCCAAGGAAGGGCGGCCGCGCCGATGGTTCGCCGACCGCACCGACCGGAGTTCCAAAAGCTGACCATGTTAAGGACCCGCTGCACGCCAATGGGGCCACCCCGGGTGAGCCCCCGCGCGCGGACTGATTGATTACGATCTTCAGGAACCAGAAACACCGTGAGTCAGCGCTCACGGTGTTTTTTTTGGCTTCCAACTGCCCATCCCCGTCCGGGACTTCAGCTCAGCATTATGTAAAACCGGCTCTGCGCGGTTAACTTGGGCCTGATGACCCAAAAAGAGCCTCTCGAAGAGCTTCCCGCCCAGTACAACCCCGCCGAAACCGAACGCGAGCTTTACAAGCGTTGGGAAGCTGCCGGAATTTTTACCGCCAATAGGTCCGAGAGCAGCAGGAGTGGAGGATCAGACACTCCGTTCGTGATCGTGATGCCTCCGCCGAACGTCACTGCTGTTCTGCACATGGGGCACGGTCTGAATAACGCGGTCCAGGATGTCATCACGCGCTGGCGCCGGATGAGTGGAGATGAGACGCTCTGGGTGCCGGGCACCGACCACGCCGGCATCGCAACTCAGAACGTCGTGGAGAAGCTGATTGCCCGCGAGACAGGCCAGACCCGTTTTGATCTCGGCCGCGAGGCATTCGTAGCGCGGACGACAGAGTTTGTAGAGGAAACCGGCGGCGCCATTCTTCAGCAGCTGCGGGCCATCGGTGCCTCCTGCGACTGGACGCGCACCGCCTACACGCTCTCACCCGAGCTTTCGCATGCCGTACGGGAGGCCTTCGTACGCCTGCACGAAAAGAAGCTGATTTACCGCGGTCATCGGGTGATTCACTGGTGTCCCCGCTGCCTCACTTCACTGAGTGACGAGGAGTCGGAGCACTCCGAGTCAACCGGAAAACTGTATTACGTGGACTACCTGCTCGCCGACGGCGGTACAGCTGACCGAAAGGCGATCACGGTGGCAACCACCCGTCCCGAAACGATTCTCGCAGACGTTGCGATCGCCGTGCATCCGGACGATGAGAGAAACCGCCGTTTCGTGGGCCTTGAAGTCACGCTGCCCGTAACCGGGCTGCGGGTTCCCATCATTGCCGACGAGTACGTCGATCCGGAGTTTGGAACCGGTGCGCTGAAGATCACTCCTGCTCACGATGCAAACGATTTCGAGGTGGGCAAGCGGCACAAGCTGGCCATGCCGGTGGTGATCGATGCCGAAGGGCGAATCCAGGATCCGGGCGACGGAGCTGGACGTGTTCCCCAGTCGCTGCTGGGCCTGGACCGTTTCGAGGCCCGTGAGAAAATGGTGGAGATGATCCGCGCAGAAGGCAGGATGCTGAAGATCGATTCGCACCAGCACGGGGTTCGCCACTGCTATCGCTGTGATACGGTTGTGGAGCCGCGGCTGTCTGATCAGTGGTTCATAAGGATGCAGCCTCTCGCAGCGCCGGCTCTCGCCGCCGTGCGCGACCGGAAAATCCGGGTGATGCCCGAGCGCTGGGAAGCGGTGTACATCAACTGGCTGGAGGGGATTCGCGACTGGAACATCTCACGCCAGCTCTGGTGGGGCCACCGCATTCCCGTCTGGTATTGCGACCCCTGCAAGAAGGAGTTTGCGAGCCGCGAAGACCTGACTGCCTGCCCCGACTGCAAAGGCAGTGTGCGGCAGGATCCGGACGTACTGGACACCTGGTTCTCGTCATGGCTCTGGCCATTCTCGACGCTGGGCTGGCCGAACGAAAAGTCTGCCGACCTGAAGGCGTTCTATCCCACCGACGACCTCATTACTGCGCCTGAAATTCTTTTCTTCTGGGTTGCACGAATGATCATGGCGGGAATCGAGTTCATGGGCGAGCCACCGTTTCACACGGTGTACCTGCACGGAACTGTTCGCGACACAAACCATGTGAAGATGTCGAAGTCGCTCGGCAACGGCATCGATCCGCTCGACGTTGTGAAGCTGTACGGTGCGGACGCACTGCGGTTCACCGCAATCTCGGGACTTGGGATGGGTGCAGATGTCATCCTCGATCCTGCGGATCTGGAGAAATCATTTGCGCCGGGCCGCAACTTTGCGACCAAGCTCTGGAACATCGGTCGGTTCCTGCTCTCCCGTGTTGGCGACTCTCCAGTGCGCGAGATCTCGACTATCGGAAGCGACGAGCTCACCCGCGCGGATGCATGGATTCTCTCCCGGCTCAACATCGCGATCGAGGAATGTGACCGCGCACTCGGGCCGGCGAGACCGCGCGACGGCACATGGACCGAGGAGGAAACACGAAGTGGGCTGCGACTCAGCGAATACGCGGAGTCGGCGCGGCGGCTGGTATGGAACGAGCTCGCGGACTGGTACCTCGAGTCGCTGAAGGGCCGCTTGCAGGAAGAGGGCGATGACCGCGAGGTCGCGCGCGCCGTACTCGTGCACGCTTTCGATACCGCTCTCCGTTTGCTCCATCCCATTGTGCCATTTGTAACCGAAGCGCTCTGGCAGAGACTTCCGCCCGGTAAGGCGCGCGACATGGAGTTCATCGCCGTTTCGCGATGGCCGAAGGCGATGGAAGTTCCGGCGCGAGCCGCGGAGTTCGAAAACGTTCGCAACGCGGTAGTGGCACTGCGGCAGCTGCGCGCGGACTACGCCATCCCGCCCGGAAAGATCATAGCTGCCAATGTCGTGGCAAAGGATTCTGCCGCCGTGTACGAACAGGAAGCTTCCATCATCGGCCGCTTGAGCGGGACGACCGTGGCGGTGGTGGACGGTCCCACGTCGGAAACTTCAGCCCACATTCTACTCCCCGACGGGTCGGAAATCCTTGTGCCGCTCGCCGGTGTGGTTGACATCGTCCGGGAGTGCGAAAAATTGCGGACCGAGCTGTCGCAGCTCGATAAGCAGCTCACGGCCCTTACAACAAGGCTTGGCAACGAGAACTTCACTGCGCGCGCTCCGGCAAGTGTCGTTCAGGCCGAGCGCGAAAAACATGCAGAATGGTCCGCGCGCAAAGCCCAGATGGAAGAAAAGGTGAGGTCGCTCTGCGGAAGCTGACTATTGCAGCGGGCATTTTTGCCTGCGCTGCATGTGCATCGCCCGGCACCCCTCCGGGCGGTCCTGCAGATACTGCTGCGCCAGTGCTCCTGAGTGTCGTGCCGGACTCCGGCAAGACTCAGGTGAAACCGCGCGCCGTAATCTTTCACTTTGACGAAGTCGTCTCGGAGCGCCCGCCGGCTGCCACAAGTCTCGACCAGCTTTTCCTGATTTCTCCCCGGGATGGAACACCCTCGGTGGACTGGCACCGCAAGGATGTGACGGTTCGGCCCCGGAAGGGGTGGCGCTCCAACACGACTTATGTAGTGACACTGCTGCCCGGCATGGCAGACCTGCGTGGCAATGTGAGGAACAAGGGTGCGCAGACCGTGTTCTCGACCGGTCCCTCATTCAACAGAGGATCCATCTCGGGCAACATCTGGAACTGGATTGCAGGCAGTCCCGCGGCCCAGGCGTATATCGAGGCGATTTCGCTGCCGGACAGTGCGGCCTACATCGCGGTGGCCGATTCGGCCGGCGCATTTCGCGTGAGTTACCTCCCCGCAGGCCGGTTCCTTGTGCGTGGGGTCATAGACGACAACAAGAATCGTGGCATCGACAGGCGTGAGGCGTGGGACTCGGTCACCGTCACGCTTGCGGACTCGACGACACTGGGACTGTATGCAATCGCGCGCGACAGCATTGCGCCGACACTCGCAACCGTCTCTGCTGATGATTCCGTCACTTTGCGTCTCACCTTCGAGCGGGCGCTGGCTCCTGCTCTTCTCCCTGCGACTGGAGATGTCGCCGTTCAGGGAGCAGATTCAGTGCGCCTGGCGGTGCTGAGTGTAGCGGTGCCTCCCGCAGATACAACATCGACCGGATCACGGCCTCCCCGCCCTGCACCACCGCTCTCCCTTATCGTGAAGCTTGCGACGCCCATGAAGCCTGGCGCAGACTACCGGGTGACCATTTCCCGGGTAACTGGTATTACAGGACTCAGCGCAGCTGCGGTACGGACATTCAGGGCGCCGCCGGCAAGCGTACCCCCAGCGAAATCGCCCGAGTTGAAATGACGGACTCGCGACGCAGACTTCCCAGCGTTGGAAAGCTGCTGGAGACAAGTGACGTTCAGTCGCTGCTCCAGGAGAATCCGCGCTCCGTGGTTGTTCAGTCGCTGAGAGAGATCCTGGATTCCGCGCGCACTTCCGGCCGCGATCTGTCGCATCAGGAAGTAGCCCAGGCCCTGAAGACGAAAGTTGACGCGAATGCACGCCCCACTCTTCGCAGGGTCATAAATGCCACCGGCATTGTCCTCCACACCAATCTTGGCCGCGCTCCGCTGGCCGATGCTGCAATCGCTGCCATAGCGGAAACATCGTCCGGCTATTCCAACCTCGAGTACGACCTCGACCTCGCTGCACGCGGGTCGCGCTACTCGCACTGCGTTGCACTGCTGAAGGAGTTGACGGGAGCGGAGGACGCGATCGTGGTAAACAACTGCGCTGCTGCACTCGTCCTTGCCCTCGGATCGCTCTCGCAGGGAAAAGACGCGATAGTTTCGCGCGGCGAGCTTGTCGAAATCGGCGGCAGCTTCCGAATTCCCGACATCATGCGCGCCAGCGGTGCGAATCTCGTCGAGGTGGGAACGACCAACCGAACCCACGCGGACGATTACATTCGCGCGGCAGGTCCCAACACCGGCGCATTCGTAAAGGTGCACAGGTCCAATTTTACTGTGAATGGATTTGTCGCAGAGGTGGAAGTCGACCGCCTCGTTCCTGTTGCGAGCGAGCGTGGCATCCCTGTCATTCACGACCTGGGAAGTGGACTGCTGATTCCGCTCGATGGGATCGGGCTTTCAGGCGAGCCACTGGCAAGCGATGTCGTTCGTGCGGGGGCCACTCTGGTACTCATGAGCGGCGACAAGCTTCTCGGCGGGCCGCAGGCGGGAATAATCGTCGGAAAGGAAGCAGCTATAGCACAGCTGAAAAGAAACCCGATCGCCCGCGCGTTGCGCGTGGACAAGATCACCATCGCCGCACTGTCTGCAACACTCCAGCTTTACAGAGATCCCGCGCGGGCTTTGCGGGAAATTCCGATCCTGTCGATGCTCGCACAGAGCTGCGACCAGCTGGACGCACGCGCCCAGGCCATTTCGCGCTCGCTCTCGGAAAAAGGTGTTTCACACAGGGTGACTGCGAGCACGGGGTCAGTGGGTGCAGGCGCATTTCCCGGCGCGAGCCTCGAGTCGCGCGCTGTCGCACTTTCCGGAGATGCCGTTCGGCTGGAAGAGCGGCTGCGCCTGGGGCGCGTCCCGGTTATCGGAAGGATTCACGACGGCGAACTTCTGCTGGACATCAGGAGTGTGCAGCCTTCAGAGGACATCATCCTCACAGACATGCTCACCGTCGCGGCCGCATGAACCGCCCGAGCGTCGTGTTCATGGACAGGGATGGAACGCTCATCCACGACGCTCACTTCATCTCCGATCCCGGGCTTGTGCGGCTCCTTCCAGGCGCAGCGGCGGCTGTTGCGAGACTTAATGCTCTGAACATTCCGGTGGTCGTCGTCAGCAACCAGTCGGGAATCGCGCGCGGATACTTCACAATCGAGGACTACGAGAAGGTTCGTGAGCGCGTCGAGGAACTGCTCCGGGCCGAGGGCGCGCGAATTGACGCAACCTACATGTGTCCGCACTCAGCGGAAGACCGGTGCCTGTGCCGCAAGCCCCGCCGCGAAATGTTCGAGCGCGCGGTTCGTGAGCATGGGTTCGACGCATCGCGCCTCATGTTCATTGGCGACCGCTGGCGGGATGTCGAAGCGTTTCTGTTCTACGAAGGTGCGCGCGGAGCGTTGGTTCCCAGTGAAATGACGCCCAGCGAGGAGCGTGAACGCGCCGAGCGACTGCGAATTACCTACCCGGATATATCATCCGCCCTGGACGCGCTCCTCGGCTGAACAGCACTTTCTGGCCTGTTCGTCTTACCAACTCCAGCATGCCGCGGTAAAATCGGGAAATGCGCTCCCGCATTGCAGTCCTCGCCTCCGGTGGAGGTTCCAACCTCCAGGCCATTCACGATTATTTCACCTCCAAAGGCGAGACGCGCGCTGCGGATGTTGTCGTCGTGATTGCGGACAGGCCGCGTGCCTTCGCTCTCGAGCGGGCGCGGGCCTGCGGGATCGAAGCTCTTGTGGTTCCGCACACCGAGCACGGCATACTCGAGGCGGAACTCGTCACACGGGAAATCGACCTCGTTGTTCTGGCCGGCTACCTTCGTCTGCTGCCTGCGAAGGTCATCGAGAGATTCCGCCACCGCATCGTGAATATTCATCCCGGGCCCCTTCCCCGATTCGGGGGCGCGGGTATGTACGGAGAGAGAGTTCATGCCGCCGTCATAGAGTCCGGCGAGCGTGAGACGGCTGTCACAGTTCATCTCGTGGACGAGCAGTATGACAACGGCTCGATACTCGCACAATGGCCTGTCGAGGTAATGGACGGCGACACGCCGGATACTCTCTCCAAACGCGTTCTCAAGGTCGAGCATATCATGTATCCGCGCATTATCGACCTTGCAGTTGCGCTGCTCAACTCCAACACAAATGCCAACGACTGAATGCCTGTAGCCCTTATTTCCGTCTCCGACAAAACGGGAATCGTCCCGTTCGCCAAGTCACTCGTAGACAAAGGCTGGACAATCCTCTCCACGGGCGGGACGGCAAAGGCACTCCGCTCTGCCTCGGTTCCGACTACCGATGTAGCCGACGTCACCGGGACTCCGGAAATGCTGGAGGGACGCCTGAAGACGCTCCATCCAGCCGTTCACGGCGGACTGCTGGCGCGGCGTGACCTTCCCGAACACATGGCAGCGCTGCGAGAGCACAAGATCAATACAATCGATCTTGTGGCCGTAAACCTGTATCCATTTACGGCTACGGTATCGCGTGCGTCCTCGACGGCCGAAGAGATCATCGAGCAGAT
Organism: Gemmatimonadota bacterium; assembly: GCA_036676795.1. Lineage (GTDB taxonomy): Bacteria > Gemmatimonadota > Gemmatimonadetes > Gemmatimonadales > Gemmatimonadaceae > UBA4720. The sequence goes on from JAKFCC010000139.1 coordinate 12,352, forward strand.
CGACATCGGCGGGCCCGCAATGCTGCGATCCGCGGCGAAGAACTTTCAGTCGGTCACGGTCATCGTCGATCCGGCGGACTACTCGCGGGTGCTCGCAGGTCTCGACGCCGGTGATGACGACCTCGACCTCCGGCAGCTGCTTGCGGAGAAGGTGTTCAGCCACACAGCGGCATACGATTCCGCCATCGCCGCCTGGTTTGCGTCGCAGCGCAAGGAAAATTTCCCGGATCACATTCTGCTTCCGCTGAGCCGCCACCAGACGCTTCGATATGGTGAGAATCCCGGGCAGCGCGCTGCGTTCTACCTCGAGGAACCCGCGAGCGGAATCGCCAGCCTGCAGCAGCGAGGCGGGAAGGAACTGTCGTTCAACAACCTGCTCGATCTCGAGGGAGCGCTGCTCGCCACCGATCCGTTCGAGGGTGAGACCTGCTGTGCGATCGTAAAGCACACGACCCCATGCGGTCTTGCGACAGGCAGTTCTGCAGCTGACGCATTTCGGAAGGCGCTGGCGTGCGACCCCGTTTCCGCATTCGGTTCCGTGATTTCATTCACGGTTCCCGTGGACGGGGCCGCAGCCAGCGCAATTGCCAGCCTGTTCGTGGAGTGCGTGGTGGCACCTTCGTTTTCTGCCGAGGCGATCGAGCTCCTCGGGGAAAAGAAGAATTTGCGGGTGCTGGAAGGCCACGCCCGATGGCGGAAGGATGCCCTGGACTACAAACGCGTTCGCGGCGGAGTGCTCGTGCAGGAGCGCGCCAAACCGGCCAACGAAGACGCGGGATGGACTGTGGTCACAAAACGCCAGCCCACGGACGCTGAAGCGAAAGAGCTCAACTTCGCATGCAGGGCGGTGGGGAGCATCAAGTCGAACGCGATCGTACTGGTCCGTGATGGCGCGACCATCGGGATTGGTGCGGGTCAGATGTCCCGGGTCGATGCTGCGTTCCTTGCCGTACACAAGGCCAGGCAGGCGGGACACGCAACTGAAGGCTCGGTGCTTGGATCTGACGCCTTCTTCCCCTTTCGCGACGGTGTGGAACAGGCGGCAGAAGCGGGAGTTTCCGCTATCGTGCAGCCGGGTGGGTCAGTTCGCGATCAGGAAGTGATCGACGCTGCGAATGAGCACGGAATGGCGATGATATTCACGGGACAGCGCCAGTTCCGGCACTAGCGGCTACCTGGGGGCCGTTCGCAAGGGGCCGCGGCGCACAAACTCAACCTCACGCCAATCGAAGTTCACATGGGTCCTGTCATCCTCGAACTCCACGACACACCGGTCGGGCTGCTCGAATACCTCTCTCACCACGCCGTACCGGCCTTGATTGTCGCCGTTCTGCGTGACTCGTACAATGTCGCCTACGTTCATAAATCCGTGATGTGAGAGGAGCGGAGGGAGAGGGACTCGAACCCCCAAGCGCTTGCGCGCGGCGGTTTTCAAGACCGCTGCCTTACCAATTAGGACTATCCCTCCAGATTACCCTGTAATTTACTCGTTCGGATGGGCCTAAATCAACGAAGCACGGTTTGTGCTCGACACAGTCTGATTCTTTAGAGCGAGGATGAATGGTGCGGTGGAAATCGAAGAAAAAGGCGCGCGCTGAGATCGGCGACACCCGGGTACGGAAGACCTTTGCCTGGATGCCCATCGAGGCGGAGGACGGGTTCACCTACTGGATGACCCCGGTCATACTCCATGAGCGACTCATGCGAAAGATCCGCCGGAAACGCGGAGGCTTCGTGGAGGAATCCGAGAAGTGGGTGGCATTCAAGACGGAACTGGTAAAGGATTGATCCGTCGGACTTCAACTTTCGTAGTGTTTGTCTGAAAGACGTGTAGCAATTGATGTCAGCGCAGATCTCGGAGAGCGGGAAGGCTCGACGGGGCGCGCGCACGACGGTCATATACTCGAACACATCTCCTCGGCGAGCATCGCCTGCGGATTCCACGCAGGCGATGCGAAATCGATGCGCGAGACAGTCACCCTCTGCGTCGGAGCGGGTGTGGCCATTGGCGCCCATCCATCCTACCTGGATAAGGACGGCTTCGGACGCGTGGAAACACATCCAGGCACGCTCGAGATTCGAAGGTATGTCGGACTTCAGGTAGTCATGCTGTCCGACATCTGCAGGGCGATGAATGTCAGGCTGCGGTTCGTGAAGCCCCACGGCGCACTCTACAACCGCGCGGCTACGGACCCTGCGGCGGCTGATGCCATCGCCAGTGCAATCAGCGAAATCGACAGGTCACTCACGCTGCTTGGTCTGGCTGGCAGTGAGATGATTCGCGCTGCTGCCCGATTCGGGCTTCCGGTTGCGCGAGAGGCATTTCTGGATCGCGCATATACACCTCAGGGGACCCTGCTTCCCCGCACTGTGCCCGGTGCCCTGATAACTGACCCGGCATTGGTGGTTGAGCGTGCCCTCAGTCTGGTGAATCACAACATCCTGTACGCTGTGGATGGAACGCCGCTGAGGATCGTAGCCGACTCGCTCTGCCTGCATGGAGACAGCGAGCATTCCATCGAATTCGCGATGGAGGTGCGAAGGGGTCTTGAAGCCGAGGGCATAGACGTAGCTGCCTTTTCCGCGTGACGCAGGCGCGGATAGTCCCGCTTGGCGAAAGCGCATTTCTGATTCGCCTCTCCGACAGGCTGGATCGCGAAATTAACTCAGCGGTCCGGGCGCTTGGCGATGCAATCGCGAGTGCCGCACTACCCGGCGTTACAGACGTGGTAGCAGCGAACAGCAGCGTGGGGGTGTACATCGACACTCCCGACGTTTCGAACGCTGTCCGGCGCTCGCTCGAACAATTGTTGACCGGCGAGTATCTCCCGAAGAGCGTCAACGAGCCGGCACTTCACGAAATACCGGTGCGCTACGAGGGTGCGGACCTGCATGAGGTTGCGGCGCTTTCCGGGCTGTCCACGCACGACGTGATCAGCATCCACTCCGGGGTTGAATACCAGGTATTCGCGATTGGTTTTGCTCCGGGGTTCGCGTACATGGGTGAGGTGGACGAGCGCATCTCGGTCCCGCGCCGGGCCAATCCGCGCATTTCGGTTCAAGCAGGATCAGTCGCGATAGCAAACCGTCAAACTGCTATCTATCCCACCGAGAGTCCGGGCGGCTGGAACATCATCGGCACCACATCCATCCTTCCATTCGACATCGGCCGAGACCCACCGGTGCTCTTCCGCGTCGGCGACCGAGTGCGATTCCTCCCCGCGTGATAGAGATCATCCGCGCACCTGCGTATCTCGCCCTGCAGGACCTGGGGTTTCGCGGACATCGAGACATTGGTCTGCCGCGGTCGGGTGCCATGGACTGCCATGCACTCAGTTCGGGAAATCAGCTCGTCGGAAACGCCGCCGGGGACGCAGCGCTCGAGTGGGCGGTGAGCGGCGGGTCCATTCGATTCACCGCAACCGCGACCATTGCGCTGACAGGCGCACGTGTACACGGCCGACTGGGCCAGACGATGATTCAGCCCAATACCCCGGTGCACGTGTCAGCTGGGACCGTATTGGAAATCGATCGATTCATATCAGGCCGCTTCCTGTACCTGTGCGTCTCTCCGCCTCCTGCGACCGCTCCTGTATTCGGCTCGCATTCCACTTATGCGCCCGCGCGTGTGGGAGGCTACAAGGGCCGCCGCCTGCGTGCTGGAGACTTTGTCGCACTTGGGCCGCCGGGTGAAATGGCAGCAACCGTGGTGCACGCGAATCCGGTCAACTACTCGGCTTCAACAATTCGTGTCGTTCCCGGACCCCAGAGCGAGGTGCTTTCCGGACGGCTGCTCGCGCATCTGCTCGGTAACCGGTTTGAGGTTTCAACTTCTTCCGACCGGACCGGGTACCGTCTGAACGGACCCGCTGCCGACACCACCGGCCTGTCGCAGATACTGTCCGAGCCAGCATGTGAGGGTGCAGTTCAGATCACTGATGGCGGCACACCGATCGTGCTCATGGCCGACGGGCCGACAATCGGCGGCTACAACAAGGTCGCTGTCGTGCTGGCTGCCGATCTGCCAATTCTCGCCCAGAAGACGGCCGGTGAACTGGTGCGTTTCGCCCTGATTTAGGCCGTATTCCGGCGAATCCGCGCCTGCGGCGCGGCTTCTGCATCTGAGCGGCACGGACGCCCATCAGGTGGAGACAAATGGATACAACAGTCAATCAGGCAGCAGGTACTGCACCCTCAGGCAATACGGGTGCATTCGACAGCAGTTTTTCGTCGGCAGAAGAATCTTCGGCGACCGGAACCAGCCAGCCCTCCGGCACGGTAGACAGTGTGAAGCAGGCTGTCACTAGCCGCGTTCAGGCTGGCGCCGAATGGCTCAAGGATCGTGACGTTCAGCAGGTCAAGCAGACGCTCGAAACGCAGGTTCGCGAGCATCCCGTGCGTACGCTGCTCGTGGCACTCGGTGCCGGCTACCTGCTCGGAAAAGCGCTCCGGAAATAAAGTATGCCTGCGACGACCACCGACTCGAGAGGAATTGGCGAGCTGGTTCGCGGGGTTGCCGAAGACGGCGCCTCCCTCGCGCGAAAGGAGATACATCTTCTTCGCATAGAGCTCGCTGAAATCGTTCGCGGGATCGGGCGCGGGACCGCAATGATGATTGCGGCAGCAGCACTCGGAATAATCGGGCTGCAGATATTCGTGTTTGGAATTGTGCTGCTGCTCGGTGACGAGCTGCTGCGTGGCAAGTACTGGCTCGCCGCATTTGTCAGCACGGGGATTTGCGCAATTCTCGCATTTCTTCTTGTAAAGCGCGGCATGACTTCACTCACACCGAAGAGCCTCGTGCCCGACCAGTCGATCGAATCACTAAAGGAGGACAAGGAATGGCTGAAACAGCAGCGGAAGTCCGTCGCGATATCGAAGTAACCCGCGAGCGGATATCCGAGAGCATCGCCCAGCTGGAAAACCGTCTCAACGTCACTGAGCGAATCAGGGAGAACCCGCTCCCTGCCCTTGGGCTCGCGTTCGCGGCTGGTCTGGTACTCAGCCAGTCGGGCGCAGACCGCAAGGCGGCGGAAGTGACCACCTCGGCGACCCGGGACACGGGCAGCAAGCTCACTCGCGCGCTCGACGATGTAGTTGCAGGACTGGTTACGAGCGTTGCGGCAGCATTCCAGGATCGCATCGATGAGGGAATGCGGGAGCTTGCGACGATCGTGCGCGGCTCAGCGCCGGTTCGCACGCAAACGACTCCGGCAAATTCCCATCCCGGCTCGCCGCGAAGCGAGCACTATGACAGTGCCGTCAGATCTCCCGAGTCTGAAGAAATTGGATTCCGCGCGGATTGAACTAATGGTCTCGCGCGGGTAGCTTTCGTGGCTCGGGAGAGATGGCCGAGAGGCTGAAGGCACCGGTTTGCTAAACCGGCATAGGTGGAAACGCCTATCGAGGGTTCGAATCCCTCTCTCTCCGTGTTTTTCCCCTCGCTGTCCGTTAACTCC
>JAKFCC010000140.1:0-1757 GCA_036676795.1 Gemmatimonadota bacterium
CGATTTTTCCGCCAGAAGTCCAAGCTCCTCCCGGATCGCCTCGGCCGCCTTGGCTGCCGTCTCGGGCGCGGTTCCGACATAAACGCCATGCGTTCCCGTCTCGGCGTGGAATGACTGGAAGGAGTAGACCGAGTAGGCCAGTCCCAGCTCTTCCCGAATCCGCTGGAAAAGGCGTGACGACATTCCCCCGCCCATCGCCATTCCGATCAGCGACATCGCGTACCGGCGCTCGTCGGAGTGCGGCAGTGCCGGTCCGCCGAACACGATGTGGGTCTGTGCGCCTTCACGCGGGAAATGCTGGAAGGTGGGCGGCATCGGGACCGCATCTGCGCATGCGGGGCGTGTTGTTCCGCCATTCTTGAGCGCGCTCCAGCCTGTGCGCTCCAGGGTCGCGATGAACTCTTCATGCTCGACATTGCCCGTCGCGACGACAACAACATTTTCCGGATGATATGCGCGGTCGTGCAGCGCGCGCAGATCTTTTTCAGTCAGCGCAGAAACTGATTCGCGTGTGCCGAGTATGGAGTATCCATATGGATGATCTCCCCACATCTGCGCGTTGTGCAGCTCGAACACGAGATCGTCCGGCGTGTCGTCGACCGTATTGATCTCTTCCAGCACCACCTTCTTTTCCAGCTTGAGATCCGTTCCGCGCAGCAGCGGGCGGAAGACGAGATCATTGAGAACTTCCGCACCTATCTCCAGGTGCTCGTCCAGCACGCGGGCCTGGTAGGACGTGTGCTCGCGCGCGGTGTACGCATCCAGCGACCCTCCGACCGACTCCAGCGCCATTGCAAGATCCTTGGCGCTGCGGGTGGGCGTGCCCTTGAAGACCATGTGCTCGAGAAGGTGCGAGACGCCCATCTTCTCTCTCGTTTCGTGAATCGATGCCGAGCGGACCCAGGCGCCTAACGCAACAGACCGCACTCCCGGCATATGCTCCGAGAGTACGGTCAGTCCATTGGGCAGAACGCTGCGCTTGAGTGCTACATCTTCACCGGCGTTGACCGCGGTCACTCCCGGCTACGGCCTCCACCACTGCGACTGCCGCTGCGCGGACGGGGCGGGCGGCGTGATCTCTCGCCACCACCTTCACCGCCTTCGCTGCTGCCTTCTCCACCTTCGCTGGATTCGCGCGGCGGGCGGCTTGCGCGCTCCGCTGCTTCTTCCGGCGTCATCTCGACAAGTGCCTTCATCGACAGACGCAGGCGTCCGCGCTCATCGCGCTCGAGAAGCTTGACCTTGACGCGGTCTCCCTTCTTCACGACGTCTTCCGTCTTCTCTGTGCGGCCGTGCTTCAGCTCGGAGATGTGTACGAGGCCTTCGGTGCCCGGCATGATCTCGACAAATGCGCCGAAAGCAGTCGTGCTCTTCACGGTTCCTTCGTACGTGTCACCGATGATCGGCTCGGCGGTCAGCGACTGAATCATCTGACGCGCGCGCTCCATGGCTTCTCCACCGACTGCGGCGATCGTGACGAGGCCTGAATCATCGACGCTGATTTCTGCGCCTGTCTCGTCCTGGATTCCGCGGATGGTCTTGCCCTTCGGTCCGATCAGGTCGCCGATCTTCTCGGGGCTGATGTTCATCGTGACGATGCGCGGCGCGTATGGCGACAGGTCGTCGCGCTTGGCCGGCAGCGCCTTCTTCATTTCGTTGAGGATGTGCAGGCGTCCTTCCTTGGCCTGCGTCAGCGCCTCGTCCATCAGCTCGAGGGAAAGACCCTTGATCTTGATGTCCATCTGGATGGAGGTGAT
>JAKFCC010000141.1:0-24424 GCA_036676795.1 Gemmatimonadota bacterium
GTGGCGACTGGATTTCGCCTTCCCGCAAACGAAGGGTGGAAATGGGAAGTTCGAAGTGAGGCTTACGAGCCGGAACCTGGCGCGGATGTTCTGGAAGGAGCCGGGCGATGTAGCCGTGTCGCGCCAACGGTCGATTCCCACGAGCATTTTCAACTGGCCATAGGATTTGTTCCGGCGAACAAGCATCGGAGTTACACGTAGAACACGTAGCAGACACGTAGGGCACGTAGAACTGCTCTTCAGGAACTACGAACTACCGTTCAAGACGCGTTTCATTCCGTCGCTAAGGCGGACGGAGTTAAAGTTGAGCAACAGGCCGTACTTTAGTCTGGACAGTTTCAGATAAGTGACCACCTGAGCGAGATGGGTTTCGTGGAGTCTCTCAACGCTCTTGATTTCCACCAGTACTGTTGAGTTAACCAGAAGGTCGATTCTGTACGCGGCAGGAATTACGAGACCCTCGAATTCGATTGGCACGGGGACCTGTGTTCGGACGGTAAGCCCCTCTGTTTGGAGCCTGTGCGCAAGACATCGCTCGTATGCTTTCTCAAGCAAACCCGGCCCAAGAGCAGCGTGAACCTTTATGGCGGCTCCAATGACTCGTGGAGTTATCGGATCTTTGTTGAGCACAACCATCAAGCTCGCCGAGGCTCGTGAGCGAGGCGATGTCATTCTGGAGCGCGCCACACCTAAAGAGCGCGTCCCCAAAGTGTGAAGTTCTACGTGTCCTACGTGCATTCTACGTGTCCTACGTGTAACAAAAAACGGGCGCCCTGAGGATCTCAGGACGCCCGTTTGAAGTTGGAAAGTCGCTTTCTACGTTGATGCGTTCGTCGGGCTCTGCCTGATCATGTTCCGGATAGGAACAACCAGAGCCAGCAGCACGAGCGCCGCAATCATCAGCGACATAGTCGTGGTCGTGAACAGCTTCGGCATCTGCTCGAGCTTCTCCGGATCAACGTTCTCACCCGCGAGCCCGCCAACGAGATTGCCGATTGAAGATGCGAGGAACCAGACGCCCATCATCTGGCCCACGTACTTTCGCGGCGACAGCTTGGTCATCGACGAGAGTCCAACGGGGCTCAGCGCAAGTTCACCAAGTGTCTGGAAGAAGTAGCTGGCCACCAGCCACCAGGGCGAGACCTTGATCGTACCGCCACTCTCGTACACGATGTTCGCCGCGAAAATCATGACTACGAATCCGAGACCGGCGAGGAAAAGTCCGAGCGCAAACTTCGCGGGACTGGACAGGTCGCCGCGGCGCCTCGCGAGCCCTACCCACAGGGCAGCAAACACAGGAGCGAAGATGATGATGAACAGCGAGTTGATCGACTGGAACCATGTGGCAGGGATCTCGAACCCGCCAAGCTGGCGATCGGTGAAGTCTCTCGCGAACAGATTCAGCGCAGTCGGTGCCTGCTCAAATGCAGACCAGAAGATGACTGCGAAAACGAACAGTACGGCGATGACTCCGATGCGCTTCTTTTCCGCGCCGGTCAGTCCGCCAGCAAAGAAGAGGTACAGGAAGTAGATAACGGCGATTCCGACGAGCACGTAGGCGAGCTTCTCGCCGACTGCCTGCGGATCGATTGTCAGCATTCCCGTGGCAGTCATGAAAACAACCGCGATCAGCGCGACAAGGCCGGCCAGGAGCGCGATCTTCACCGTGCGTTCCTGCTTTGCCTGCTTGTCAGAGTCGGGGTGGCGCGTCGGGGCGAGGCCGAGATTTCCGAGGCTTCCCTTCGCGCGTGTGGCAAAGGTGATGAATCCAATCAGCATTCCAACGCCAGCAGCGCCGAAGCCCCAGTGCCAGCCAACAGTCTCACCGAGGAATCCTGTGACGAGCTGTCCGAAGAAAGCTCCCATGTTGATTCCCATGTAGAAAATCGAGAATCCTGCGTCGCGTCTCGCGCCGCCTTCAGGGTACAGGTCGCCGACAATTGCGGAGATGTTCGGCTTCAGCAATCCCGTTCCGAGCACGATGAGAATCAGGCCCAGGAAGAAGGGAAGCTTGCTGTGCGCAAAGGAGGAAAGGCCGATACAGATGTGGCCTGCCGAGATGAGGACAGCGCCGTAGAGAATCGCGCGCCGGAGTCCCAGCAGCCGGTCAGCTACCCATCCACCTGGCAGGGACGCGAGATAAACGCAGGCCGCGTAGATGCCGACGATCGCTGAAGCCTGGCCGCGGTCAAATCCAAAGCCGCCATCGAGCAGCGCCGCGGACATGAAGAGGACCAGCAGCGGACGCAGACCGTAATATGAGAACCGCTCCCACATCTCGGTGAAGAACAGGGTGCTGAGTCCGCGCGGGTGGCCGAAGAAACCGTTCCGGTCTCCATCGAATCCCGGAGGTGGCTCATCGTGCGTCACGGTTCCTGCGGTTGGCTGCTCGAAGACGTTTTTATCCTGCGCCATATGCTGCCCTCTTAAGGTTGTACTGCGGCTTTGCCCGGACTACGCGTGAAGCGCAGCCACGGGAAGATAGTGCTCGGGGGGATTAACAGCACCAGCGGCTTTCTGTTCGTCCCATGTTACCCGTGTAGGTGGTTGTTTGATGCACGCTGCGTAGTGCCCATCCGCCTTGAGCTCGAGTGGCGGTACGATCCTGGCGCACGCGGCGTCCTTTGCCGGATGATGACATCTTGGGTGGAAAACGCATCCGGATGGCGGGTTCGCAGGTGACGGAACGTCGCCCTTCAGGATGATGCGCTGCTTCTGAGCCTTTGGATCGGGCATCGGCACAGCCGACAACAGCGCCTGGGTATACGGCATGACCGGGCTGCTGTAGAGGTCCTCGGCTCTTGCCAGCTCGACGATCTTGCCCAGGTACATGACCGCGACACGATCCGAGATGTGCTTCACAACCGAGAGGTCGTGCGCAATGAACAGGTAGGTCAGGTTATGGTCGCGCTGCAGGTCCTGCAGGAGATTGATCACCTGAGCCTGCACCGACACGTCCAGTGCGCTTACCGGCTCGTCGCACACGATGAACTTCGGCTGCACCGAAAGAGCGCGCGCTATTCCAATGCGCTGGCGCTGGCCCCCTGAGAACTCGTGCGGGTAGCGCGACGCGTATTCCGAGCGCAGCCCAACCTCCTCGAGCAGCTGGCGCACGCGCGCCTTTGCTGCTTCGCCTTCCGCCAGCTTGTGAATCGTAAGCGCTTCGCGGATCGTGGCACCTATGGTCATGCGCGGATTCAGCGACGACACCGGATCCTGGAAGATGATCTGGATTTCCCGTCGCAGCGCGCGCAAGTCGGCGCCGTTCAGCGAAAGCACATCGCGTCCTTCAAAGCGAACCTTGCCGCCGGTTGGCTCGATCAGGCGCAGCAGGGCACGGCCCGTGGTTGTCTTGCCGCAGCCGGATTCACCCACGAGACTGAGAGTCTCGCCGCGCGCGACGCTGAACGAAACATCGTTCACTGCCTTGACTGCCCCGACCTGCCTGCCGAAAACTCCCTTCTTTATTGGAAAGAACTTCTGGAGATTCTCGACTTCCAGCAGCGGCTGGCCATTCGTACCCGTTGTGCTCATCGCACCACCGCGAAGGTACCGGTGTTCCTGTTCACCACGAACGGCTCGTGCGGGTGATTCCTGCGATCCGGCTCTTCGGCGAGATGGCAGCGTGAAATGTGTCCCTCGCCGACCTTGTAGAGCGGAGGATGCTCGTGTTCCGTGCGCTCCCATGCGAACGGGCATCGATCGTGGAACCGGCACCCTTTCGGCCAGTTGTCAGGCGCCGGAACAGTTCCCGGAATCACATTGAGCCGATCCCGCTCGCTGGCCAGCTGCGGCATCGCTGCCATCAGCCCCTGTGTGTAAGGATGATGGGGTGACTCGAACAGGCGGCGAACCGGAGCCTCCTCGACGACTTCGCCGGCGTACATCACGACGACGCGGGACGCCGTTTCGGCGATCACACCCAGGTCATGGGTGATCATCAGGATCGAGGTTCCGAATTGTTTCTGCAGATCCACGAGCAGCTCGAGAATCTGGGCCTGGATGGTAACGTCGAGTGCTGTCGTCGGCTCGTCTGCGATGATCAGTGCAGGGTTCATTACGAGCGCCATGGCGATAAGCACACGCTGGCGCATTCCGCCTGAGAGCTGATGCGGGTACTGCCTGGCGCGCTGATCCGGTGCCGGGATTCCGGTGAGAGCGAGCATCTCGATCGCGCGCTTCCAGGCATCCTTCCGGCTTCCATTGCCGTGAATTCGCGCGACTTCGGCAATCTGATCTCCCACCGTAAACACAGGATTGAGCGCCGACATGGGCTCCTGAAAGATCATCGCGATGCGGTTGCCCCTTATCTGGCGCATGTCCGCGTCCGACATGGTCACCAGGTCCCGGCCCTCGAACATTATGCGGCTGCCTTCCTCGATTCTGCCGGGCTGCTGGATCAGGCGGAGGATGGAAAGCGCGGTCACGGATTTTCCGCATCCCGACTCTCCGACGATGCCCACGGTTTCGCCGGGGTTCACGCTGAATGAGACACCATCCACTGACTTCGCTATGCCGGATTCCGTGTGAAACCAGGTGCGAAGATTTTCGATCGAGAGAAGTGGTTCAGTCATTAAGCGTCGGTTGGCCCGGCAAAACGTTCACGTGTGTACTCAGCAAGAATGTTGAAGCACATAACCGTCAAAACGAGCGCCAATCCAGGAAAAAGTGAAGTCCACCACATCGTTCCAATCCGGTCTGCGCCATCACGAATGATGTTGCCCCAGCTCGCATTCGGCTGCTGCACGCCGATACCGAGATACGACAATCCTGCTTCCAGCGCGATAACCTGTCCAATGCCCAGAGCCGACGCAACGAGAACAGGGGTCACGAGGTTGGGAAGCAGGTGGCGCCAGAGAATCCGGAATTTCGTGGCACCCAGCGCTTCCGCCGACATCACAAAATCCCGCTCTTTCAACGCAAGAACCTGACCTCGCACGATGCGGCTCAGCATGAACCACCCGGTCATTCCGAGCACCAGAATAAGTCCCGCGACGGGGAGCGTTCGCCAGACAGCCACTATAGCCAGGACCAGCAGCAGCCGCGGAATCGCAAGGAATGCGTCGAGCAGCCGCATCATCACTGAATCGACAATCCCTCCCGCATATCCCGACAACGCTCCGTACGCGGTACCGAGAGTGACGCTGATGAGCGTCGCCAGCAGGGCTACCGACAACGAGACACGGGCGCCGAAAATCACCCGGCTCAGAACGTCGCGGCTGAAATGATCCGTGCCGAAGGGGTGCGAAAGAGATGGGCCCTGCGCGCGGGCCAGCAGGTCTGGCTGCGCGGCAGGATCGTATGGAGCGAAGAGAGGAGCAAGAACCGCGAGAAGGACGAGCAGCGCCAGCAGCCCAGCGGCGAGCGTGGCCCGTCTGCGCGCGGCGCCCCGTGATTGCCGGAAGAATACGGGTGCGACTGCGGACTCAATCAACGCGCACCCGCGGGTCAGCGGCCATGTACAGCAGATCCGTCACGAGATTCCCCACGGCCACCAGGACGCTGGCGATGATGACTGTGCCCATCACCAGCGGATAGTCTCTCGATCCAATTGCGTTGACGATCACCAGTCCCATTCCCGGCCACACGAAAATCTTTTCGACGAAAACCGCGCCGGTGAAGAGCGCCGGCAGCGCCAGTCCCACGAGGCTGATCAGCGGAAAGAGGGCGTTGCGCTCGGCGTGGCGGCGCAGGACGGTGCGCTCGGCCAGACCCTTCGCGCGCGCAGTGCGGACAAAATCTGCCGGGAGTGTTTCGATGAGGGCGGAACGATGAAAGCGTGAAACCGTGGCTGCCAGCACCAGGGTCAGGGTCCCCACGGGAAGCACCATGTGCTTCAGGGTATCAGTGACTCGTCCAAGCGGCGTGAAATAATCGTGCAGAGGGTCAGCCGCTCCGCCCGCTGGAAAGATTGGAACCCAGTACGCCAGCGACATCAGGATGATCAGCGCCAGCCAGAAGTCAGGCATCGAGTAGAAGAAGAGCGAGATTCCCGAGATCGTGCGATCGGCCGCGGTGCCGCGCCGCGCGGCCTGTATCCTTCCCGTCAAAGCGCCCAGCAGAAAGCCGAGGAAGAGTGCGGAACCCATCAGCATCAGCGTCCTGGGGAGGGCCGTCGCGATCACCGTGCTGACAGGCATGTGCCTGGAAAAGGACCAGCCGAAGTCGCCGCGCGCAACGCTGCTGACATACTTCACGAACTGTACTGGCAGCGGTTTGTCGAGGCCGTACGATGCCTTCCACTGGTCGCGTACGGCCTGGGAAAGGGCAGGGTTGTCCACCGCGGCCGTGAACGGGTCACCGGGCGCGAGATGAATGAGGACAAAGGTGATGGCCGCCACGAATCCGAGAACGGCGAGAGCCTGAAGCAGCCTGGCGAGAATGAGGCGTATCACGATGCGGGGCAACTATGAGGCGTCACCGCCTCCATGTCCACTGCGGATCGGCGAATTGTTCACGGAGAGCGAGAGCGGCCGGCCGAATCTCGGCTTCGCCCATGGCGGCTGCATGCCCGTCCTCGAGTGTACGTACGGCGCCGAACAGGGCGTCCGCCATCTCTGCCGCCGTGACAGTGGATGAGAGAAGCTCCGAGAGAGTGGCCGGAGGCGGGGTGTTTCCCGGCCGGCGGTCCAGCGTAAGCCTGTCCAGCATAGCCTGATCGTTCTCGACGAGAATGGATCCGTGCTGAAGGAACGCGCCCCTCTCCCTGAACTGCGCACTGCCGACGAGCTTTCGGCCGGCCGCAACCAGCTCGCCCTTGACCGGTTCCGCGAAGCAGGGCGACTGGTCAGGCCTGGGCGCCGTCCCCGGTGGGTTCGCAATCGCTACAGGCACTCCCAGGTTCCGTAATCCCAGGAGCAGGACCGCATTGATCCGGTTGTAGGCGGCCGAAAGGGTCGTCGCGAACGCATCGGGGCCCGTAACGCAGTAGGTAAACTCGTGATGATGAAGAATTGCACGCCCCCCTGTGGGCCGGCGCACGACGTCGAGCTTTTCGCGGGCAATCTCATGCGGGTCATACATGCCCTTCGCTGCCTGGTTTCGTCCGAGGGACAGCGTCGGTCGAAGCCAGGTGTAAAGGGAGAGTACGCACTCCCCGGTTTTGCGCGAATGGTCCTGAAGTGCGACATCGCGTGCCATGTTCTCGGCGCCGTCCCGCGCAGGGACGAAAAGCAGCCGCCAGCGCGGCCGTATGGGCATGTTAAATTCCAGATATCATGGCCACTACAATAAAGCAGGCGGACAGCTCCCTCGCACCCGCCGAATCGTTCGTTCCCCGTCATATCGGGCCGACACCCGAAGACGTTTCTGAGATGCTCAAGGTGCTCGGACACAAGTCACTGGACGAGCTCATAGATGCAACAGTGCCCGAAGGCATTCGTTACCGCGCCGGCCTCAAGCTTCCCACGGGCACAAGCGAGCACATGGTGCTTGCCGAATTCCGTGGGATGGCGAAACGGAACAAGATCTTCCGGTCGTACATTGGCATGGGATACTCCGGCACAATTACCCCGCCGGTAATACAGAGAAACATCGTTGAGAATCCCGGCTGGTACACGGCCTATACGCCCTACCAGGCGGAGATTGCGCAGGGTCGCCTCGAAGCCCTTCTGAATTTCCAGACCATGGTCATCGATCTCACCGGCCTGGAGATCGCCAATGCCTCGCTGCTGGACGAAGCGACCGCGGCTGCAGAAGCGATGACGATGAGCTACGGAATGAAGGGCCGCGAAGGGAAGGAAGTGTTTTTCGTTGCATCGAGCTGCCATCCGCAGACGATCGACGTGGTGAAGACACGCGCGAAGGCGCGGGGGATTCAGGTTGTAGTCGGGGACATCGCCAGCGCTGCCTTTGGTTCAGACATTTTTGGTGTTCTGCTTCAGTATCCCACGACCGACGGAGCGGTGGAAGACTACCGGACCGTCTGCTCGAAGGCTCACGCGGCGGATGCTCTCGTAACGGTCGCCGCGGACCTCATGAGTCTGGTGCTGCTGACGCCGCCGGGAGAGTGGGGAGCTGACATCGTTGTCGGAAACAGCCAGCGCTTCGGTGTTCCGCTGGGATTTGGCGGCCCGCACGCGGCATTCTTCGCCACCCGTGATGAGTTCAAGCGGCAGATCCCGGGGAGGATCATCGGTGTCTCGCGCGATTCTGACGGAAGGCCGGCGCTGCGCATGGCTCTGCAAACGCGTGAGCAGCACATCCGTCGCGAGAAGGCGACGAGCAACGTGTGCACCGCACAGGTGCTGCTGGCGGTAGTGGCCAGCATGTACGCCGTGTACCACGGGCCCGACGGACTGAAGAGAATCGCCACTCGAATTCATCAGCTCACCGCTGCGCTGGCGGAAGGTCTGCGCCGGCTGGGATACGCCATCGCGTATGATGACTTCTTCGACACCGTCAGGGTGGAAACGGGAAAGCGTGACTCGGCCGACCTGCTGAAGCGCGCTCAAGAGCTGGGCATCAACTTCCGCGTGCTCGAAGGCGCGTCACTGGTGATTGCTCTGGACGAGACAGCGGCCGAAAAGGACGTCGAGGACATTCTCGCGGTCTTTGCGAAAGGTGATGCCAGCGAGGTTGCCACCGAAGAGCTGCTCGCCGGCGCCGACTCGCGCTACGACGAACGGTTCAAGCGCACCAGCCCGTTTCTGACCCATCCTGTTTTCAACACGCACCATTCCGAAACGGAAATGCTGCGTTACATGAACAAGCTGCAGTCGCGCGATCTGTCGCTCGTGCACTCGATGATACCGCTGGGTTCATGCACCATGAAGCTCAACGCGACTGCGGAGATGATGCCCATCACCTGGCCGGGCTTCAACCAGATTCATCCTTTCGCACCGCGCGAGCAGACCGAGGGATACCACGACCTGTTCAAGGGATTGGAGGGTGCACTGGCGGAGATCACCGGCTTCGCCGGCGTGTCGCTCCAGCCCAATGCCGGGTCTCAGGGCGAGTATGCCGGCCTGCTTGCGATCAAGGGCTATCACGATTCACGCGGTGACTCACACAGGGATGTCTGCCTGACGCCGCAGTCGGCTCACGGGACGAATCCGGCAAGTGCAGTAATGGCAGGAATGCGTGTGATCGTAGTGAAGACCGATGCGAGCGGCAACATCGACATTCAGGATCTGCGCGCCAAGGCGGAGCAGCACGCTGACAAGCTTGCTGCCCTTATGGTCACCTATCCTTCGACGCACGGTGTGTTCGAGGAAGGAATCCGGGAGATATGCGACATCGTGCACCAGTTCGGCGGCCAGGTATACATGGATGGCGCGAACATGAACGCGATGGTGGGGCTCTGCCGGCCGGCTGACATCGGCGCAGACGTATGTCACCTCAACCTGCACAAGACCTTTTGCATTCCGCATGGCGGCGGTGGACCCGGCATGGGCCCAATCGGAGTAGCCGCTCACCTTGTACAATTTCTTCCGGGTAATCCTCTCGCAGAGAACCGCGGGGAGCACGAAGTCGGCGCGGTGTCTGCGGCGCCCTGGGGAAGCTCGAGCATCCTTCCCATTTCCTACGCCTACATTCGCATGATGGGAGGCGACGGCCTGGAGTACGCCACCAGGATTGCAATCCTCAATGCGAACTACATAGCGAAGCGGCTGGAACAGGCATTCCCAGTTCTGTACCGAGGAAAGAACGGAACTGTCGCGCACGAATGCATTGTCGATACGCGCGTCGTGAAGGGTGCGAGCGGGGTCGAGGTGGAGGATATCGCCAAGCGCCTCATGGACTATGGCTTCCATGCACCGACGGTGTCATTCCCGGTGGCCGGAACATTGATGATTGAGCCTACCGAGAGCGAGCCCAAGTCCGAGCTGGACAGATTTTGCGACGCCATGATCTCGATTCGGGAAGAGATTCGCGAGATTGAGATGGGGATCGCCGACCGCGAGGACAACGTTCTCAAGAATGCGCCGCACACGCTTCGCGCCGTGACGTCCGACGCGTGGACACACGCGTACTCCCGTGAAAAGGCTGCGTTTCCAGCCGAGTGGACCCGGGACTTCAAGTTCTGGCCGGCGGTTGGCCGGGTGGAGAGCGCGTACGGAGACAGGAATCTCATCTGCTCATGCCCGCCGACAGATGCTTACGCGGAGTCGGTGACCGAAGGAGCCTGAACCAGCTTTCCGCTGATAGCCTGTAGCGGTGAGCGAACGGCTGTTGTGCAAGAATGTTGTGGCTCAGCCGGGGCTATACCGCTACTTTAGAGCCGCTAACCGCAACGGACTAACGGTCCGCTGCCCAACAACGACAGCCTGCTAGTCATGGAGTTCAACATGAACAAAGCGGAGTTGCTGGAAGCGTTGCAGAGGCAGACGAAGCTCCGTCCGACACACGTAAAGCGTGTAGTCGATGCGATCTTCGACCCCCAGGATGGGATTATCTCGCGCCAGATCAAGAAGGGCGGGAAGGTCACTCTGGCGGGCTTCGGGACATTCGATCGCAGAACCCACCGCGCCCGGGAAGTAAACAGCGTTTTCACCGGAAAGGCCGTGAAAGTAAAAGCGCGGAAACTTCCCGGTTTCCGCGCTGGCGTAAGCTTGAAGGAGGCGATGCGCTGAGCTGCTACTGACCGATATGCTTTGAGTATTGGTCGGGAGTCAGCAGTCCCGTTGTATCGGATGGATCGCTGACTCGCATGCGGATCATCCAGCCCGCTCCATAGGGCTCGCTGTTCACCAGTCCGGGTTCTTTATCCAGTCGCTGGTTCACTTCGGTGATCTCGCCGGCGACTGGAGAAAAGAGCTCCGACACTGCCTTGACGGCCTCGATGGTCCCGAACACATCGTGGCGGGCGTACTTCGCGCCGACGGTCGGCAGCTCTACATACACCACATCACCAAGTTCACCCTGTGCGTAGTCGGTAATTCCGACTTCCACAATTCCGTCCGCCGTTGCGCGGACGTATTCATGTTCTTCGGTGAACTTCAGGTCGCCTGGAATTTCTGCCAATGCTGCTCCGGTAATGTTGTTCGCGTCGCGTGAGGGAATGCTCGCGGTAGTCTATCCGAAGCGGCTGTGAGCGTCAAGAAATGGACGAAGTTTTTACGGGGACATCCGCCGATTTTCCGAGCAGCGATTCCCAGAGGGCGTCAACATCGGCGCGCAGCGACTCCAGCGACCCCGTGTTCTCGATGACATAGTCGGCACGGGCACGCTTGAGCTCGGCCGGCATCTGTGCGGCGATCATGTTCATGGCTTCGGCCTCATCCAGTCCGCGGGTCTCAACGAGCCGTTCCATCCGCACCTCGCGCGGCGAGTCGACAAGCACAATCGTGTCGTAGTTGTCCGCCAGCTTGCGCTCGAACAGGAGGGGGATCACGCAGACAACGATCTTGTCACCGCGCTTCCGCGCCGTTTCGATGGCGGCGTCACGCAGGCGCGCGATCTCCGGATGCAAAATCGCATTCAGCTCGTCGAGCTGAGCCTGATCCGTGAATACGATGTGCCTGAGCGCGGCACGATCCAGGTTTCCCGAGGCGTCGAGCACTTCGCGGCCCCATCGTGCAACGATGTTCTCGAGCGCACGGGTACCGGGCGCCACAGCTTCGCGCGACAGAGCGTCGGCGTCAATAAGTGTTGCGCCTTTTTCCTTCAGGAGGTCCGCAACTACGGTCTTCCCACTGGCGATGTTACCGGTCAGTCCAATAAGTCGCATCGAAAGTTTCTAGAATCCGGAATTGTGAAAATTCTGCATCAAATTCCAAGGTACAGGCAAAAGCCCCTTTGGCCTACAATTACCAAAGCTCAGCAACAAAAAACTGATGTTCTTGGGCCCGTTTGGGCGCCGCCACGTCTGGTTAGAGCAGCAAGCCCTGTGTTTCATCCTTCTTGGGCATTGCAAAGCACATTCTGCACCGCGCTTCGTAGGAATCGGTGCTGCCCACCATCACCTGCGGGGAATTGTAGGGGGCAGGTTTTCCCTCGATGAGGCGCTGGTTGCGGCTGGCGGGACCGCCGCAGAGCACACAGATCGCGTGCAGCTTGTCCACCACTTCCGCGATCGCCATCAGGTGCGGCATCGGCCCAAAGGGTTCACCCCTGAAATCGGTATCGATGCCGGCGAGGATCACCCGGCGGCCGCGAGTGGCGAGTGAAGTCGCAAGGTCTATGATGCCGTCATCGAGGAACTGTGCCTCATCCACCGCGATTACGTTGGCAGTGGGGTCCAGCTGCTGTGCGATCTGGGCTGAAGAGTCGGCGGGAATGGCTGTGGTGTGACGGCCGTCATGGCTGGAGATGGCATAAATGCCCGCGTACCTGGCATCCAGCCGTGACTTGAAGACCTGAACGCGCTTGCGCGCGATGGTTGCGCGCCGCACGCGCCGCATCAGCTCCTCGCTCTTGCCGCTGAACATTACGCCGGCGATGACCTCGATCCATCCGCCGGTCTGGTGAAATGAGCCTGTCATCCCCTGGGCCGGCGACCTCTGTCGGAAAAGCCGGGACGATCGCCGCGGTCACGCGGTGGACCGCTTCGATCTCTCGGCGGCCCGCTCCGAGGCGGACGATCTCCGCGGGGCGGGCGATCGCTGCGGGCACCACGCTCCCGGTCCGGCCGCTCTCCCCGCGGCGGCCCTTCACGCCGCGGCGGACGATCGCCGCCCCTTGGCGCTCCTGCTCCGGCAGCCCGGGGCGGTCGCTCCCGCTCTTCGCGCACGGCCAGCTTCCTTCCGCGGATCTGCAGGCCGTTCATCTTCTTGATTACGTCCTGCGCCTTGTCGCTCTGAATCTCGACCAGAGAGTGTTTGTCCTTGATTTCCACCCGTCCGATACTGGAGCCGGGGATGCCGACTTCGCCGGCAATCGCACCTACGATGTCGCCGGCGCGAACTCCGTCGAGCGTGCCAATCGTCATGAAAATCGTCGTCATTCCTTCGCCACTTTCAGCTGTCGCAGTCGGGCCGGAGGCCTTTACTCCGGCTGCCCGCGCAATCTTCTCAGCGGCGTCGCGCTGAGCCCGGGCACGCTCCAGAAGACGAAGCGAAGCCGCAGCGATTTCCACGGCATCGTATTCCTCGAGCAGCGGCTCGAGCGCGATGATTTCGCGCGAAATGATCCCGTCCTCGAGAATCCCCTTGAGCTCGTCACGCATCGCTGCGTCCGAAATTCGGGCCTTCGCCACCGTTTCACTGCCCGCATAGGGTATGAGATCCAGTCCCGACAGGGAACGCAGGAATTCCAGTTCGCGCGGTTGAACCAGCGCAAACGTCTGCACTGGAGTCGCGGTTGCGGCCCGGGCGATTTCACCGGCGCTCACGGGTGCATCGTAAAGGACCACAGTGTGCGTATTCGCCGGAACATCTCCGGTCGTCAAGCGGACGGGGTCGCTTTCCAGGCTGTAGCCGAGACGACGGAGTGTAGTTCTGGCTTCGAGCTCGGACGCACCTCCGCGTACGACGATGACGGCGGACGGCGGATCGAGCTCGTCCAGCAGACGGCGAAGCGCCGACGGCCGGGACGCGGCCGAGACGGTCACATAGCGCAGCTCCAGGTCGGTAGCGGCAAAAGCGTGGTCTGCCACTGCTTCGCGGCGAGCCCGGCGCATGTACCGTTCTACTACCTGCTCGACTTCCGGGGTCATCGTTCTCGCAACAAGCACGCGCACTGCTTCCTTCGGGATCTCGGCCATGACGGCTTCCATCGAGGCCACCTGTTCGCCGCCCTGTTTCAGGGTCTCATCGACCCAGGCGAGCACGACGGTGGAAACCGACTCGAGCTTGAGGCTCGCAGACTCTATGAGGGAGTTCAGTTCGACGGCGGGACCGGCGATCGCAGCGATAGGACGCATCGCCAGAAGGCGTCGCGCACGGCCCGCCGTGGTTACGGGCAGAACCTCGATGCCGCCAAGGCCAGTCATTGTGAGCACGGCTTCACTGATCGCGAGGGCCGAATCTGCGTCCGGAGTGATGACCACGAGCTGGGTTCCACCAGCCGCGGGGTCAATTCGTTCCAGGGGACCCTGCAGGAAGGCGGGTACGGAGTCGATCGCGAGGGGCAGGGTATAGACCACGTTCTGGTTGCGTCCCACTGCGGGCAGCTCCTCGCTCATTTCTGCTTCATCTACCACTTAATACTCTCTTTTCGGTCGTTGACACGGAGCTAAAACGGGGCCCAAACGTTATCTTTCACCTGCGAAGGTCGCGCCGCTGGATACCCGACTACGTTCGACAAGTATAGTCCATCCGTTAAGGTCATGATAACAGCCATCGTTCTGATAAAAGCGGAGCCGCAGAAGATTGTGGAATGCGCGCAGCGGCTTGCCGGCATCGACGGCGTGGCCCGTGTGTACTCCGTGTCCGGGGGCTGGGACCTGGTCGCCATAATCGAGGTTGTCGATTACGAGGCTATCGCCCGGATCGTAACCGAACAGATATCCACGGTTCCGGGTATTCAGCTTACCAATACGCTCACGGCATTTAGAACCTACTCCAGGCAGGATCTCGAGCAGGCCTGGGACATCGGAATCGAGTGACCGGCATACAAGCGCGGCGCACGCGCTGACAAATTGAGCTTCGACGCAGCAGCAAGAGACGCCCTTCGTTTCATCCGGCAAGTCCGGCCACTCGCGGCAGCGGTAGAGTCCATACCAATGGCCGGAGAGCCCTTTGGGCCGGCCAGCGACCCGCCGATTCTGCGCGCCGCGGAGATTCTCGAGGGCGGTGAAATGCGGGCTATTCCTGTGGAGCGGGACACTCCGGCCGATGAAGGGTTCGCTGCCTTTCTGGATGGTGCCCAGAGAATGCAGGTAATAGCGCAGGAAGACGGAATTCCGATCGTACTCGGAACGGTGTCGGCCGCGGTCAGGGTGCGGGTCGACAGAAGAATGCAGAGCTGGGGACGACGCCCGCCAGTTGTCGAGCGGCGGTTGTACATGCCTTTCGCATATCTCGGGAATTCGATTGTGGATGCAGAAACCCGGTTCGAACTCATCGATACAAGTGAGGCTGATCAGAACGGCATCATACCCTCGCAGCATCCGGCGGCCTTGATGGAGCGCGCTGTCAAGAAGGTCCAGGAAGACAGGGAGCGCGCGGAGCTTTCGCTCGCCGAAGCGTGGTGCGAGAGTGAGGAAGGGCCGCTGTTCATCGATGGCGGGATTGGGGGAAGCGCTGCGGTTGCAACCTCCAGCCTTGCTGTGGGGGTGGTGAAAAGTCACAGGACCCTGCATGCCGAGGGCGAGGCACTGAGGACCGTCCTGCGGTTGCGTGTTGGTGAGCGCAGTCCGGTATTTCGAATCGCTTCGAGGTCGCGAACTGCGGTCGCAAGCTGGTACCTGCGCGTGCGGAGCGCTGACACTCGCGATTCGATGTGGGGTCTCGTGCGAGTGGAGGTTCCTGAAGAGAACTGGAGCAGCGAAGGCGCAAATGCGGTTTCGTGCTGGGTTCTGCGCGAGAGTTCGCCGCTCTCGCTTCCGGACAAGCGCTGGGACAAGATGGCCTATGGAGTATACGATACCGAGGAATTTCTGAGAGCAATTTCATGATCGCGCCCATGCCGCTTGGCAGGGTCGTAGCAACCGAGCGCAAGCCTAATACGCCCCACGAGTTCCATTTCTGGACCGCCCTGGATTCGCCGGTCGGGATAGGAACGATCGTCCGGGTGGATGGCGCAATCGCGACGGGCGGGCAGATCCCGCATATCTACGGAGTGGTGACGGAAGGTTTCAGCTACACGGATCTCCTCACGCCCTTGCATGATGTGCTGGGGCATGACGGATCCCCGGGAAACGCGCGATTCGCCGCGACCGAGCGCGCAGAAATTCGCCTCTACTCCGCGGCGGTGCTCCGCCAGATCCCCGAGGAACCGCTGCAGCCGGTACCCATGGGCGAGGTCTTCCTGGCAACTGAAAGCGACGTGGCCATCGCCCTCCGCATGGATGCGTTCCTGAAGCCCGGGGCAAGCACCGGAATCCCTGTCGGGATTTATCGGGCCGGCGGAATGGATTCCACCATTTATCTGGACGCTGATTTTCTGCTCGGGCCGGAAGCTGCCCACCTGAACATCACCGGTGTGTCGGGGCTCGCAACCAAGACCAGCGCAGTCGAGTGGATGCTCTCGTCGATCTTCACTCATTTTCCGGAGAGCAAGGGTTCGATCGCAGCGGTCTGCTTCAACGTGAAGGGGCCGGATCTCCTGTATCTCGACAAGCCGGCGCTTCTCGAGGAAAAGGACCTGGAGCTGTACGAGAAGCTCGGAGTCGAGCCGAAGCCGTTCGACAAGGTGAACTTCTACGCCCCTTACACGGCCAAGGGATTCGCGCTGAATACGCTGCGGTCCAACGAAGACCTGGAGGCGAACACCTTTCCGCTCAGCTGGGGTTTGCGCGAAGTACTCCAGTTCGCCGAAGTCCTGCTGAATCGAGACGATGTAGATGCCAAGGCCGATGCACTGATCGACTTCATCAAGGAAAACATCCTCGACCGCGAATTCACCGATGCCCTGCTTGGCAGGAAATACATCGTCAGATCCTTTGGTGATCTGGATGAGTGGTTCAGGGATGTCCTGCGCGCCCTCGAACAGAAGGACGACCAGAGCTGGCGCACGCACCACGTTGCAACAATCCGCAAAGTGAGAAACCGCCTTTCCAACATTTCGACGCGCTGCGCAGGGCTGGTTACCGACGAGGCGATTGTCAGCGACTTGCCGTTCGGGAGCTTCGAGGACAGGACGGTGTACGTAGTAGACGTCGCCATGCTGGAAGAGGATGCGCAGGACCTGATCTTTGCGCGCATAGTCTCAAAGCTTCGCGAGCACCTGGAGCGCCGGGATCTCGGGGTGAAGAATCTGATCGTCTTCGTGGACGAGCTGAACAAGTATGCACCCGGCGATGGTCCGGAGACCTATGTTCGAAAAATGCTGCTCGATATTGCAGAGCGTGGGCGCTATCTGGGCCTGGTGCTGTTCAGCGCGCAGCAATTCCGCTCGCAGGTACATCGGCGGGTTGTCGGCAATTCAGGGACAGCGCTGTTTGGCCGCATGGACGCGGATGAACTCGCGACACCGGGCTACGCTGTGCTGAGTCCCGCGATCCGCACGAAGCTCGCAACGCTGGAGAAAGGACAGTTGATGGTTCGGCACCCGCATTTCACACAACCGATTTTCGTGCGCTTCCCAAGGCCTGCCGTCATGCAGGGACGGGAGGGGACCGAGCGTTACCCGCAGGCCGGTGAGATGACGATCGATGTTGCCGTGTATCGCAGCCTGCGTCTGCTCGATCCCGGAATTTCCCTGAGCTGGGTGCAGGAAATCACGGCGCTGTACACCGAGCGAGAGATTCTCAAGGCGCGTCACGCGACCCTGCTGGCACGGCCGAACGATGTGAAGGCTTACTTCGCAGCCCAGTTTCGGAGGATCATTCCGCTCGAGCAGCCGCTGACGAAGAAAGCGGCGCCTGCGCTGCGGACGCCGCCCATCGATGATCCGTACGGATTCTAGGTTTCTGCGCCCGGCGCTGATCGCGGTCGCTGCGATCGCTGCGTCGGTTTCTGTCGCGTCAGGACAGTCGGTGACACTCGAGATTCGTCCGCGGGTCGGTGACACCCTGAGCATCCGGATGGACCAGCTGGTGGAGATGACCGGGACAACGCGCGGAGATACAGCGCGCTCGCACGCAATGGAAACAGTCGTCTTCACGCGTGCGGTTCCCGAGCGGCGGCTGATCAACGGAACCATTGTGGTCGGGATCGCCGACTCGGTCGTGATGCTTCCGCGCGTGCAGGGAGGCGCGGCTCGGACGCAGCGTCTTGGCGGCAACTCCACGCGTATGCTGATTCAACAGAATGGCGCAGTGGACATTCTCCAGAGCAAGTCGAACAGCGAGGATCTGCGCGAGCTGTTCGGCCAGCTTCCGGCCATGATGCCTGATGATCCTATCTACGTGCGCGGGAAGTGGACCCGCGAAATGCCCGTGCCCCTGAGTGGGGATATCCACGGAACGGGCTGGGTCCGCACCACTTTTACCCTGGACTCACTGAGCAAGTCCCGGGAAATCGCATTCATAACCCTCAAGGGCTTCCTCACCCACGAGCGGCTCAAGGACGAGGCGGGTGAGCGTGACGCGAATGGGACCATCACAGGCGCGATCCAGCTGAATCGGCGGCTTGGGTGGATTACCGATTCGAAAATGACGATTGTTCTTGAATCGGTGGTGCTCAGCTCGGCCGCCGGCCGCAAGCCGAATGCGTCGGACCGCATGAAGGTGCGCACGAAAATCGTCCAGCGAGTGAGGGCAGCAGCCAAGTGAAAATCGTCCACCTGGCCGACATACATCTTGGATTCAAGCAGTACCAGCGCCAGACGCCGAACGGGCTGAACCAGCGCGAGGTGGACGTCGCCGTTGCCTTCAAGCGGGCGATTTCGAAGATCATCGAGATCAAGCCTGACATTGTGCTCATTGCCGGCGACGTCTTTCACAACGTCCGCCCGTCGAATTCCGCGATCCTGCATGCATTCCTGGAGTTCTCCCGCCTTGTACAGGCGCTTCCGGACAGCGAGATCGTCATGATCGCCGGCAATCACGATTCGCCGAGATCGACGGACACCGGCTCGATTCTCCGTCTGTACGGCAACCTTGGCATCAAGGTCGTTGACGACGAGGTCCAGCGGATTCCGCTCCGGAACAATGCCGTCCAGGTGATGGCTGTGCCCAAGCGACTCAACCTGACGCCCCCGCAGCTCCTTCCGCTGGAGGGTGAGCACTACAACATCCTGCTGATTCACGGCGAGGTCGAGGACGTGGTGCCTGCGTATGCCGCGGGCACCGACCGGGCCGTTCTGGGAATCAAGAAGAAGGATCTCTACCTGGACCGCTGGGACTATGTGGCGTTCGGGCATTACCACGCATACCTGCCGCTCGCGAAGAAGGCGTTCTACTCCGGCTCGCTGGAATACACCAGTCCGGATTTCTGGTCGGAAACGCGCGCGAGCGATCTGGGTGCCGCCCAGCCCAAGGGATTCATCGAGCACAATCTCGCGACTGGTGAGCACACCTTTCACAAGATCGAGCTGATGCGCTCGGTGGTGGACCTGCCCATGATCCACGGCCACGGCTTGTCGGCCGAGGAATTAAATGCGGCAATTCGCGAAGCCGTGGAATCGTGTGATGGTGGTATTGCAGACAACATCGTGAGACTGGTCGTTCGTGATGTGCCGCGCCACGTGCTTCGCGAGATCGATCATAAGGCTCTTCGGGAATTCAAGCGAAGGGCGCTGCACTTCCAGCTGGACGCGCGGCGCCCGGATGTCATGCGGCAGCAGACCAGTGGAAGCGGCGCTCCAGGCCGCCGTGCATCGCTTGCGGATACCGTGCGCGAACATCTCAGCAGCCGTGCAATCGCGGCAGGCGTGGATCGGGATTCACTTGTCGAACTCGGGCTCAAGTATCTCACCGAAGCTGAAACTGTCGCGATTCCAACTGCGGTGACCGAGAGCGCATGAGGCTCAACGCACTCAAGCTCACCAATTTCCGCCAGCATCCTGCGACGGAGATCACCTTCTCGGATGGACTCACGGGCATCATGGGTCCGAACGGCGCGGGAAAGACTACCATTCTCGAGGCGGTGGCCTACGCGCTGTATGGGATTACGGCAGTTCGTGGGACCAAGGAGTCGATCAAGTACCTGGGCGCACCAGCGCGCGCACCCGTGCAGGTGGAACTCGATTTCGATCTGGCAGGCCATCGCTATCGAGTAGTACGCGGTCTCACTTCCGCCGACCTGTACCAGGACAGTGCGGAAACCCCGGTGGCCAGCTCGACGACTGCGGTAAACAACCTGCTGCAGCTGAAGCTGGGAATGAATTGTGGAGAATTCTTCCACACCTATTTCACAGGGCAGAAAGAGCTGACCGTAATGGCGGCCATGACGCCGCTGCAGCGTGGGCAGTTCCTGTCTCGTGTGCTGGGATACGAGCGGCTGCGCGTTGCGCAGGACCGCGCGCGAGACTACCGCCGCGGTGTTGAGCGTGAAATGGCCGGATTGCGATCAGCGATGCCGGACGCCGATGCCGTTACGAAAGCTCTCAACGAAGCGCGAGAAAAATTCGCTGCCTCGGACAAGAGCGCAAAGGACGCGCGTGAGCGGCAGCAGCTGATGAAGTCCGATGTCGCGGCGATCGAGCCGCGCTGGATAGCCGCACAGCAGCAGCGTGAGGAAGCACGCCGCGTGACGACCGAGATTTCGCTTGCCGAGCAGACCGAATCGTCGGTGGCGCGTGACGCCGAGCGGATAGCGGCGCAGCTGCGTGAGATCGAGGCAGCCAAGGTCGAGATGAAAGCGCTCCAGGACGCAATCGAGCCGCTCGATGCGCTGAAGGCGGAGCGCGACATACTCGACACGCTTTATCGCGAGGATGGAAGGAGGAAGGCTCTCGTCGAGACCGAAACGTCGCTCGCCGAGGAGCTGGAGGCACTTACGGAGAAGCTGCGCTCGCTGACCAGGTCCGCTGCTTCCGAGTCCGATACCGTGGTGCAGCTCGAGAGGAAAAGGCGCGAACTCGAAGTCGTGCACGGACAGCTGGAAGCGCGCCGGACCGAGTGGATCAGGGACAGGCAACAGGCCGAGACGAAGCTCGATGAACTGCGGAAACAGTACGTGGACCTCCAGAAGGAGCGCGACAGGATCGTCGCCCTGGGCGAAACCGGCGAGTGCCCCACATGCAGCCGGCCGCTGGGCGGCAGCATGCACACCGTCGTCGAGCATATAGAGGAACAGCTCGAGGCAGTCAAAGTTGACGGCGCGTATTTCAGCAAGCGGTTCGACCAGCTCTCCGATGCGCCGAAAGAAATCGATACGATGGAAGACAAACGGCGCGCCGTGAACGACGAAGTCACCGCTCTCGAGAGATCGGTCACGAAGATCCAGGAAAGCGCTCGCGAGCTGAAGCAGGTGGCAAAGGAAGTGGAAACCAAGGAGAAGCGGCGCGCACAGCTAAAGTTCGATATCGCCCGCATTCCACTTGGGTATGACGAGAATCGGCATGCAATTGTCCGGACCGAGATCGAACAGCTGCTTCCGCTGGAGGCGAAGTGCCAGAAGATCAGCGCACTCCCTGAGCGGGAACCCGAGGTCCGGGCCGAATACGAGAAGGTTTCCACGGATCTGGCGAATGCGCGCGGCAGGATTGCAGAGCTGCGCGCTGTGGTCGACCGAATAAAGTTTTCCGAAGCCGAGTTTGTCGCGATAAAGGCGGAGTACGAGACCGTGTCCACGACTGCGCGCGCGGCAGAGCTTGCGCTCGCCACGGCAGAGGAAGTGGTGCGTGGAGCCAGGAATGCACTGGCAAGCGCTGAAGCGGCCGCGCAGGAACTGCAGAAGTCACAGAGCCAGCTGGATGCCTTGAACAACGATCGCAGGATACACGAGGAGCTCGATCGCGCCTTTACCGATCTCCGCAAGGACCTCAATTACCAGCTGCGTCCCGAGCTGTCCGAGCTGGCGAGTGCATTCCTCACCGAGCTTACCGATGCTCGTTACTCGGAGCTGGAGCTGGACGACGAGTACAACATCGTGATTCTCGAGGATGGCATAACGAAACCGGTGCTCTCAGGAGGCGAGGAGGACCTCGCCAACCTCGTGCTGCGGCTTGCGATATCGCAGATGATCGCGGAGCGCGCCGGACAGTCGTTCTCGCTGCTCATTCTCGATGAAGTATTCGGGTCGCTGGATGAGTTGCGCCGGTTCAACGTCATAGAGCTGCTTCGCGGCATCCAGGACAGGTTCGAGCAGGTGATCCTCATTACGCATATCGAATCCGTGCGCGAGCGTGTCGATCAGGTCATAAGCGTGAAGTATGATGCCGAGACGCGCGCGTCGATTGTCACGCAGAGCGACAATCCTCTGCCGGTGACCGAAGAAGACGTGAGGCTCAGCCTCGAGCTTCAGGCGGCGGCGAGCGGCTGATGGCATTCGCGCGCAGCTGGCGACAGAACTGGACTGCGGACGGTCCGCACCGCGCGACCGAAAGGGACATCACGCTCCTCAACCGCGTGTTCAGTGAAGCCTTCACGGAGAGGTACCGGAAGGACGGAATGCTCGGCGTGCGCGTTCCGCACCTGAATCCCACCATATGGAAGTTCGCAATTGCCGACGCGGGCGACGGCGCAATGGTATGGCGGGACGAGGGAGGAGCGATCGTGGCATTCAACATCGTTCACCGGTCCGGCGTCGAGGGATGGATGGGTCCTCTCGTGGTGCATCCAGACCAGCAGGGGCGCGGCATGGGGAAGATCATCGTGAACGCGGGAATTGACTGGCTCAAGTCACAGGGGGCAAAGGTCATTGGCCTCGAGACAATGCCGCGCACGATGGACAATGTTGGATTTTATTCGCAGATGGGAATGCTTCCGGGTCATCTCACGGTGACGGTAACCATCGAGGGCTCACTGTCCGCGGGCGTGCCTGACAGCATTGCGCGCCTTCCGGAGGAACAGCGCGAGGGTGCCATAGAGGAGTGCCGGGCGCTGACGGAATCTCTGCTGCCTGGCTATGACTTCACACGCGAGATAGCTCTCACCGACAGCATGCAGATAGGCGATACCATACTCCTTCGCCGTGGCGGAGAGCTCAGGGGATTCGCACTGTGCCACTCGGCGCCCCTGGTGGACGGACGGGTACGGGAAGAACTGCGCGTGCTCAAGCTGGTTGCGCGCACCGATGAGGACTGCGACCAGCTTGTGACCCAGCTCGCATCCTTCTGTCGCCGCTGCGGGACACGGCAGGTCGCAATACGAACGCAGGGAAGTTATCCCGAAGTGTACCGGCGGCTCATCATGCGCGGCGGACGGGTGCGCTGGACTGACCTGCGAATGACCGTCCATGGATACCCGGAAACAGTCGCGCCGAGTGGAGTGGTGCTGTCGAACTGGGAGATCTAGTTAGGCCTGCGGACAGGAGCAGAGGAGCGATGGACAAGATCTGAGTTTTTCCCAGTTAGTGTCTTCCTCAGAACCTGTCCCTCGCTCCATCGCTCCTGTCCGCTTTTTAGCGGCGTGTGAAGAGCGACGCCAACGCTTCCTTGCGCGTGATTCGTTTCAGGTAGGAGAGTGAGGAAGCATCGAAGCGTCCCGGGACGATTCCCAGATCCTCGATTGCATTATCCGGAACTGTATTGTCGAGTGCCAGCAGATCCAGAAGGCTGGAAGTCACCGGCGGATTAGGAAGGATGCGCTGGAGCACTGCCACAATCGGTCGCAGTACCGGTACGGGCACCGGAATGAGAATTCGCCGCAGCTCGAGTGCAGCCAGAATCCTTTCTGACATCTCACGGAGGCTTAGCGGCTCCGGACCTCCAATGGCGTAGCACTGTCGCACTGATGATCTCTTCTCCAGCACTGCGGCCACGCATCTGGCAACGTCGGCAACGGCGACCGGCTGAAAGCGCGCAGTTCCCCCTCCCGGAAGTGGAAAGACCAGCGGTGATAGCAGCGCGAGGCGCGCCAGGACATTTACGAACTCATCAGCAGGGCCAAAAATCACCGAAGGCTTCAGGACGGTCCACTCCAGCGTGCTTCCTGTCACGATGTCCTCCGCAACTCCCTTGCTGCGGAGAAAAGCGTATGGAGAACTGCTCTGCGCGCCATTCTGCGACATATGGATGAACCGGGTCGCGCCCGCACGCGCAGACGCCTCTACAAGATTCCGGGTCGCCTCTGTGTTGACAGCAGTGTAGCTCTCTCCCTCGCGTTCGATCGCAATTGCCGCGAGGTGAATAACAGTACCCGCACCCTCGAGGGCGCGATCGAGGGATGCTCTGTCGCGAATGTCGCCGGGCAGGAATTCCACTGGCAGATGCGCAAGCCTCGCTGCGGACCTGGCAGGATCTCTCACCAGCGCGCGAATCTTCCATCCCCGCCTCGCCAGCTCGGCGCAGGTCGCCTGGCCAACGAGTCCGGACGCGCCTGTAATCAATACAGGTTTCTTGAGCAGCTCGCCGAGCGGGTCGGGCTGTTCGGCTACTGCCGTGGCGGATCCCTGTGTTTCCAGCCGCGACGGATCGAAAATCTTATTTCCTTTCCCGCTTGTCGGAATTGCGCGGGTGTTTCTTGGTGCGCGCTGATATCCGCTCGATCAGAAGAAAAACTCCGACCGTGAGGAAAAGATGGACCCAACCCGGGGCTTCGGTTGTAAAAGTAAGCGTTGCCCAGAGTATGAGCATTGCAACTGCGGCGATGATTCCGAGATCCATGTTAAAATCGTTGACGGTAGTTTGTACGTCCGGTAAATTATACATGTCGGTGGTTCACTGCGTTATGCGCACGCCCTCGACGATGTTAGTGGGGCGGGGAGTTTCACTTTTTGAGCCGATAAGTCTCTCGAGAGGGTCTGATAAATCAGGCGGACGTCATGCCCCAGTGCGGGGAAGGCGAAAGCAGGGGTGAGGACCTCAAAACTTCGACGGGGCTTCAAAAACG
>JAKFCC010000142.1:0-30898 GCA_036676795.1 Gemmatimonadota bacterium
GCCGCTGCCTGCGCCGCAGTCATGGGATCGATGGTTCCCCGATTGTTGACGCCGTCGGTGAGGAGAATGAGGACCCGCGACTTTCCGGGCGCGTCCCGCAGCCTGTTTGCCGATGTGGCGATCGCTGTTCCAATCGCTGTGCCGTCCTCGAGCTGGCCGGCCTGGAGATTGTTGACTGCCTGGATCGCAACCGGGTAGTCGGTGGTCAATGGAACCTGCGTGAGCGCCTCTCCTGAGAAAGCCACAACTCCAATCCGGTCGGATTTGCGCGCAGCGATGAACTGCTTCACGCGATCCTTGGCAACCTCGATCCGATTCTGCGGGCGAAAGTCCTGCGCGAGCATCGAGCTGGAGATGTCCACGGCCAGGATGATATTGATGCCCTGGGTCGTGATGGTCTCCACCTTCCCCGTTGTGCGCGGGCGCGCGAGCGCGAAGATCGCAGATGCGAGCGCCACGTTTCGTGCTATGAAAATGAGCGTCGGCACGAGCCTGCCCGCGCGCGGACCGGCGGCAAGCACACCCGCCCGCGAAAATACAATCGCATGCTGCGCGCGCCGGCGCCGCCAGATCCACCACACAGGCAGGGCAAGCAGAAGCAGCAGCGCTTCCGGATTGAGAATCTCGAATCCGCCGGGAAAGCTCATGCGGCTTTTGCCTCGTCAGCTTTTGGCTTCAGCTGCTCGTGCACCAGTTCGACTATCGCGCGAGCCTCGCGTCCGACGCGCATAGCGTCATCGGGTGTACTGGTCGCGCGTGCAAACTTGAGCAGCTCGGCGTTCTCCATGATGATGCGCACACGTTCGTCGGCAAGTCCGGCACCCAGGACATTGGCAGCGAGCTGCCGCGGAGTGTTGGATATGTGGGCGGACTCGACCCTCGCTGCGAGGTAAACGCGCATCGCTTCGGACATCAGCACCGCATGTCGTTCGGGTTCTCCTTTGGACGCAAGCTGGAGTGCCTCCACTCTCTTGAACTCCTCCATCGCGACCACATAGGGATCCCTTGGCGCGTTCCTGCGCGCGCGCCACCGCTTGTAGATCCACCAGAGCAGCTCGGCAAGCGCGGCGGCAATCGCCAGGATTATCAGCGGCCACCAGTTCGTCTTGTGAACCGGGAACCTGCTGCGCGGCGCCTTGGGAAGGTGCAGCGATGTATCGGCAGGAAGAACCGACCTCACGAATACGGACGCACGGAGCGGAAGAAAGCCGGTTCCCTGCGGACCTACGATGTGCACATCGGTCAGCGGTATCGGCTGCACTCCCACATCCCAGGCAGTCAGCTTGTAAGTCGCGCGAAACTCCAGGGAATCATTGGGAGGCCGTTCCAGCAGCGGCTGTCCGACGAGTGCGATCTTCGTCGGAGTTCCATCGGTGCTGTCGGGCATCTGCGGAAATTCAACAGTGTACCCTGGTTTGACCTTCACCCTGACTACGAGGATGAACGGGTCACCAACGGTGACAGTATCGGGAGTGGTCTTCACTCCCATCTGTGCGCTTATTCCCGAACTGCTTGCTGGAGACGCTTGTGCAGCCGCGACTGATGCTGCCGTGATCGCAGCAGCAATGATTATTGTCGCAGCAACCAACGCGCGCCTGATCACCGTCTTCGGGCCTGGGTCTCGCGCGACCGGAAGAACTTGAGCAGCGGCTCGATGTAATTGCCGCTGGTACTGACCGTCACCTGGTCGATGCCCAGCCGGCGAAGCAGCTGCTTGCGGCCCGCGCTTTCGCCTCCGACCTGCGCGGAATACAGCTCACGCACTCTGCTGGAACTTGTATCGACGTAAACTGTTTCCCCGCTTTCGGGATCGGTGAGGCGCGCAATTCCAATATCGGGAAGATCGATTTCGCTGGGATCTTCGACGGTGATGGCCACGATGTCATGCCGCTGCGCCAGGAGCTTGAGCGGGTGCTCCACTCCCTCTGCGACAAAATCGGAAACCAGGAAGACGATCGACTTGTGCTTCAGGCTCTTCGACAGGTAGTCGAGAGTGCCGGCGAGGTCTGTGCCCGTTCCGTCAGGCTCGAAGGTGAGCATGTCGCGGATCATTCGCAGCACATGCCGGCGGCCTTTGCGCGGAGGCAGGACATACTCGATCCTGTCGGTGAAAAGGACCAGCCCTACCCGGTCGTTGTTGCGGACAGCCGTCATCGCAAGCACTGCCGCAAGCTCGGTTGCGAGCTCGCTCTTGAAGCGGCGGACTGTGCCGAATCTTTCCGAGCCTGAAAGATCCACCGCGAGCATCACAGTCAGCTCGCGCTCCTCTATGTAACGCTTCACGAAGGGGCGGCGCATCCGGGCCGTGACATTCCAGTCGATGGAGCGCACGTCGTCGCCGGGCTCGTATTCCCGAACTTCCGAGAACTCCATGCCCTGCCCCTTGAACACCGAGCGATACTCGCCGGTAAAAAGTGAATTCACGAGCCCGCGCGTGCGGAGCTCGATGAGTTTTACCTGGCGAAGTATCTCTGGCGGTACACCACGCGGCGCTTCCTTCCGGGGCCGGGTGGCAGCGCGCTGAATCACGGAGCCGGAATCGCGTCCAGAACGCGGTCTATGATCTGGTCGCTGGAAACTTCCTCGGCTTCCGCTTCATAAGTGCGGAGCACGCGGTGGCGGAGCACATCGGGTGCGATTGCCTTCACGTCATCCGGCGATACATACCCGCGGCCGCGCAGGAAGGCGTGTGCGCGCGAGGCCTGTGCAAGCGACAGTGTTGCGCGCGGGCTCGCCCCGAATTCGATGAGAGGAACTAGGTCCTTCAGCCCCGACATGGCCGGTGTGCGCGTAGCCTGAACGATGTTCACTATGTAATCGATGATCCGCTCATCCATGTACAGGTCGGCAATGCGTGCCCGGGCCGCCATGATTGCCTGGGGCGTTGCGACATGCTTGACCTCGATCTTGTGACCGCCGGCCATGCGCCGGAGAATTTCCTTCTCCTCGTCACGCGTGGGATATCCCACATGCAGCTTGAGCATGAACCGGTCAACCTGCGCTTCGGGCAGAGGGTATGTACCCTCCTGCTCGATGGGGTTCTGCGTGGCGAGAACGAGAAAGGGCTCTTCCAGGGTGTATGTAGTTCCACCGATTGTGACCTGCTTCTCCTGCATCGCCTCGAGCAGCGCCGCCTGGACCTTTGCCGGGGCGCGATTGATCTCATCCGCGAGGATGATGTTCGCGAAGATCGGTCCCTTCTTTACGCTGAACTGACTCGTGGACTGGTCGTATATCTGGGTGCCGACGATGTCGGCCGGGAGGAGATCCGGCGTGAACTGGATTCTCTGAAACGTTGTGTTGATTGTTTCGGCGAGGGTCCGGACAGTGAGCGTTTTCGCGAGGCCTGGTACGCCCTCGAGAAGTACATGGCCGCCGGTGAGGATGCTGATGAGAAGCCGCTCGACCATGTAGGTCTGTCCAACGATGCGCTTCTCGACCTGCGCGACAACGTCATGGATAAGTGCTGTGTCTGCTGCCGGCGCGACCTGAGTTCCCACGGGAATTCCTCGTTGAATAAGTGTCCGACTATCTCCTTCCGGCCGCCTTCGCGATTGCTGCGATCATATCGCTCTCCTTGCGGTTGAGCGAACGTGTCGCACCCGGCTCCAGCTGGCCCAGCTTCACCGGTCCGAACTGCGTGCGCACCAGGCGCTCCACCTCGAGCCCAAGCGCCTCGCACATGCGTCGCACCTCGCGATTCCGGCCTTCCGCAATCGTGATTTCAAGCTCCCACAGCCCGCGGGAAACCCGATGGGCCTCGATGCTTCGGGGAAATACCATGCCATCCTCGAGCTTGATCCCTCTCCGGGCGCTTTTCACCGCCTCCGGACCGGGCCCGCGCACAGTGGCCACATATGTTCGCTCCACCTCGTTGCGGGGGTGGGTGAGCGCATCGACGGCATCACCGTCATTTGTAAACAGAAGGACGCCCTCTGTCATGAAATCGAGACGGCCCACATATGTGAGTCCGGGGACGTTCTCGACATAATCGAACACCGTCTTGCGTCCGCCGGGGTCGGACTTGGTGGTCAGCACACCGGGTGGCTTGTTGAGGACGATCCAGACCGTCTTGGTCTCCGACCGTGTCGCGATGGGCTTGCCGTCTACTTCGATCCGGTCCTTGGAAGGGTCCACCGACTGGCCGATCTTGGCGGGCTGGCCGTTGACCTTGACGCGGCCTTCCTCGACCAGGATTTCGGCCCCTCGTCTCGATGCGATTCCAGCCCTGGCAAGTGCGCGCTGTATGCGCATCGGTTCGGTCATACTGCAAGTATAATCGTGATTTGGTTGCTACGTCGGTTGACGGGCAGGACCGGACGCCTTGAGTTTCGGCCAGACCGGACAGATAATCGCCAAGGGGTTACACGTAGGACACGTAGAAGACACGTAGGACACGTAGAAGTGCAAAAATTGGGGGAACTGCACGCGGACTCTAACAGTCGTTGCAGTTCCCCCAAATCAGTTGCAGTTCTTCGTGTCCTACGTGTGCACTTCGTGGCCTACGTGCGAACCTACGGTGCGTCTACCTGCTCGGGAGCCTCGGAAGATCGCGGATCCCGAAGCGCAATGGCCAGCTCGTCGGACCTCGGAAGTTCCTCAAGATGCCTGAGCGCAAACTGCTCCAGAAAGAGCGGTGTGGTCCCATACAGCAGCGGACGGCCGAGTCCCTCGGCGCGACCTGTTACTTCGATCAGCTCGCGCTCGTGCAGGGACTTGAGGATCGCGCCCGCTCCGACGCCGCGGATCTCCTCGATTTCGGCGCGGCCGATTGGCTGGCGGTAGGCGATGATCGCAAGAGTCTCGAGCGCCGCGGCCGACAATCTCTGCGGTCTCGCTGCCAGCTGGGCACGTTCGATCGCTTCAGTGTACTCGGCGCGCGTGAGAATCTGCCAGCCGCCGGCGACTTCCATCAGCTCGATGCCGTGCTCCTGGGTGTCGTAATGTTCCTTGAGCTCGGCAAGTGCGGTCTTCACTTCCTCCTCGCCGACCTCCTTGTCGTTGGCGAGGTTGACGAGATCGTCGACCATGATCGGGTGTGCGCTCGCAAAGAGCGCTGCTTCAAGCAGCTTCGACAGGGACGTCACGTGTAATTTCGACGTTGGAGAATGCCCGCGGCTGTGCAAGCTTCAGCTCGCCGGCCTTGGCGAGCTCGAGCAGCGCGAGCAGGAGTGAAAGGACCTGCCATGGTTCGGCATCGGATGCGATTACTTCGTTCCAGCGTGCACTGCCCCGCAGCTCAAGGATCGCCCGGATCGTTCCGATGGCACCATCCACATCGATTGCGCGCGGAACGACTTCGTGCAGGGTGGGCTGCTTTGTAACGCGCAGCACGCGGTCCACCGCAGCGAACAACTCGCCGAGCGAGAGAGCGAGTGGACGTTTCGCCGAGGAGACCGGAAGCTGCTGCGGAAGGAATGCGCGCGCGAACCGGTTCCGGCGCAGCTCGTTGCGCTGCTCGAGAAGATCCACCACTTCGCGCACCTGCTGGTACTCGAGGAGACGGCGCACAAGCTCTGCGCGCGGATCTTCCCACGCGTCGTCGCCTTCACGCCGCGGCAGGAGCATCTGCGCCTTGATGCGCATCAGGCGCGCTGCCATCTCCAGGTAGTCGGCAGCCTCGTCGAGCTTGAGGTGCTTGATGCGTTCGAGGAACTGCTCGGCAATCTTGCCGACCGGGATGTCGTAGATGTCGATCTGCTCGTCGCGAATGAGCGACAGGAGCAGGTCCAGCGGTCCCGAGAAATGGGACAGCTCGACGACGAACGCCGACTCAGTCCCGGAGGCTGATCCGTTCGCTACGCTGTCCACTGGCTCCGCAGGAAGAACGGGCTGAGCAGAGAGTCAGCCGCGTTCGAGAGTGCCCACACCGGGGAGAGCCAGAAATTCAGGACCGGCCGTCCAAAGGTGAGCATGGCAATGAGCACGAGCATCCCGTATCGGCCGATGCGCTGGTAGGAAAGCGCCCAGCCGGGCGGAAGGATGTACTTGGCGACATGCGACCCATCGAGGGGCGGGATGGGAAGCAGGTTGAACATCGCGAGCAGCAGGTTGATGTAAATGCCGTACCGGCACATCAACTGGATGAGAAAGAGCGAGTCGTTTGCGGCGGGAAACTGCCGGCCCAGCATGCCGATGATAGCGATGAGCGGGATGAACAGCAGGGCGATTGCCAGGTTGGTTGCGATCCCCGCCAGGGACACCATGATGTCGCCGCGCTTGTAGTTGGTGTAATTGCGCGGATTTACCGGAACCGGCTTGGCGCCCCCGAAGATGAATCCGCCGCCGAAAAAGGTGAGAATCGGGAGCAGGATCGTCATGAAGGGGTCAATGTGCTTCACCGGGTTCCAGGTCAACCTTCCGAGCTGGTACGCCGTGGGATCGCCATTACGCAGGGCTGCGTAGCCGTGCGCGTACTCATGGGCTACCATGGAGAAGAGCAGCACCGGGGCTACAAGTAGGAAAAGCTGGGTTTTGTCCAATTGCGCGCTGGAAAATGGTAGGCCTGGCTACGGTTACAACATACAATCACGGACTCGCACCTCAAAGCGCTCGTGCAATTGACTTTAGGCCCCTTTCCCGGCTAAGTTTATAGGCTATAAGCGTTTCAACTTTTGGAGAATAATTAGTGCCGAACATTGCTTCCGCTAAAAAGAACATGCGGAAATCCCGTGCTGCGATGGCGCGGAACCGCGCTCAGCGCTCGACTCTTCGTACTGCCCTGAAAAAGGGTATGGCCGCAACCAAGGGCGCAGACGAGCGTACGACCGCGGTTCAGCTCCTGGATCGTGCCGCCAGAAAGGGGCTTATCCACAAGAACACCGCAGCCAGACACAAGAGTCGGCTCGCCAAGTAGAACGACCTGCATCGAACGAAGGGCGCCTTTTCAGGGCGCCCTTTTGTTTTGTGCCATCCTGCCCCGAGCGAACGTCAGAGCGTAGCCAGCTCCGATCCGCATTTCTCGCAGTACCACTCGGTCGGGAAATTCATTGCACCGCAATCCTGACACTTGAGCGTCTTTTCCGACTCGGGACGAACCGGTGCGGTCTTGCTCTTGGGGTGTGCAGCTGAACTCGACTGCGCCTGACTTTTGTCGGATTCGCTCCAGTTCGGGAACTTGACCTGCTCGTCCTTGTCGTCGGCGACCTGATCGCGGGTGACCGCCGCTTCGGCCGGCGGCGGAGCGGGAGTATTTTCGCGGACCTCTTCCAGCTTCGCCGGCGGCTCGACCGGCTTGGGCGGCTGTGATATCGCCGCTGCCTCGGCGTATGTGTTGGGGCGCCGGCTTTCCTGGCCAATGGAAGACGCGGGCGATGCAGCGGGCACACCGCGAGGCTGGAGAAGATCTGCTGCGGGGGTGCGGCCCTGCGTCAGCTCCAGGATGCCGGAAAGCTCCGCGAGCTGCGACTCGATTCCGTTGCGTTCCTGCGAGAGCTTCCTGAGCTCCGTTTCAGCTTCGCGGCTCATCTCCGCCCACTTGTCAGCCGTGTACTCACCGACGGCCGCACGGAGTTCGGCTTCCTGCTGCGCCTCGCGGCGCATGTTCTCGCGCTCGGTGACTTCCGCAAGCTGGGTGGCAAGCTCGCTCATCGAGCTTTGAAGATCCTGGGTGTGCCCCTGGAGCTTATCCAGGACGTTGTCCAGTCGCGACTGATAGTCCTGATGTACTCGGGCATAGACCTGCTCGGGAGTGTCAGCGCGCTTCTTCGCAAGCGCCGCAAGCCATTGCTCGAACTGCTGGCGTTCAGCCAGCAGTCCCCGCAGGAGTTCCAGAGTCTTATTGCGCTT
Source organism: Gemmatimonadota bacterium (assembly GCA_036676795.1). Classification (GTDB taxonomy): domain Bacteria; phylum Gemmatimonadota; class Gemmatimonadetes; order Gemmatimonadales; family Gemmatimonadaceae; genus UBA4720. The sequence continues at coordinate 7,789 of JAKFCC010000142.1, forward strand.
CGACATTCAATTTCCCCTCGCGGTCATCAGCTGCCGCGTCTGGCGTCGGAAAGTTTAAAGACGACTGAGCCGCCCACGATCGTGCAAACTGCCCTGCCCTTCAGCTTCATTCCCGCGTACGGCGTGTTGCGGCCCTTCGAGAGAAACGCCGCGGGATCCACGGTCCACTCCAGATCTGCATCCACGATCGTTATGTCCGCCGCCGTGCCCCGCTGGAGCGATCCCCCCGGCAGGTTGAAGAGACGGGCAGGCGTACATGACATGCGATCGACGAGCGTACTGTATGTAATGTGACCGGGTTGGACAAGACTGTGAATCGAGACCGCGAGCGCCGTCTCCAGCCCGACGATTCCATTCGGCGCGTCGGAAAACTCGCGCTCCTTTTCGTCGTAGTGGTGCGGCGCGTGGTCGGTCGCGATCAGGTCTATTGTTCCATCCTTCACAGCTTCGCGAAGCGCTTCCACATCCTCCTGCGTGCGGAGAGGCGGGTTCATTTTCGCGTTGGTGTCATAAAGACCGACCGCATCCTCGGTCAGCGAGATGTGATGCGGGCAGACTTCAGCCGTGACTGTAATCCCGCGGTCCTTGCCCCAGCGAATCAGCTCAACTGATCCCTTGGTGCTCATGTGCGCGAGGTGGACGCGCCCGCCTGTGCGGCGCGCGAGCAGGATGTCGCGAATCGCCATGATCTCTTCCGCTTCGGCCGGAATTCCCTTGAGGCCGAGCTTTGCGCTGAGCAGCCCTTCGTTCATCGCGCCGCCGGCGGCGAGCGTCGGCTCTTCGCAGTGATCGATTACAGGGATTCCGAAGGCGCGTGAGTATTCAAGGGCGGTGCGCATCAGCTGTGCGCTGACCACAGGCTTGCCGTCGTCGCTGACGGCAACCGCGCCTGCGCCAACCATCTCACCAAACTCGGCGAGTGCCTTGCCCTGCTGTCCCAGTGAGATCGCACCGATCGGGAACACCCGCGCCGCATTCACGCGCTGGGCCTGCCGGATGATGAAACCCACAGCCGCCTGATTATCGGTGACCGGGTCAGTGTTGGGCATTGCACACACAGCCGTGAATCCACCAGCCGCGGCCGCGCGTGCACCGGTCGCGATCGTTTCCACGTCCTCCCTGCCCGGCTCGCGCAGGTGGCAGTGCACATCGATGAGCCCGGGACTGACAATCAGTCCCTTACAGTCGATTACATCCGCGTCGTCAGGACCGGCGATGGTTCCGCCGACGGACTCGATCCGGCCACCGGTAATGAGGAGGTCGCCTGTCTCATCCAGGTTGGAGGATGGATCGAGGAGTCGGCCGTTCTTGAGGAGTACTGGCTTCATTTGGTTCGCATTGGGGATGAACTGCGGACAGGAGCGAGGGAGCGAAGGACAGAATCTGAGGGGGACTGGGGGAACGACATTGCGCACCCTATGCATCGGTGTTGTTTGTAGTTCCCCTGAGTTTGTTTGCTCAGACCTTGTCCATCGCTCCCCCGCTCCTGTCCGCAGTTGCAGTTACTCATTCGCCCGCATCCCGCTTTCCCTTGGCCGCTTCCGCGAGCTCGGGTTTCCCTCCGGCCAGCAGGTACAGCACCGCCATTCGCACCGCAACTCCATTGGTCACCTGATTCAGGATCACGCTGTGCGGTCCGTCGGCAACATCGGAGTCGATCTCCACTCCGCGATTCATCGGGCCGGGATGCAGTATCAGGATGTCCCTCTGTGCACGGTCCAATCGCTCCCGGCTGATGCCGAACACTCGATTGTATTCCCTGCTGCTGGGGATATAGCCGGATGTCATCCTCTCGAGCTGCAGGCGCAGGACGTTGAGTGCCTGGGCCCATTCGATGGCGGGCTCTATTCGATCGAAGACGCGGACCCCGAACTCCTCGATCCCATTTGGCAGGAGTGAGCGTGGTCCGCAAACCGCAACCTCGGCACCCATCTTCTGCAGTCCCCAGATATTCGAGCGCGCAACACGGGAATGCAGCACGTCTCCCACAATGCAGACGCGCAGTCCCTCCAGCTTTCCGAAGTTGTCCCTCAGCGTCAGGAGATCCAGCAGGCCCTGCGTTGGATGCTCATGCGTCCCGTCGCCAGCATTGATGACATTCGACTCGATCCTGTCAGCCAGGAACTGGGCGGCCCCCGATGATCCGTGGCGAATGACTACCATGTCGATGCGCATCGCCTCGAGATTTCGCGCTGTATCCACGAGCGTCTCGCCCTTCGAGACACTCGACCCGCTGGACGAGACATTGACTGTATCCGCCGACAGCCGCTTCTCCGCAAACTCGAAGGAGATGCGTGTGCGGGTGGAGTTCTCGAAGAAGAGATTGACGATGGTGGAGCCGCGCAGCGCAGGGACCTTCTTGATCGCGCGCTCGCTGATTTCCTTGAACGGCTCGGCGGTATCCAGAATCAAACGGATCTGGTCGCCGGTGAGCGGCGCGAGTCCGAGTAGATCCTTGCCGAGCGCGCCAGTCATTGCGATGTCGGCTTCTGTACCAGGACTACTTCGGTTTTCCCGTCGAGCTCATCGACGAGAACATCAACACGTTCGCCCGCGCTTATCGTGACAGTCTTTCCCACCACATCGGCGTGAATGGGCAGTTCGCGTCCGCCCCTGTCCACGAGCACTGCCAGGGCGATGCGGGCCGGGCGACCGAAGTCGGCAAGTTCATCCAGCGCTGCGCGCACTGTTCGGCCTGTGTACAGCACATCGTCCACGATTACGACATTGCTGTCGTCCAGGCTCCAGGGCAGCTCGGTCTTGCCGACAACTGGACGCGGACCAACCGTCTGCAGGTCGTCGCGGTACAGTGTGATGTCCAATGAGCCCTGGGGAATAGTGACGTTCTCCGATTCCTTGAGAATGTCGGCGAGCATTCGCGCGAGCTGGACTCCGCGGCGCTGGATTCCAACCAGCACGAGATTCTCGGTTCCGCCGTTCAATTCGACAATCTGGTCAGCCATCCGCTTGAGGGTGCGGGATACGGCTTTGGCGTCGAGGACGGTCGAGGATTTGGTGGGCATTCGCTGAGAAATATGGTTCTTCAACAGCCACTTAAGAAGTGCAAGCCAGGAGCAGCCAGCCCGGTGCTGTCGGCTGGGGGCAAGCACCGAGCCGCGGGCTGCAAGCGAGCTGCTCCACGTTTGCAGTTCTTAAGTTGCTTTTATCTCAACCCCGACCATCCGCTCCAACACTCGGATCGCCTCGACATGATCCGCTTCTTCACCAAGTTCTGCGTGCGCTGCGGCCATCAGCCGCTCGACCTCCGCAAAAATCGCCGAATCGACTCCCTGCTGTTCCGCAATCCGCGCCGCGATCCGGACGTCCTTGTCCAGGAGGGCAAGCCGGAAGGTGCGTGGAAAGGCTCGTGTGAGCACACGCTCGGGAATGAGGTTCATCGATGAGTTCGATCGGCCGCTGCTCCCGTTGATGACCTCGAGTGCACTCGCGGGATCGACCCCATACCGGACGAGAGCGGCCAGCGCCTCGCCGGTGGTCCAGATGTGCAGCGCCAGGAGCATCTGGTTGAGCGCCTTCACTGCGTGGCCCGCGCCGACTGGACCGCAGTGCACGATCTTCTCCCCGAAGCCGCGCATTACGGGCAGCGCGCGTTCGAAATCATTCCGCTCGCCCCCGCACATCACAGTCAGCTTTCCCGCTTCCGCACCAACCACGCCTCCACTCACCGGCGCATCCACGAATGCGCACCCTTTCGCCTGGAGTTCGGCAGCGAGTCGCTTCGACACTTCGGGGTCGCCCGAGGTGCAGTCCAGGAGCAGTGCTCCGGTCTTCATCGCTGCAAAGATTCCCTCGGGTCCATGGGCAAGTGCTTCCACCTCGATGGATGAGGGCAGGCAGGTGATGACGATGTCTGCGTCGCGCACCGCGTCAGCTACCTTCGCGGCTGCATCTACAGAATGTTTCTTTCCAAATTCCGAGGCTTTCGCTGCTGTCCTGTTCCAGACCGTGAGGCGAAAACCTTTCTCGGCGAGATTCCGCGCCATCGGCGAGCCGATCGCACCGAGCCCGAGAAAAGCAACTTTCTGGTCTGTCACTGGATTGCCGCCCGGTACACGAGACCGGAGATCTCTGCGATCAGCTTCGCAGAAACCTTCGCGTCCGGAATTCCACGGGTAAGCACTACAAGAACGTACGGCTTGCGACTGGCGGGAAATACGACAGCCGCATCATGCGAGTGGGCTGTGATCTCCCCTGTCTTGTGTGCCACCCTGGTTCCCGGGGGCAAACCCGCGGGGATTTTCTCGTTGAACTCCTGGGCCAGGAGTATCTCGAGCATCGCCGCCGAATGGGAACCAGTCTCCGGGTGACCATTCGCGATGGCCGAAAGCAGGATCGCGAGGTCCCGTGCGGTAGCGACATTGTTCATTCCGCGCGCGTATGCCTTGCCGTCTTCCACGCCGCGCAGCACGGTCATGCGCTTCGCCCCCAGGCGGCGAATCATGCCGGTCACAGATTCCGCACCAACCAGAGCGATGAGCTGATTTGTCGCGAGATTGCTGGAGCGGACAATCATGCGCTGCAGCAGCTCGCGCACCGGAACACGTGTGCCGATCCGTTCATACAGGGAGCTGTCGGCATCGTCTTCCTTCGCCACGGAAAATGGCGAACCGTCGGCAATCGAGCTGAATTCATTTACCAGCAGCAGAGGCTGGTCCAGGGAAAATCCACCTGAGTCAGCCTGCCGGAACAGCTCCATCATTACCGGGACCTTCATCGTCGAAGCGGCGTGATAAACGCTGTCAGCGTTCCTGTAGAGCGATCGTCCCGTCACGCTGTCGACATAGGCAACGGCGACCTGTGCGCCCGGGACACGAGCTATAGCCGATTCGATCTGGCTGGACAGTGATTCATCGGGACCCTGAACCTGGAGGGCTGCAAAGATTATTTGCGCAATCATTCGTGCAGTTCGTCCCAGATCTTGTGAGTGTGGCTCTCCTTCAGCCAGAAAGTTCCCACCACGAACGTGAGCAGTGCAACCGCGATGGGGTAGGCCAGTCCGGCGTAGATGTTCCCCGTCTTCGCCACCAGTGCGGTAGCAATGAGTGGCAGGAATCCTCCGAACCACCCATTACCGAAATGGTACGGAAGTGAAAGCGACGTGTACCGGATTTTTGCGGGGAACGCCTCCACCAGGAAGGCAGCGATCGGTCCGTACACCATCGTCACCCACACTACCTGGATCAGGACCAGCAGGGTGAGCATCACCACGTTCAGCGGCGACGAGTACAATTTCATGGCCTGATAGATGGGGTAGTAGGTCAGCGCAGCCAGAAGATTTCCCGCCATCATGATCTTCTTGCGTCCAATGCGGTCGGAGAGTGAGCCGAAGAAGATGAAGAGTGGCGCGCCCAGCAGAAGAGCGACCGCGACACACATGTACGCAGTTGTAAGCGGAACCTTCAGGACCGTTTGAAGGAAGAACAGCGCGTAAAACTGGCCTGTGTACCACACGACTGCCTGCCCTGCCGTGGCGCCAAAGAGCACCAGGACAAACACCTTCCATCTGGGCCAGCTGCCGAAGCTGTCCGTGAGCGGCTGGGTGGAAGTCTTTCCGGCCGACTTGAGCTGCGCAAAAAGGGGCGACTCCTTGAGCCGTACCCTGATGTAGTAGGACATGCCCACCAGCAGGATCGAGAGCAGGAATGGAATGCGCCATCCCCAGCGCGCGAACTCCGCTTCACCGGTCAGGTAGCGCACCACAAGGATAACCAGCAGCGACAGGAAGAGGCCAAGAGTGGCGGTCGTCTGAATGAAGCTGGTGTAGAAGCCACGTTTCGCGTCGGGCGCATGTTCCGCGACATATATCGCAGCGCCGCCATACTCGCCGCCGAGTGCCAAGCCCTGGAGCAGCCTGAGAATCACGAGGATTATCGGGGCCGCTATGCCGATCGAGGCATAGCCGGGCAGCAGGCCGATCGCGGCCGTCGAACCACCCATGATCAGCAGGGTGACCAGGAAAGCGAATTTCCGTCCTACCAGGTCCCCGATCCGTCCAAATACGACAGCGCCGAAAGGACGAACGGCAAAACCGACAGCGAAGGTCGCGAGGGTCTTGAGAAAGTTGACGGTGGGATTTCCGACCGGATAAAACTCCGACGAGATTATTGCGGCAAGGCTTCCGAAGATGTAGAAGTCGTACCACTCGATCATCGTCCCAGCGGACGAGGCGGCGATGACTTTCCAGATTCCCTTTTCGTCCGGCTGGTTCCCTGCGCTCATTCGCTCCCCGTTACGGAATTTTGGTGAACTTTACGTTGAAGTCGCCGTCATACCTGTAGATGTCCCCGCGCAGCACGCTGTCACCCTCGAGCTGCCCCGTGAACTTGCCGATGCCGAGTACTTCGATGGACACTCCCACCACCGTGTTGCGGCCGGCCACGTCATTGGATGCCGGGCATATCTGTCCCTCCGGGCAGGACAGGTTCCCTCCCTTGTAGAGGCTGGTCCATGTTCCGGTCACCTCTCCGTTCTGCGCCTGAGCCAGGTCGAGCTTGATATTGAAGAAGAACGAGACCGGATCGCTTGACTGCCATTTCCCCGACACGCTTTTCGACGAGGGGGTAGAAAGGTCGGGGCCGCAGCCCATGAGGCCGATGACGACCAGGAAAAGAAAGCGGAAGCGCATGCCGGAAGATGCGCACGTCACCGTACCCTGCGAAAGCCCGGAGAGGAGGTAAATTTTGTGGATGCGATTCTCACGCACTTTCATGCTGGCCGCCCTGTCCCTTGCGCTTGTCAGCTGCTCGAAGGATCCGAACTTCCCAACCGCGATGACCCCCGTCTCGGGTCGCTGGATTTCAGCCGACACGATCGACGTCTTCACGGGGCTCGACGTCAATCTCGTCCAAGGCGACAACGGACTGATAACCGGCGACTGGGTTGGACAGACACGGATCACCAATGGCAAGTGCGACGCTATCTACGGATGTTCGCCACGCAATGCCGTCACCGGGTCGAACCTGAGTCTCCGCATCGACCTGGAGATCCTGGGAGTTGGCAGCTACATGGGTCAGCTGAGCACGAAGGAAAAGTTATCGGGCCACATCGTGCGCTTCGGCGTCAGCTATCCCCTGACGCTCATTCGCGTCCAATAGCTCAGATCCATCCCCGTCTCTTGTACTCGGACAGAGCCAGGGACTCATAGAGCCAGAGCTGGAACGCACGCAACCGGTCGGAGGGCCGCCGAAGGGTCGCAATCGCGACGTCCCTCGAAAGAGCGGGAATGCACACAACGTCCAGTCCGACCTTTTCGAATGCCTTGCAGGCGCGCCCTGTGTGGGTGGGCGATGTGACCAGGGCTATGGTGCGCCAGCCCTTCTCACGCGCAATTGCTGCCACCTCGATCGCCTCATCGCGCGTGTTTCCCACAGTGGGCGTGTAAATGACATTCACCCTGTCCGCCATCAGCGCCACGAGTCTTGCCTGATCATCCAGTGACGAAAGCGCGGCGGCGTGTCGCTGGCCGGTGATGGAGGTAATCACAAGGTTCGGGGCCACACCCTGACGTATCAGCTGCAGGGCCGCGAGCAGGCGGTCCATGCCCTGCTGATCCAGGAGCTCGTCGTCCGATATGCTGGATGAAAGTGCAACGACCGCATCGACCTTCGTGGCCGAGTCAGAGCGAACCAGGGCCTGTGCTGGAGAACGAATGATCGGTGTGTAGCCAACAACCAGGATCATGAAAAGGAGTGATCCCGCGACGGCCCATACAATCGCCCGGGCGCGCCCCCGATACAGCAAAGCACCCGCAAACCCGAATATCAGAAGACCGCTCAGCCCGCGAGCCTGAAAGGGATCGATGATGCTGAGCTGCCTGTATCCGATCCAGGAAAAAAACCCGAGCAGAGTTCCGGCGGCGGCGTCCATCAGTGCGTCGCGAGAAAGCACGGCACGCACCCGTTCGCGATACGCGCTTATCCGCGCACCCGGCAAATCAGTCCGTTATGCGCCTTGATGACACCGGCGCGAAGAATGTCAAACCCATTCTCCCACGAATACAGGCCGAGCTGGTGCACATTCATCAGCTCACGGTATCCGTAGTTCATGTAGTCCGAGAGAATGCTGTAGAAGGCACGCCCACGCAGCTGATCGCGCGGCGTCGTGATAATTGCGTATCCGCCCGGCTTGAGGAACCGGCGGTGAAAATCGAATGCGGTCGGCTTGTATTCATCGGGGAAATGCTCCACGAGGCCGATGCTGACTACTATGTCGAACTCCTGTCCATAGGTGAGGTCACGAATGTCGGCAACCTCATAGTGAATCGGCATCTCCTCCCGGTACCACACCCTCTTGTGGCCAGTCGCGGTATCAACGCCGAGAAATGGATATGCCTCGGGGAACTGCCCGTGCCGGTCGGTCTTGCAGAACTCGTCATAGTCCACGAGCACCGCTTCACCGCCCGGGTACATGGCCATGAGCTGCATCGCCTCGTATCCCTCAGCAGCTCCCAGGAAAAGAATTCGCGGTTTCTTTACGTCCAGCCCGCCGAACATTGCGCGTTTTCCGCGAGGGTCCCACACGGCGTCCTCGACCCGATGCACCCGGTTCCACACAGCGATGTGCAGAAGATCCTCCAGCGCTTCCTGTGCGCCGGCAATGTCCATCTTGCCGATGGCGCGCATCAGGTCATCCCGCGCAGCACGCTGTTCCTTCGGGATGTCCTTGGCGAAAAAGCTGTGGAAGTTGCGGTTGAAGAACTTCCATCCTTCCTGAACCGGCATCGCACGGCCCGATTCATCCTCCCACTTCTTTTTTCCCTCGGCCCACTTCTCCACCTTGTACGGACGCTTCACATCCTTCCAGTCGAGCTTTGACCAGTCGGTGGCACTCACGTCGCGGAACATGTCCGGCGGTGTGTCGCGCACATCAACCACATAACTGTTGGTGACTTCATAGTCACCGATCTCGTAGGTGGCAGCGGGTGCAGTCATCGATTGTTTCTCCCAAGGACTCCTGATGTCACTGTGGATGTACTCCATCCCAGCGCGAATGGAAGGAGAAGCGCGACGCATATCAGGGCGACGCCTGGCAGGCGAAACACGCTGGCCATCGAGGTAAGCAGAGATGAGAACGCCGGATTGCGCGCGGACGCAGCGAGCATCACGCCCCACGCCAGCGCTGCACCGGCTCCGACCTGCCAGGGGCGGAGGTGCAGCTCCCTGCTTCCGACGCTGGTGATTGCTGCGACCACGGGCACAGCGACCCAGCCCAGGTACTGCGCGACGAAGCCGGTAAGGACAGCGACCAGTGCGACGTTAATGAAGTTGCGCATGACTAATGTCCCGCCGCGGAGAATTTGAACGATACCCGGTTTGCCGGAAGAGCGTCTGGTGTGCGCGGAAAGAGAATTTCATCGTGCTGGCCGGCCGCCCATTTGGCGATTCGGTTGTCGTAGAGAGGGCTCGATGGATTTCCGGACTGACCACCCGGATAAATTCCCCAGGCGCGCACCTCTGGTCCGAGCTCCACGACCATCCGCCAGCTGGGCCCGTGAAAACCATTTGCATCTGAAGGGCTGATTGTCGAAGGCCCGCTCTGGATGGGGATTTTCGAGCGGGACAGTCCCTGGATTCTGAGCAGGTGCCGGATATTCGCCTGCCGAATCCTGCTCCATTGCCAGCCCGAGCCTCCCGGCGCTCCATACTTCTTCTTTGAAGTCGCGAGTGCAGTCTTGAGACTTTGCGTAACGATTGCGGCCTCGTCCTCCTTCCCCGCCGTGCGTCTGTCATCCCACCAGGCGCTCGTCGAGTCACTCATCAGCTGGAGCAGGATCGCATCAGCGGGGATGGTCACCGGCATGCTGTCCTTCGCCTTGATGTCGATGAGCTCGTCCCATGTTCGCCGCTGAAGCTCGGACATGGTCTGCTCGAACAGTGCGGCCTGCGTGGAAGACTTTGCGTACCGCCTGTCCCACGCAGAGAGTATGCGAACTGCTTCCTGCAGCTCCGCATCCTGGCGGACCGCGAGTGCTGCATTCGCGATTCGGAGGATGATCGGCATGAATGCATCTACTCGAGCACTCCCGGCATCGCTCTGCATGCTGCGAATCTTTTCCGGAGTCCATGCGGAGTCGGCACGCAAAAGCTGGTTGATTCTCATCGCGCGCCATGGTGGATACCAGTCCGACCCCAGATAGTCGGCACTCTGCCTGGGATCTATCGGCTGCTGGTTCGCTGACGCCAGGTAACCCTGGGCCGGGTTGATTGCTCCCGGCTGCCTCGCAAGCGGAAGGAATCCGGTCCAGTCGTTCGCCGAGCTGGTGCCGTCGAAGATCACGTCGCCCCGGTTACCCGGACGCACGGGGTAAGCTCCGGTCGCGCGAATTGCGATGTTTCCGCTCCGGTCCGCAACCAGGCCATTCTGGATCGGCGCGCGCATGTTCTCCATCGACGCCAGCCAGTCAGTAACGTTTCGTGCGCGCATCGCGCCGATGAATCCTTCGAGCTCGACCGAGGGCTCGAGCGCAGTCCACCGCATCGAGAGCCACTGGCCGCGAAACCTGCGCATTGGACCCCGGTGCGTAAAGAGCAGCGTATCGGTCATCAGGACAGAGCCCGAAGGACCACGATACTGCTCAGGCTTGAGAGTGATTGCCTGCCACGCTCCGTCCAGCATGTATTTGCGCGGGCGATTGACGTCGTCCACAGTCTCGGCGTAGTAGTCGTTTACGTCGCTCTGACCGTTTGTGAATGTCCACGCCGCTTCACGGTTGAATCCGATGATCACGCCGGGCACTCCGGGAAAAGTCACACCCGCCACATCCAGGACTCCGGGAACTACCAGGTGCGCTTCATACCACACTGACGGGAGACTCAGGTCGAGATGGGGATCACCCGCGAGTATCGCGTGCTTGTCGCGAGTGCGAGCCGGCGCGACCGCCCAGTTGTTGCTTCCGATTCCATCCACCCCCGGACGCACGACTCCCATCGCGAGCAGCGCGTCAATTTCGGCCTCGCGCGCGGATGCGAGAGTGACAAGAGATGTATCGCCCCCGGAGGGCGCGGGCAGCTGTGTGAAGTCGAAGCGCGGTGCGCTCGCACCATTGGGCTGAATGGGTTCCTGGATGGGGCTGTTCACTGGCAGCAGTGCGTCAGCCGCGGCTTTCCCCACGAGCGCCTGTGCCCGCATCCGCGCAAGGCTGGCATCGTTGAAGCTGAGCGTGAGGTTCATGCGCATCAGGAAATACAGTGTGTTGACCGGCTCCCACTTCGCGGGCTTGCCGCCAAGCAGCCTGTATTCCATGGGATAGTCACGCGGCTTCAACCCGTCGATCCAGGCGTTGACTCCATCCGAGTACGCCGCGAGCGCGCGATAGCTCGGGGCGCTTTTGTCGAGCGCGGCAAATTTCGCCTCGGCAGCGCGTGCAAGTCCGAGCGCGCGGCTGGATGAATCGACCGAGACGAGACGCGCTCCTGCGAGTTCTGCCAGCGTCCCCTTCGTTGCACGTGTCTGAAGGTCCATCTGAAAGAGGCGGTCGCGCGCAACTACGTAACCCAGGACACGGTAAGCATCTTCTTCATTTGCTGCGAAGATGTGAGGGACACCGCGATCGTCGTAAAGGACGTCAACTTTTCCGGAAAGATTGGGAATGTGGACCAGGGAGTCAGGCTCACGTGTCGCTGCACCGGCGACGTTCCATACACCATTGACCGGGTCCAGCAATGGACCCAATGCCGGGATGGGTCCCACCTGACGTGCGGCAACGGCGACCGAGGCGATCAACACCAGCGCGGCCAGCGCCATACGAACACTGAATCGCTTATTCACTTTTTGGTTGCGTTTGCGGTAGGTGGTCCATAGCGCTTCTGAATTGCAGCGAGTGCCATTTTATCGACAAACCCCGGTGCTATCAACTTGAGCCACTGTCCAATGCGCGCGGTCGTGGTCATCACGATCTCGCGCTTCCGTGCAGCGGCCGTCCGGATGATCTGCCTGCAGCACTCTTCGGTGGTCATTACGCCGGGGCGCATGAACGCACGTTCGCCCAGCGGAAGGCCGTCAGGGCCCAGGGCACGTTCGCCGATTCCCGTATCCACGAATCCCGGGTAGGCGACTGTGACGGTGACTCCGGAGTCCCTGAGTTCGATCCGAAGGGAATCGAAGAATCCTGCCATCGCGTGTTTGCTCGCCGCGTATCCGGTGCGGGATGGTACGCCCGCCTTGCCGGTGAGGCTGGAGATCGCGACGATCCGGCCTCGCGTCGTCCTTATATATGGTAGTGCGAAGTAGGTGCAGTACGCGCTGCCCAGGAAGTTGACGCGCATTATGTCGTCGAGCACATCGGGATCGGTGAGATCCTCGAAATTGGCGTGCATTCCGACACCTGCATTGTTGATCAGGGTGTCGATTCGTCCGAACCGGTGCACCGTTTCCGCAATGAGGTGCTCGCACTGCGTCTTCTCGGTAACGTCACAGCGGACTGTCAGTATTTCCGCCGGCGCCGCACAGCCGGCTCTGACCTTTTCCAGCGCATCCAGGTTCCGCGCCGCGATCACCAGTTTCGCGCCCTGCGCCGACAGCTGACGCGCCAGCTCGGCGCCTATTCCGCTCGAGGCTCCGGTGATGATGACGACATTGTCCTGAAACTCACTCCTGCCCATTCAGCCCCGGCATTTGCGGAGCACAACGATAGGGCTAATCCTGTTTCTTCGCTATTGACGTCTGGGCAGCGGCGATCTGGCGGGCTGCTGCGTTGAGCGCGGCCTCGATCAACTTGAGCTGGTCCGCGAGTGACTGTTGCGCGAGGCTGACGGCGCCGGCCGCAACCTGGAGCGCCGCCACCTGGATTTCAGGATTGTTCACGACCTTTGCGGCAGCAGCTTCGACAGCCTTTGAAAGATCTTCGGCAGCTTTTTGCAGGTTGTCGAGCGCCTGTTCCGGCGTGGGCTGAGCGCGGGTGGCCGAAGTTGTGTCGGCCGCCTGCGGATTCACCAACGGGCTCTGCGCGCGTGCTGTTGCGGAGAGGCCCACTAGTGCCGTGACTGCAAGGATGAGGGAAGTTCTTCGCATGACTCTGCCCTGTTAGGAGGGATGACTGGTTCTCAATCTTGTTTGTACCCTTTGCAATTCCAATAGTTGCCCCCAATTTCGGGCATGGCACATCCAAACCCCTCCGAGGCAAAGGCACTCCGGCGCGTAGTTGTAGCTTCCTGCTCCGGTACAGCAATCGAGTGGTACGATTTCTTTATTTTCGGTACGCTGGCCGCGACCCTTTCAGAGCATTTCTACGCGCCAGGCCATCCTCTCAACGCACTGCTGCAGGCGCTGGGAACCTTCGCTGTTGGATTCGCCGTGCGCCCATTCGGCGCACTGTTCTTCGGACACTTTGGAGACCGGTTCGGCCGGAAGGCAACGTTCCTTACCACGCTGCTGCTAATGGGTGGTGCGACTGCCGCCATTGGCGTTCTTCCGGGCTACCAGACAATAGGGCCGGCGGCCCCGATCATTCTGGTTGCGCTGAGGATGCTCCAGGGCCTCGCGATTGGGGGAGAGTATGGCGGAGCCGCCGTGTATGTCGCTGAGCATGCCTCGAGAGAGAAACGCGGGTACTACACCAGCTTCATATACACGACTGGCACGATTGGGCTGCTGATATCACTGCTCGTAGTGAGCGGGGTGCGCGCTGCGCTTGGCGAGGAAGCCTTCCGTGCGTGGGGGTGGAGGATTCCCTTCCTTGCTTCGATCGTGCTTGTCGCGCTTTCCTACTATATCCGCTCAAAGCTGCACGAGTCGCCTGTGTTCACGGAGATGAAGGCAGGCAATCTCCACTCTACTTCGCCCGTGCGTGAGTCCTTTGCGGGAGATGGCGGATGGCGCACAATCGGCGCAATCCTTTTCGGGCTGCTGGCCGGCCACGCGGTGGTATGGTACACGGGCCAGTTCTACGCGCTCTTCTTTCTGCAGACAATTCTCAAGGTTCCCATGGCTTCGGCGTACACTGTCATCATCGCCGCCCTGGTTCTGGGTACTCCATTCTTCGTGATCTTCGGATGGCTGTCGGACCGGATTGGGAGAAAGCCCATTCTGATGACTGGACTCCTGCTCGCGTCTGTCAGCTACTATCCGCTTTACCGCTGGATGACCGCTGCCGCGGATCCCTTTCAGCCGGTGACGATCACCTTCATCGTCCTTTTGCAGGTGATTTTCGCTGCGATGGTAACGGGTCCGCTCGGAGCCTTCCTCGTTGATTCGTTCCCTCCGAAAGTGCGGTACACCTCAGTGTCGTTCGTGCACCACTCCGGAAATGGCTGGTTCGGAGGATCATTGCCCCTCATCGCTACCGCTGTCGTCGCCAGGACGGGAAACATATATGCCGGCCTTATCTACCCGATCGTCGTCGCCTTCGTCGCATTCCTGATTGGAATGCTTTTCGTGAAAGAGCGCAGAGCCGAATAGGGACCGCTAGCCGCATACCCATTTCATGGCCTGCTCGCTGGTGGAAAATATCTTCAGCCGCTCCCTGGTCTTGGATACCATCTGGTAAGCGCGAACAAGGCCACGTGCGGACGGGTCTGTCGCAATCACTCCAATCCGAACCCCTGACAGCGCACTGAACGACCCGTGCATGCGAGCGAGTGCCTGAAGCGCACTGAAACTGATCGGGAAGTTTTCCAGACCGCGAAGATCAGCGAGGACGCAGGGAAATCCGGTTCTCTTCAGCTCAGCGTCCACCATGGTCTGCGCGGCCGCCAGCCCGTCATGTGTCGCAGAGCCCTTCCATGTGAAGAGCACTACATGTTCCTCCATAAGCGCATCGACCCTGGGACCGGCGTCCGATGGCATGATGCTCATCGTTTTGCGTGTTCCCGGATTCGGGCGCAAGTTATTGGAACATTCTCAGCGCAGAACATGACTCCTCCGATGATTCCCCGTCGCAAATTTCTCGGCAGCGCCCTCGCGGGCGGATTGGTTGCTGCGTCGAAAAGTCTGGCGGCACAGGCAGACATCAGCATGAAGAGCGCCACGAGTGGCAACAGCGACCCGTTTGAGCTGGATGAGCTAACAGTAGCTGATTTGCAGGCCGGCATGAGGAGTGGCAGGTTCACGAGCCGTTCCCTGGTAGAGAAGTACTCTGCGCGGATCAGCTCGATGGATACTCGCGGACCTGCGCTGAGAGCGGTGATCGAAATGAATCCCGATGCGCTCAGCATTGCCGATGTCCTGGACGCTGAGCGACGCTCCGGCACAGTTCGCGGCCCAATGCACGGGATACCGGTGCTGATCAAGGACAACATCGCAACGGCGGACAGAATGGAAACCACCGCTGGATCACTGATGCTTGTCGGTTCGAAGGTCCCCCGCGATGCGTTTATCGTTGCAAGACTGCGCGCCGCCGGTGCCGTAATTCTCGGCAAGACGAATCTCAGCGAATGGGCCAATTTCCGCAGCACGCACTCGTCGAGCGGATGGACAGGACGATACGGACAGACGCGCAATCCGTACGCACTCGATCGCTCGCCGTCAGGTTCGAGCTCGGGCTCGGGAAGCGCGGCTGCCGCGAACTATTGTGCAGTGACGATAGGCACGGAGACAGACGGATCGATAACGGCGCCTTCAGCGGCGGCGTCACTCGTAGGCCTCAAGCCAACCGTTGGCCTGGTGAGCCGGAGCGGTATCATCCCGATTTCTGCCAGTCAGGATACTGCGGGCCCCATGACGCGAACGGTCACTGATGCGGCGCTGCTGCTCAATGCAATCGCCGGCGCCGATCCGCGCGACGCTGCGACACGCGGAGCCGGTGCCCGCACTGTGGACTTCACTCGCGGGCTCGCTGACGGTATTCGCGGGATGCGCATTGGAGTTCCGCGTGAGAAGCTTTTTGGATACCACGTAAAGGCAGATGCAGCGACCGACGATGCAATCCGGGTTCTGCGCGGGTTGGGAGCGGTGATCGTGGATCCGGCAAATATTCCCACAGCGGGAAAGGTCGACGACGACGAGTATGAAGTGCTGCTGTACGAGTTCAAGGACGGACTGCGCAAATACCTCGAGGAGGTGGAGTCGCCGATCAGGTCACTGGCCGACATGATCGCGTACAACGAAGCCCATGCCAAAGAGGAAATGCCCTACTTCGGTCATGAGATATTTCTCAAAGCCCAAGCGAAGGGATCGCTCAGGAGTCCCGCATACCTGAAAGCCCTCAGCCGCAGCCAGCGGATGGCGCGGGATGGCATCGATGGAACCATGAAGAAGCACAGACTCGACGCATTCATTGCACCGACCATGGCGCCACCGCCATTGATAGATCTGGTCAGCGGGGATCCTCTCTTTCCCGGGGGTGCCACAACACTCCCCGCTGTATCCGGATACCCGCACATCACCGTGCCTGCAGGATACACATTCGGCGTTCCGCTCGGCGTTTCGTTCTTCGCCGGGAAATGGAGCGATGCAAAACTGCTGCGCATCGCCTACGCCTTCGAGCAGGCAACTCACCATCGCAAACCCCCGCGCTTTCTGCCCACGGCGGAAGTCTGACCGGCCACCTTCAGGATCGGGACAGCGGATACCCCGGACAGCAGGATTTTCTTCCGGTCTGGCCACTGGTCCTCGGCCTCATCGCGGTCATGGTCGTCGCACTTCCCTTCAAGGTATTTGAACTCGACAGGTATTTCGTACCGAAGGAACTTGTTCTTCACCTCGTCGCGCTGGCCGGTTCGGTAGTCCTCATTGCGAAACGCGTCCCGTTGCGCGAAAGCCGGCTCGATATTCTGCTCGGTCTGTATCTCCTTTGGAATGTTGTGTCCGCCATTTTTGCGACCAACCATTGGCTCGCACAGCGCGCAGTCGCCATTTCCATCTCGAGCGTGCTCGTCTTCTGGTATGCGCGCCGCGCGTCGATGACGGGAAGCTTCAGGCCAATCCTTGTGGCATGCGCGATTGCTACCGTCACCGCCGCCATAGCCGGTCTCGCACAGGCCTACGGAATTCGCTCCGATTATTTCAGCATCAATCGCGCGCCGGGCGGGCTGTTTGGAAACCGGAATTTTGTGGCTCACGTCGCAGCCATCGGCTTGTCTTCCCTTCTCTGGGCAACCGTTACCGCCCGGCGCTCGTTCGGCGCGCTGATCGGATGTGTGGGCGGAGCGCTCGTGACTGCGGCACTGATACTTTCCAGGTCGCGCGCCGCCTGGCTTGCTCTCGCAGCCTGCCTCGTGATTCTTGCACTCGGGATGTTCGCTTCGCGCAGCTACTGGCGAGGCGCAGGTGTTGGACCGCGGCTTGGGCAGTTCGTGCTCGCATGCGGAGTTGGAGCTTGTCTCGCAATCGCCCTGCCGAACAGTCTCAACTGGAACAGCGACTCTCCCTATCTCGATTCTGCAAAGGGGATGGTGGAGTACAAGAAAGGCAGCGGGCGTGGTCGTCTTGCTCAGTACGAAAACTCACTGCAAATGGCGGCGGCGCATCCCGTGCTGGGCGTCGGTCCGGGAAACTGGCCGGTGCAGTACACCCGATTCGCTCCGGGAAATGATGCCTCGCTCACCGGCGGTGGAACGACGGCGAACCCATGGCCAAGCAGCGACTGGATCGCGCTGGTTTCCGAGCGGGGCGCTGCTGCTGCCGCACTGCTCCTCGCATTCTTCGCGGCGCTGTTCATCGGCTCCTTCAGACGCTGGGCATGGCTGGATGACTGCGAGCTCGTACTGGCCCGTCTGGTACTCGCGGGCACGATCACCGCCATGATGGTGGTGAGTGCCTTCGACGCATCCCTGCTTCTCGCGGCACCGGCACTGCTCTTCTGGTCCGCAATTGGAGCGTCGGCGGGCGCGGGACAACGCACACCCGCCTGGCAAACGCCTGCAAGGCAGTGGCGATGGGCTCTCATCGCGATTCTTGTCGTCAGCGCAGTCGCCGTCGCGCGCAGCGCCACTCAAACAGTTGCGATGTGGCAGGTGGGTGAGGGCGGCACCAGGGCCGGCTGGCTGCGCGGCGCAATCTGGGATCCCGGCAGCTACCGCATCAACCTGCGCGTCGCAGAACTGTATGCCAATCGCGGCCAGTGCAGGTCAGCGCGCGGATTTGCAGCGCGCGCCAGCAGCTTGTTCCCAAACGCAGCGGCCCCGAAAAGACTCCTGAGCCGCTGCCGATAAAGAGCCCTGGCGCTATTTCTTCTTGAAAAGCTTGAGGTACTCGCCGTATCCCTCTGCCTCGAGCTTGCTCACCGGGATGAATCGCATCGCCGCCGAGTTCATGCAATAACGCAGGCCGGTTGGCTTGGGGCCGTCGTCGAATACATGTCCAAGGTGCGAGTCCGCATTGGCAGAACGAACCTCGGTGCGCTCCATGAAGAGTTCGCGATCCGTCTTCGTACGAATGTTCGCCGGCTCCAGGGGCTTCGTAAAACTCGGCCAGCCTGTTCCCGAGTCGTACTTGTCCTGGGAGCTGAAGAGTGGCTCGCCTGAAACGACATCGACGTAAATCCCTTCCTCATGATTATCCCAGAATTCGTTCTGGAACGGGCGCTCAGTGGCATTCTTGCGCGTCACCGCGAACTGCTGCGGTGTGAGAATCTTCTTGAGCTCTTCGTCACTTTTCTTCACGTATCGGCGGGACTGGGGTTTGGAAGGAGGCTGAGTCCTGGCAGCTGCAGCCGGGGACTGGGCATTCGAAGAGTCGGGCGAACAGCCAAACAGGGCAGCCAGCGCGATTCCTGAAAGAATGGTTCGACTGGTCAGTTTCATTTGGGGCCCCGGGAATGTCGGAAAAGCGTACCGGGATTATCTTACCCAATAGTCCTGTATTCGTTCAACGCCGCCCGGTATTCCTGCCGCGGCGACCTTCCAACGGACCCCTAATGCCTACTGACGAGAAGCCAAGCAGAAACGAAGAAGAATACTTTGCGCGCCAGAACGCGGAAGCCATCCGCGCCATGCGCGCACGCCTCGACGAAGAGCGAGCCCGCTCGAAGGCAGCCAGAAACTGTCCCGTCTGTGCGGTGGCACTTCAGGAGGAGGAAGTCGCGAAGGTGAAGATCGACCGGTGCCCGCAGTGCAAGGGCGTCTGGCTGGATGGGGGCGAACTTGAACAGCTTCAGGCAGTCAACGCCGGCCGAGGCAGTACAGGCGGAGTTCTGAGTTCACTGCTGAGGAGGTAGCTGAATCGCGGCGACTGCTTCCGCAGCCGCCGCATCATGCACCTATCCGTGCCGGTATTTGATCTTCGCGGTTAAGATGGCGAGGTTCAACACCGCGACGGCGACATTTGTCAGGATGACTGGCGTTGCCGAGATAAGTACGCCGTAGGCCGCCCACAGGGCTCCCGAGAGAAGGAGCAGTCCGACCATTCCGTATGAAAGGTCTTTCGCACTCCGGGATTTCCAGACCTTCACGACCTGGGGCACGAATGAGGCGACCGTGACGACCGAGGCAACCGGCCCGATTACGTTGACTAGCTCCATGTTTCTTCTATTAAAGTAGGGGCCGCCGCAGACGGCTAGAAATTCAGGTGTCGCTCGTTTCGCGCGGCGCGCGCGAGAGCCTCGCGGTGATCGGGGTGGGCAATCGCTATGAGTTCTCTCGAGCGCTGCGCCAGATTCTTTCCGTACAAATTCGCCACCCCGTACTCTGTAACAATGTAGTGGACATGAGCCCGGGTTGTGGTCACGCTCGCTCCTTCCCTGAGGAATGCCACGATTCGTGACGCCCCTTCCTTCGTTACCGACGGAAGAGCGATTATCGGCCTCCCTCCCTCACTCAACGCCGCACCGCGCATGAAGTCCATCTGGCCACCCACGCCCGAGTACTGCCTCGTGCCAATCGAGTCGGCGCAAACCTGCCCTGTGAGGTCGATCTCGATCGCGCTGTTGATTGCGGTGACCTTCGGGTTTCGCCGGATATTTACCGTGTCGTTCACATAGGCGATATCCAGCAGTGCCACGCTCGGATTGTCGTCGATGAAATCGTACAGCTCCCTCGATCCCATCACGAACCCTGCAACCACCCTTCCCCGGTAAATGCGTTTTTGCTCACCTGTGATCACTCCCCGCCTCACAAGGTCGATCACCCCGTCCGAAAACATCTCCGTGTGAACACCCAGACCCTTGTGACCGGTCAGTGACGCGAGCACAGCATTTGGTACGGCGCCAATGCCCATCTGCAGCGTCGCCCCGTCTTCGATGAGGCTAGCGACATGTTTTCCGATCGCCGTCTCGTCGGGCGTGGGCGGATGCGACTTCGTCTCGTAAATGGGGTCGTCCCCCTGAACGAAAGCGCTGAACCGGCTCGTGTGCACCATGCTGTCGCCATAGGTTCGCGGCATGTTCGCATTGACCTGCGCAATGACCGTTCGCGCGCTCTGAAGAGCGGCCAGTGACGCATCCACGGAGACGCCGAGCGAGCAGTAACCATGCTTGTCGGGCGGAGACACCTGCATCAGCGCGACATCCAGCGGGAGGATTCCCTTCCTGAACAACGCCGGTACCTCGCTCAGGAAAACGGGAACGTAGTTCCCGCGACCGCTGTTGACGGCCTGCCTCACATTGGCGCCGACGAAGAGCGAGTTGACGACGAAGCTGTCAGCCAGCTCAGGCGCAGCGTATGGCGCCGGTCCTTCAGTGTGGAGGTGGACTACCTCGACTCCGCGCAGCTCACCGGACCGCGCAGTCATCGCAGCCACCAGCCGGCCAGGAGCGGCAGCCACACTGTGGACGAAAACACGGTCGCCGGATTTTATTGCGGAAACAGCCTGTTCAGCCGTTACGAATTTCATTTTTCCAGGAATCCCGCGCTTGGGTAAACCGGCGGCGTCCAAAAATGGAAAATCCCGCTCGCTGAAGGCAAGCAGGATGGCAACACGGACGGGGTGGGATTCGAACCCACGGTACGCTTTCACGTACACACACTTTCCAGGCGTGCGCCTTAAACCACTCGGCCACCCGTCCCAACATCAATTTTCTGCACGGTGGGACGATTCCACGCCAACAGCGGGAACCAGAACGGACAGGGAGAGATTCGAACTCTCGATACCGTTGCCGGTATGCCAGTTTTCGAGACTGGTGCCTTCAACCACTCGGCCACCTGTCCTGGAGCCTTGCAAGATAACCGTTTTACCAGACGAGATTCAACCCAAACAGGGTGGGAATCGCGCTGATTTCTCCAGGAGGCGCACCACAGGACAAAAAAAAGCCCCGCACTCTCGCGGGGCTTCGTTCGATGCTGCGCTCAGTTGCCGTAGCCACCCGGAATGGAGCGCGCGAACCAGATATGTCCCGAATCGAAGGACGGATCGATCCCGTGATCCTGAATCACCTCGAATTGTCCCCAGATGCAGTAGCCGCCGCTGGGAAGAGCTGAATAATTGGCGCCACACGGGCCCACCCACTTGTACTTGTAATGCCAGACGGAGCCTGACCCACCGGCGCCCGTCCACTCATTGCTCAGCCACGCCCTGTACGGAGGATTGGACCAGCCCTCTCGATTTCCACGATCCCACTCGGCATTCCACTTCATGACGAGATGATCACCAGCGTAATCACTGGGCGCACCCCACAGCTTTCCATCCAGGTTGCGATCTACTCCGTCAGCCAAACCATTGAAGATTCTCGCGGTTCTGTTGTAGCCGAACTCGTCGAACCCGCCACCACCATCGGCCACTGCTGCACTGTTCTTCAGAACCTCGACCGGTGCAGTTGCATCAGGACCGGCACACGCCAGAAATACCAAACCGACTGATCCTGCGAGAAATCGACGCACTGATAATCCTCCTGTCATTTGGGCGGAGAAAAGGCCCCGAGAACCAAAAGGCCTGCACCGTCTTCGAAGGTTCAGACGACGATTCCTAGTGCAGGGTAACGGGAGTCCAGCTGTCGCTTCCCCGGATGGCTCCAACAACCCCTCCAATCACCAGCGAGGAAACCCCGAAGGAGATGGCGGCAAATGTAGTTGCCCGGGCACGAGAGTTCGGTACGAATGCACAGTCGAACACTCCGTCCAGCTTGCACGGCTTGTACGTCATAGCTCCTACCCCAGCGCCGACGATGCTGCCGATAACCCCCGACATTGCGCCCGTGCGAAGCATTCCCCGCATCGGGCTCGGTCCCGCTGAAGTCGAAACCCCTTTGGTGTCGGCGACCGAAAATGCCAGGGTCTGCCGGTTGTCACGCAGTCTTATGGTATCGCTGGTGGCACTCTCCAGGGTGCCAGTGAAATCGCCATAGCTGTGGGTCGCGACACGAATGCGCGCGCCCTGCTGAAGATCCGCGAGTCGCTGTGCCGTCACAGCGGAGGGAATAAGAACAATACCGGCGACACCGAGACCTGCCGCCCACAATCGCACAAAATGCTTCGACATCATCCAGCCTTGTAGTCAGGTGAGCGGATAATGTACGCTACCTTCGCGATTCGAAAAACTCCGAAAGCAGAGCGCCGGTTTCTGCTTCCAGCACCCCGCCCCGCACCTCCGGCTGGTGATTCAGTCTGGAATGGCGAAGAAGGTCGCCCACAGATCCGGCCATTCCCGCTTTCTCGTCCCAGGCGCCAAAGACAACCCGCTTGATCCTTGCGAGAACGATCGCACCCGCGCACATCGCGCACGGTTCGAGGGTCACGTACAGAGTGCAGTCGTCCAGCCTCCACCTGTCCAGCTTGTCGGCTGCCTCCCGAATTGCCAGCACTTCGGCGTGCGACGTCGGATCCTGATCACGCACCGTTCGGTTGCCTGCGCTCGCAAGGACGACTCCATCGCGCACGACGAGGGCGCCAACAGGAACCTCGTTGCGCCGCATCGCTTCACGGGCGAGAACGATCGCGTTCTTCATGAACGCCTCGTCCCTTCCGCCCTGTTCAACAGGTGTCGGTGTCGTCACTAACGAGCTGTTGCCACCTGTCCCGCTTTGTCGAATGTGAACTGGTTGTTCGGACCCACCTTTACAAGAACGTGGTCGCCCTCTCCGAAATTCCCCTCCAGGACAGCCAGCGCCAGCGGGTTCTGGAGCATCCGCTGAATGACGCGCTTGAGCGGTCGCGCACCAAAGGCCGGATCGTAACCCTCCTCCGCCAGTACATGCCGGGCTTCGGGTGTGAGCGAGATCGTGATCTTCCTGTCCGCCAGCAGCTTCTCCAGGTGCTTCAGCTGGAGCTCGATGATGTGCTCGATG
>JAKFCC010000143.1:0-3911 GCA_036676795.1 Gemmatimonadota bacterium
CGCGTCGTTCCCGCCGTCGGCGACGATGTGCCACAAGTGCAGCCAGAAGGCGGTCGTCATCATGGATGGCTGTGCCACCTGCCTGAACTGCGGGTACAGCAAGTGCGGTTGAGGTGGGGCGGCGCGCGTCGCTCTAGCTACTGCCTGTGGGGTAAGCCTATAAGCCGCTGCTCATAGAAGGTCGAGTTGCTATTCGGGCACGCATAAGGCGCCACAAGGGCCGCCATAGCTCGCTATTCCCTTCTAAGGGGCTCTAATGAGCCCCTTTTCTCTTGTTGTTCGGCGTTACCCTGGGAGGCACCGGTGGAGATTGTTCGGGGCTAAGAATGAGCCGCTTTCGACACCCGGAGCGGTGATTCAATCCAGGTTGACTCCCTTTGGATCCAGCACGACACATTTGGTGTGTTTGGAAGGGCGGAGGGGAGCTGTGTATCTGGCCAAACTGAAGATTTCGAACTTCAGGAAGTTGCATGATGCGCTGCGGGCCCTGCTGGCGGGACACGACGAACCCTATCCGCGGCTCGACGCCGAGGACATGCACCGGCCAAAGGGCGGTGCGCCAGCCGGTCGGCGGATCTCATGTCGGACGCACTGGACTGCGGTCGACGCTCCCTGATCTACGATGTCGTGGATGCCTTCCATCGCGAGGGTGCTGCATATCGAAGTGGGCATCTCGATCTCATCGGCACGGCCGGTGCGGTGGAAGCGCAGCCTTACAACGCTCCTCCAATAGCGGATAGACCACCTCGCCCACAAAGGCGGAGGGCGCGTCGGGTAGTGGAATCCGGCGACATGGCCGAATTTTTGCCGACTCCGCTTGGGTTCGTTCAAGCGGACGGCCCGCGCCCGCGGAGGAAAGAAATAGCGGCCAACACTAGGAATACGACGAACAAAATCCAAGCGATGTTAGTCGCCGCGCCCGCAATGCCGCTGAATCCCAGGACGCCGGCGATCAACGCGATGACCAAGAATACCAGGGCATAGTGCAACATATTCCCTCCTTCGCTCGACGATCCATTCACCGCCAAACTATCCTAGCGTTTGCTATGAATTTGTCGTCGGATCGGATCGATTCGTTGATGGGTAAATAACACGGGGTCTGCCTTAGCAAGCCGTCTCCGACACGGAAGACACCCGCGCGCTGGTGCGCAAGGTATGCAGCGCTGGAGGATGTGAGGATTGCACATGGACAGCGGTGCACATAGGTCTGTTGCATGAGTGATGAAAAGGTGCCTTAGTCCCCCATTTGGGTGGCAGCCACAGATCGTTTCAGTACGACACCCGACCTTCGCCGTGTAGGTTTCGACCGATGCCCGCCGCACTGAGTACTCGACCCCCACATCGCTTCCACCAAGCCGGCGAAACGGTCGCGGTCGAAGGGCGCTATGCCAAGGCGACCGGCCGGCGCTTGGACGCGCAGATGTGCCATGTGTGGACGCTGCATGGAGGCAAGGTCGCGGGCTTCCAGCAATACGTCGACACCGCGCAGCTGCAGTGGATAACGGCGAGCGGAATCGCCTCGCAAGCGACGACGCGTGACGCCCGCCCACAAGCATTTCCTACTTCCCACTAGAATGCCCCGGGTTTGCCGGTAACCCGCGTAAGGCGGGCTTCAGCGCCCTCGACTTCCCGCCGCGCTGGGGTGTGTTGCCCCCACAATTGGTCTTGGAGCAATACGAACCGCCCGTGGTGAGTTACCGCTTTTGACCGGGAGAAGCCGTTGGCTAATGACGGCTTGCGACCCGAAGCGGACGTTACCCGCTCGTGGGGCACACAGGAGGTCATCCAAGGGGCATACTCCGCCTAACATCCGACTTCCGAAGCGTGGGTGTTAGGGTTGCTGATGAACGATCTCACGCTAATCACCAAGCAACTAAACCCGGAACCGTTCTACCGCAACCGGTTGATGAACTTCTGGGTTCGTGTGCCGGGCCCGGAGTATGTCGAATTGTTCGACCAGAGCGGATACGACCTCAGTCCACTAGAGAAGCTGTACGCGGTGGAAAATAGCCAACGGTTCTGCGCACATCGCGAACATCGCCACGCGATCCGGTCCACCTGGCTCGTGTCGCCGCCAACGAAGAATGATGGCGCAGTGCTCAACCATGCGTTGCTGTTCGAGCGCAAAGGTTTCGCAGGCGAGGCGCTAGATCAGATCAAGGAGTGGGCCCAGACTAACCCGCTGATGTACAAGTTGGTGAAGCTCCGCCCGAAGTGGGGCCTCGACTTCTCGATGGACTATGCGGACCGAGACGGCAACGTCTTCGAGGTTCTGCACTTCGAGTACGACTCGTTCGTGTACGAAGAGATCCAGGCGCGGGTTTACAAGTACACGGAGTACTTCATGTCAGTAGACTGGGATGATAGTGCGAAGAGCGTCCTTGCTCATCGCGATGAATGGATCGACCTTGACTTCGAAGCACAGAGCGCTTGGAAGTGCGACTTCTTTGGAATCGAGCACGAACGATTCAAGATGGTTGCGTGGGAGCGATAGCTCGTGCGTTCCTTCGGTCTCGGTCTCGGTCTCGGTCTCGGTCTCGGTCTCGGTCCGGGCCTTGGGCGTTGTTCGCCGATTGCCCCGTCCAGGTGCTGGCACCGATCGAGTAGCCGCGCTACGTGATCACGCGTCGTCTCGCCGGCCTCGGACGCGAGTTGGCGTGGCACGCCCGCTTCTGGCCGGAAGCAGTCGTCGAACCAGACCACGGCGATAGCAGAATCGCCTCTGTAAGTACTTGAACTCTAAGGCGTCTGGTCGCGTGGTGCGGAACTAGCGCCTTTTGGCTGCCAATGGGCAAGGAACTAGCGCCTTATGGGGGCCGTTCACTAGTACTCGCACTGGCCAGCCCTGCCGTAGTTCGCTGTTTTCCCTAGGTGGGTGCTAGCCCCTTATGGGGAAACCCACACTGCCAATCTCAATCCTCAACAGGGGCCCTCGCGGGCCCCTTGTTCTTCGCAGGTCGTATTGCCGCCCGAGCGGTGTTACCAAACCAGGTCGTCGGGCACCTGGAACTGCGCGTAATACGCATCGTCTTCGGAGGTTCCGGCGGAGGGCCCGGTGCCGGCGTCCTGGCCGTGATCGAGCACGATCATGCTGGCGTCGCGTTCGCGCACCTTGTCGCCGGCCGCACGCGGTAACAGTTCATAGCGGTCGCCCAGGCGGGCTATCACCAGCGCGCCGGAGGACAGCTTTTTGCGCAGGTCGTCGTTGACGAGCAGGGTGCGGATGACGCCGTCGGCGGTGAAGCGGTACTCGCTCTCCCCCGAGCGCGGCACTTTCTTGTCTTCGATGATCTGCCGCGCCTGGGCACGAAGTTCAGTAATGCGCGACTGGGCTTTGCGCTCGGCGGCGAGCGCGCGGTCTCGCTCGGCCTTTTCGGTCCGTGCCCGCTCGGCTTCCAGCTGGATCTCGCTAGGCTCCGACAGCCCTTTGGCATGCCGGGCCTTGTTCTGCTCGCGCGCCACCTCGGCCACCTTGGATTTCTTGACCAGGCCCGCCTTGAGCAACTGTTCCTGGAGCGGATTCGCCTTCGCCATGTCGCAGTTTCTTGTTGAGGACTTACGGCCCATGATACCCCCCGCCCCCGCCCCCGCCTTCGTCCCCTTCTGCTGATGGAACCTTTGAAGTACCTCGCCGGCTACCCACAACACCTGCAGGTGCGGGTGCGCGAGCTGATCGCGCAGGGGCGGCTGGGCACGATGCTGGTCGACAAGTACGGCCAGTTCCACGCCGTGCGCAGCGACAGCCAACTGTACGACTACGTCCAGGCGCTCAAAGATCGGCACCTGCGCAGATCGGTGCCGCTGGACAAGGTGATCTACGACGGCAAGCTGCAGGTGATGAAGCACGCGCTCGGCACCCACACCGCCATTTCCCGGGTGCAGGGCGATAGGCTCAAGGCCAGCCGCGAGAT